>NZ_JAQGLG010000253.1 GCF_028292965.1 Sphingomonas bacterium | reverse complement strand
TCGGTCATCGCTCGTCTCCTGTTTCGTGTGCAGAACGATCGAGCAGGGAGAGGCGTTCCACGGTCAGAGCAGGCGGCGTTAGATCCGACGCGCACCGCCTGCTCTGGATATTTGCTGTCGCATCGCTTTTAGCGAAAACCGGTTCCCACTTTTTCGCGCGATGCTCAGTCGTCGAGCCGCACCACCGTGACGCGTTGCTCGAGCAGCTGCGCCGTGCCGAACACGGTCATGAAGGCGATGTCGGTGGCGTCGCGGCCGACCGCCACACGGACGATCTCGTTGGACGGTGCCATGCCCGTCGCATCGACGAGGTGCCAGCTACCGTCCAGCCACAGTTCGGCCACGGCGTGGAAGTCGGGCGGGTCGACGCCGGGCGCATAAGCCGAGACGCAGCGCGCCGGGATACCGCCGGCACGCGCCAGGGCGACGAGGAGATGCGCATAGTCGCGACACACGCCACTGCGCGAGGCGAAGGTCGCGAGCGCGGTCGTTTCGCCGGTGCTGGAGTTGGACGCATAGTCGAGATTGTCGCGCACCCAGGCGCACAGCGCAGCGGCAAGCGCGCCACCCGTCAGGTTCGGGAAATCGCGATGGATGAAGCCCTCGAAACGATCGGACTCGCAATAGCGACTGGGCAGCAGATAGGGCACCGCGTCCGCGGCGACCTGATGGGGGGCGGTGGCGGGCAGGGTGGCGAGATCGAGCAGCGGACGGTCGATCGCCACGATGGCGCGATATTCAGCGCGAAAATGGTCGCTGCTCTGCACCCACGTGCGCTGGCCAATGGCATCAAAGCCGGGCTGCGCGCCGATCGGCGCGTCGCAATAAACGCGCAGGTCCTGCTGTTCGAGCCGTTGATCGGCCATCGCCGCCGCCTCTATGAGCAGGAGCACGTCGGCGTCGCCATCGATGGCATAGGCAAGGGTGACGTCGATCGCGAGGCGCATGGCGGCTTTCGGCAAAAGGGGAGGAAAAGAAAAGGCCCGGCAGGTTTCCCCGCCGGGCCCGAAGCTCAAGCGTTGCCGCTTTGGCTCAGTTCCGTGAGCTGCCGAAGATGCGCAGCAGGAACAGGAACATGTTGATGAAGTCGAGATACAGGCTGGTCGCCGCCATGATCGCGGTGCGCTGCTCCATGGCTGTCCCGGCAACATGAGCGTAGAGGCTCTTGGTGCGCTGGGTATCATAGGCGGTGAAGCCGGCGAAGATCACCACGCCGATCAGGCTGATGGCCAGCTGCATGGCGCTCGACTGGAACCACAGGTTGAGCAGGCTGGCGACGATCAGGCCGATCAGGCCCATCACCAGGAAGGTGCCAAACGCGCTGAGATCGCGCTTGGTGGTGTAGCCATAGAGGCTGAGACCGGCGAACGCGGCGGCCGAGGCGAAGAACGCCTGGGCGATCGAGTTGCCGGTATAGACCAGGAACACGCTCGACAGCGACAGGCCCATCGCCACGGCGAAGCCCCAGAACACTGCTTGCAACGTACCGTCGGACATGCGCGACAGGCCCATGTTCAACGCGATGACGAAAGCCAGCGGCGCGAACATGATGACATAGCGCAGGATACCGCCGCCGAGCAGGATGTGCGCGGCGGGCGAATTCTCGCCGCCCATCGCGAAGAAGAAGGCGACGAGGCCGCTCAGCAGGACCGCCGAGCTCATATAATTATAAACCGACAGCATGTAACGCCGGAGACCGACGTCATAGGCAGCGGTGCGCGCATCCGATGGCGAGAACGCGGTCGCGTTCGGCTGCGGATCAGACCAGTTGGCCATTGCGAAAAAGCTCCTCTTTCCGGCGAGAGGCCGGATGACCGGAATATCGTCGCTCCCACGAGGCATTTCAAGCGAATCCGGTGATGCGATGCCCGTACACCATAGATTGGCTGACAGCGGAGCCTCGGCCGCTATGATCGCGCGATGCATCGTTTGTTCGTCGCGCTCCGCCCGCCACCGCCGATCCGCGCCCGGTTGGGTGCCGTCATGGGCGGTGTTCCGGGCGCCCGCTGGCAGGACGACGAGCAGCTCCATCTGACGTTGCGCTTCATCGGCGAGATCGACGGACGCGTCGCCGAAGATGTCGCGCTGGCACTGGGGCAGGTCCACGCGCCGCCGATCGAGATCGCGCTGGCCGGCGTCGGGGCGTTCGACAAGAATGGCCGGGTCGATGCCCTGTGGGCCGGCGTGACGCCGCATGAGGCGCTGGCAGCGCTGCACCGCAAGGTCGATCACGCACTGGTGCGCGTTGGCCTGGCGCCGGCGGGGCGCACCTATCTGCCGCATATCACACTCGCCCGGCTGTCGCGGTCGATGGGCATGGGCGTCGAGATCGAGCGCTGGCGCGCCGACCATGCCGCGCTGACCAGCGTGCCGTTCACGGTCGGCCATCTCTATCTGTACGCCAGCACGCTCGGCAGCGGCGGCGCGCGGTACGAGGCGATTGATCGTTGGCCGATGGCCTGAGGGATATGACCGATTCTTTCCCTCTCCCCTCCGGGGAGAGGGAGGCCGAGCATAGCGAGGCCGGGAGAGGGGCAGTAACGCGGACGTTGCGTTTGGGGCCACCCCCTCTCCCCGGCCCTCTCCCCCAAGGGGGAGAGGGAGAAGATAGACGGCTTCCTTCCACCGACGCGGCGCGCTACCCCGATGGCGGAAAATAACATCGAGAGGGCAATCGCATGGCCAGCAATCCGGCGGGAGAACCTGCCCATGCCTCGCGCTATGCGTGGTATGTCCTGGCAATCCTGTTCCTGGTCTATGTGCTCAATTTCGTCGATCGCCAGATCATCTCGATCCTCGCCGAGGATATCAAACGCGACCTGCACCTGAAGGACGGCGATCTCGGCTTTCTCTACGGCACCGCGTTCGGCGTGTTCTATTCCTTGTTCGGCATTCCGCTCGGCCGGCTGGCGGACAATTGGAACCGCGTCCGGCTGATGACCGCCGGCCTCGCTTTGTGGTCGACGATGACGGCGGTGTCGGGCTTTTCGCAGAGTGGCGGGATGCTGGCCGGGGCGCGTGTCGGGGTCGGCGTGGGTGAGGCGACGGCGAGCCCGAGCGCTTATTCGCTGATTTCCGACTGGTTCCCGCGCCGGCTGCGCGCAACCGCGCTCGCGATCTATTCGGCCGGGCTATATGTCGGCGGCGGGCTGTCGCTGGGCATTGGCGGCCTCATCGTCAAGCGCTGGAATGACAGTTATCCGCAGGGCGGTCCGCTCGGTCTGCACGGCTGGCAGGCGGCGTTCCTGATCGTCGGCATTCCCGGCCTGCTCCTTGCCCTATGGATATCGACGTTGCGCGAACCGATCCGCGGCGCATCCGAGGGGCTCGCGCCGCCCCTGCCGCATCCGGCGCCGTTTCGCGACTTCTTCGCCGAACTGCTCACCATCTTGCCACCGCTGACGCTGATCGGTGCGGCGCGTTGCGGTACACGCGCGCTGATCGCCAACATCGTCGCACTGGCGCTGGTGATCGGCAGTGTGGTTTTGCTCCACGCCTTCGGCGAGCCATGGCTGCAATGGTCGGCGGTGGGCGTCGGCGTCTACGCGGTCTTCTCCTGGGCCAGTGCGTTGAAGCGTCGCGATCCACCCGCCTTCGCGCTGATCGTCGGCACGCCGGCGTTTCTCTGCACCGTCGTCGCTTATGGCCTCAACGCGTTCATGGCCTATGCGGTGAGCTTCTGGGCCGCGCCCTATGCGATCCGCGTGATGCATATGGCACCACAATCGGCCGGCGCAATGATCGGCAGCGCCGGGGCGCTGGCTGGCTTCATCGGCGTCACTTGCGGCGGGATTGTTGCGGATCGCTTGCGCCGGCGGCACCCCGCCGGGCGCCTGCTGGTTGTGATCTTCGGCGCGACGGCGCCGATCCCGGCGGTGGCGATCACCTTCACGACGCTCGATCCGCTCGTCTTCGTTGTGTCGTTCTTCGCGGCATCGGTGATGGCCAGCGGGGCGCTTGGTGCGGCCGCCGCGACGACGCAGGATCTGGTGCTGCCGCGGATGCGCGGTACGGCGACGGCGACCTTCTTCATCGGCACGACCCTGCTGGGGCTGGCGATGGGTCCTTATCTGGCCGGGGACATTTCGACCCGCTCGGGCAGCCTGTCGCTGGGCATCCTGTCGCTGCTCGCCGCGGCGCCGATCACCATCGTGGCCGGCATTGCGGCGTGGCGGCTGGTACCGGCGGCGGAGGCATCGCGCGAAGCCCGGGCGCGCGCCGCCGGCGAAACGATCTGATCGGCCTTCCTAATGCGATCTTAACCAATATGGGGGCATGCCCGATGCGGTTAAAATCGGAGAGAACGCATGTTCGCTGCTGAGATCAGGCTCGTCCCGGACAGGGGTAAGCAGTCCGCGCCGGACGATGCGCGCCGGCAGGACCGCTCAGCGGTCGTCGTGCCGGGGCGGATCAACGACCTTGGCGCGCGCAGCCTGTGCCGTGTCGCCGACCTGTCGATTACAGGGGCACGGTTGCAGACACACGCGCCGCTGACGTCCGGCGCTTCGGTGCTGGTGACCTTGCCGGGGCAGAAGCCGCGTCCGGCGACGATCATCTGGTCGGAAGGCTATGTCGCGGGCTGCGCGTTCGCCGAGCCGCTGCCGCAGGACCTGCTCGATCTACTCGTCGCGATGTACCGCTTCACCCCCGCCGAACCGGAGAGCCTGACCCGCCCTCACTGATATTTGCGTTTCAGCAAAGCTGAAACGGGTGGCGCGCAGCTTAAGGCTCAGGAAGCGCCGAAAATGCCGCAGGCGATCCGCGCGCCGCTATTGCCTGAAGGATCGGTCATCAGGTCGTCCTGATTGGCATGGACGACGATCGCCGAGCCATCGGCGTCGAGCAGCCCCGCCATCGTCGCCCCCGGAATCGTTGCCCCTATCGCACCGCGCCCGTCGGTGCCGATGACGAGGTTGGGCATGTCGCCCTCATGCGGGCCCTGCGGATTCATCGAACCGTGCTTCATGCCGGTCGGGTTCCAATGGCCCCCGGCGGTGGCGAAATCCGGTGCATCGCAGTGGCCGACGGTGTGGATGTGCGCGCCATGTGTGCCCGGCGGCATACCGTGCGTGTCGATCGTGATACGCAAGCCGCCGGCAACCTCTGTGGCCGTGGCACGACCCACCTCGCCGCCGTCAGCGGTGTGCAAGGTGGCCACGGCGGTCGCGCCGCCGGCGAGCGGGGCGCCGGTTGCCACACCATGTTCGTCGCAGCCGGCCAGGCCGAACAGCGCCAATCCCGCGATGATCCCAGCCGTGCCACGCATGTTCGTCTCCTGTGATTGCGCGGATGATGCTGTGCCTGAAAGCATTTCAGTGCAAGCGTGTTGCGGCGAAATCTCAGACGAAACCGAGGTTCCAGCTCGACGGGTTATAGTTGCCGATATTGGGCAGCACAGTCGGCATATCGCTCGCGCTGACGCCGAACCACCCTGCCAGCGTCGAGGCATATTGGTCGACCGCGATGGTCGGGAGCAGGCGGCCCTGGCCGACATCGTCAGGCGTGTTGTTGCCGATCGCCGGTGGCGTGCCGTAGAATTTCTGGCCGTTGACCGCGCCACCCATGACGAAATGCATGCTGCCCCAGCCATGGTCGGAGCCGTCGTCGTTGGATTGCAGCGTGCGGCCGAAATCCGATCCGGTGAAGGTCGTCACCTTGTCGGCAATGCCCAGCGCGACGGTGGTGTCGTAGAACGCCTTCATCGCATTGGCGACGAGCGCGGTCTGGGTCGGGTGCTGCGTCGCGAGCAGATCGTGCATGTCGAAACCGCCGAGCGAGACGAAGAACACCTGGCGCTTGGCACCGAGTTCCGACGACACCGAGATCAGCCGCGCGACGATCTTCAACTGGTCGGCCAGGCTGTTACCGCTGGGGAATAAAGGGAAGTTGGCGGCGGGCGCGCCGCCGAGCGCGGTGTTGACCTGTGTGTAGAGATCGAGCGAGCGCTTGCTGACCTTGGCATGTTCGCTGGCCAGCACATTGCTGTTCGATCCGGCCATCAGGCTGCGCAAGGTGCTCATCGCCGTGGTCGAGCCGAACAATGTGCTGCCATTGCTCAGCAGCGAAATGGGGCCGCTGGTGCTGACCGAATATTGGATTGCAGTCTTGCCGGTCAGGAAAACCGCATTGCCGCTGGCATTGACGCAGGTCAGCGTCGATGTGCCGTTGCCGCTCTGGAACAGATCGCCGATGCGGCCGCCCCAGCCAGAACTCGCCCCTTCCGGGCTCGATGCCTGCCAATAGCTTTGCTGGTCGTTGTGGCTGAACAGCTTGGGCGGCAGTTTGACCGAAGCGGCGGTATATTGCGCCTTGGTCGTCGGCATGACGAGTGTGCCGACATTGAGCACCACCGCCATCTTTCCGGCAGAGAATAAGGGCACGAGCGGCGCCATGGTCGGCGCCAGCGCATATTGCCGGCCACCGGCGAGCGCCGCGCTGGGCGTCAGTACCGTCGCGGCGAGTGTATTGCGGTCCAATGCGAGATTGGAGCGCGCTGCCTGGTAGAGATCGTAACTCGGCTGGTCATAGGGCGGCAGCGTGTTGGCGTAGTCGTTGCCGCCATAGAAGAACACGCACACCAGCGCCTTATAATCGGTCGCGGTGGCCGCAGCGGCCTCGCCGATCGCGGCGAGGCTGGTGACGAACGGTGTCGCGCTGCCGGCGAGGCCGAGCGCGGCGCTGCGCTTGAGAAACGCGCGGCGTGACTGGTCGTTGCTCATCGCGCGTTCCCCCTCACTTCAGCGTCAGATAGTCGGGCGAGGCCATGGTGAGCAGGATCGCCGTGCCCACCCGATTGCCCGGGCCATTGGTGCCGCTGAACGAAATGCTCTCGATTGCGGCCTTGATCGCGGCGACCGTCGCGCTGCTCAACTGCCCGGAGGCGACCAGCAGATTGACCTGGTCGATCAGTGCCTGGCTGTCGTTCGCCAGCGCCACGATCGCGGTATAGTCGCCCTTGGTGTCACCCGCCCCGCTGGCGATCAGCGTCTGCAGATAATTGACATAGGCGACCACGCTTAGCTCATTGGTGATCTGGAATTCGGGCGCGAGCAGGCCTGCACTCGATATTGCCGTATTGGGCGGCGAGTAGCCGGGCCGGAAGAAGTTGAACACGCTGCTGCTGCGGCCCGGCGATTCGGCCAGCCTGGTGCTGGAGCTGCTGGTATCGCCGAAAGCCCAGGCGTTGGACGGGCTGGTCGCACCGAACGCCCGCGCCCAGCCGGTGAGGCGGGTGATCGGCTCGCGCAGCTTGCCGGCGGTGGTGCTGGTCAGCGCGGCGTCGCCGCGTGCTTCGGTGTCGAGCAGGACAGCGCGGATCACCGCCTTCATGTCGCCGCGCACGCCCGATCCGTTATCCGCGAAGATCGCCGCGACGCGCGAGACATAGGCCGGGGACGGATTGCTGGTCACCAGTTTCTGGATCAGCTGTTTCGAAATGAACGGCGGAACATTGGCATGCGCGAAGATCGTGTCCAGCGCGGTCTTGACGGCCGCCATGCCGCCGCCGCTGGTCGTGGCACCCAGGAAACTTGCCGACCCCGTCTCGTTGATCGACGCGTTCATGATCAGCGGCAGGCGGTAGCGATCCGGCGTGGAACTGGTGCTGTTGGTCAAAGAAAGGCCGGTGAAGACGCGAGCGAGCCCGGTGACATCGGCCTGGACATAGGTCTCGACTGGGTTGCCGCCTGACAGCTTGTTGGTGCCGTCCATGTTGAGCTGGTAAAGCCCGAGCGTGAACAGCTGCATCAGTTCGCGCGCGTAATTCTCGTCGGGTACCGCGCCCGTGGCGGCGTTGGCTTTTCGATTGCCGAGGAAGGTGAGATAGGATGCCATTGCCGCGTTGGTGGTGATCGCATCCATCAACGTGCGGAAATTGCCGAACGCGTTGTCGAGCAGCACGTCCATATAGGCCGCGCCGGCGAACTGCTTCCAGTTGAGGTTGATGCCGGCGATGCCGACCACCATGATCTCTGACAGGGCAAGGCCGACGCGCTGCCGCAGCTGGTCTGGCTCGACGATCAGTTGCCGCCACATCGTCGGGTCGAAACCGGTCTCGGCATTGATATAGGTGCTTGCCGAAAAGCCCTGCGCGACCAGCCAGTCCCAATGCGATGTCGCACGGGTCAGGGCGAATTGCGCGGTCAGCCAGCCGTCGAAGCTCTTGGCCTGAACATCGGCGATCACCGTATCGGTCGCGCCCATCGTCGCCTGGGCGAGGAAACGACTGGCCTGGGTCTTGGTGATGGCCGACGAGGTTGGCGCCGGGGTCGGCGCCGGCGTCGATGTGCCCGTCGTGCCACCGCCGCCCGAACATGCCGCGAGAGCGATGGCCGGTACCAGCACAGCGGCTATGGCGAGCGGACTGGTCGACTGTCGGGCGAATTCTTCGCGTTCCGGCGTCCCTGCCGGCTTGTCGTGCGCGATGACGTTGTCGGTCACGCTGCTCTCCCCGCGGTCCGGATAACGGCCCCCCAGCCATATGCTTCCCATCCCGTAACAAGGGGTAACAGGTGCGGCAGGCCTGTGCCAGCGCAACTCTGGGTTAGCGAAATACGAATGCGGCGCTGCCGAATGCCGTCGGCACGCGTTCAGCAATCCAGGTCAAGCCGCTGCTGGACAGGTCGAGCCAGATGCCCAATCAGGTGCCGGTGAATTCGGAATCTCAACAGCTGCGTGCTCAAGGTGCGGAAGTCGCGCACTTCAGCCGCGTTCCATCGCAGGGTGGCGAGCAAGCGGTGGAGCGGCCGGTTGCCATCGAGCGCCCGGTCGCGGTCGAGTTCAACGGGATCGGCTATGCCGTGATGATGGCGACGCCTGCCGACTTGATCGACTTCGCCTATGGCTTTGCGCTGGCCGAGCGCCTGATCGAGGCATCGTCCGATATAATCTCCGCCGAAACACACGACACCGAGCGCGGTACCGTGCTGCGGGTCGATCTCGTTCCTGCGCGGCGCGAGCGTATCCTCGATCGCGTGCGTCACCGCGTTTCGGAATCGTCTTGTGGGCTGTGCGGTATCGAAAATCTCGATGCGGCGCTGCGGCCGTTGCCGGTGATCACGGCGCGGCCGCTGGCAAAACGCGATGCGGTCTTCACGGCGCTCGCGGCGATGCGCGCGCGCCAGCCGCTCAATGCTGCGACCGGCGCGGTCCACGCCGCGCTGGCCTGTGGCGCGGACGGCGAAATCGGTTTGGCGCGCGAGGATGTCGGGCGGCACAACGCCTTCGACAAGCTGATTGGGGCAATGGCGCGCGCCGGTATGGGGTGGGAAGGGGGCTTCGCCTTGCTCTCGTCGCGCTGTTCCTATGAGTTGGTCGAGAAGGCCGCGATCGCCGGGTGCCCGATGTTGGTCACCGTGTCCGCACCGACCAGCCTGGCGATCGCGCGCGCCGCCGAAGCGGGGCTGACGCTGATCTCGCTGGCGCGCGACGACAGCTATCTCGCGCCGAGGCCATGAGCCGGCTGCTGGGCGCGGTGCTGGCCGGCGGGCAATCGCGGCGCTTCGGTTCGGACAAGGCACTGGCCGAGCTCGATGATCGTCCGCTGATCGCTCACGCTGCCGCGGCACTGCAATCTCATGTCGACACGGTGGCGATCTGCGGTCGGGCATTCGAGGATTACCTGGCCTTGCCGGACCGCCCCGCGCCCGGCCTTGGTCCGCTCGGTGGTGTGGCAGCCGCGTTGCGTCATGCGGCCGATCACGGCTTCGATCTGGTTCTTTCGATCGGTTGCGACGTGCCCGCCTTGCCGGCGGAACTGGTCGGCGCGTTGCTTGCCGCCGGTGCGCCGGTCGCGGTTCGCGCGCTGCCGATCTGTGGCTTGTGGCGCGCAGGCGATGCTGATCTGCTCGACCGACACCTCGCATCGAGCGAAGACCGGTCGATGCGAACGTGGCTGGCGGCATGCGGCGGGCAGTGGTTCGCGGGCGATACCGCGCTCGCCAACATCAACACGCCCGACGATCTCGCCGCGCTTATCGCGCGCCGCGGTTGATGGCGCCCTTTCACAAGCCGGATGCCCTTGCTAAGGCCGCCGCGACTCACGCATTCGCCATCACCTGGCGCGCTCGCACGGCTTGATCGCCGTCTCCCCGCCGCGTCCGGCCCGA
Organism: Sphingomonas bacterium; assembly: GCF_028292965.1. Classification (GTDB taxonomy): domain Bacteria; phylum Pseudomonadota; class Alphaproteobacteria; order Sphingomonadales; family Sphingomonadaceae; genus Sphingomonas. Next base: position 11,309 of record NZ_JAQGLG010000253.1, on the reverse strand, counting down.
GGCCCCATTGGGAAGGACCGTCGCACCATGACCGCCATCGGACAGGACACGCTCAAGGCTCGCGCAACGCTGAATGCAGGCGGCAAGTCCTACGACTATTTCTCGCTCGCCACGGCGGCCGAGGCTTATGGTGACATCTCTCGGCTGCCCTTCTCGATGAAGGTGCTGCTCGAGAACATGCTGCGTTTCGAGGACGGGGTTACCGTCACAACCGATGACGTGAAGGCGATCATCGACTGGCAAAAGAACCCGGCCGCGCCCGACCGTGAGATCCAGTACCGCCCGGCGCGCGTGCTGATGCAGGATTTCACCGGCGTTCCCTGCGTCGTCGATCTCGCCGCGATGCGCGACGCCATCACCAAGCTCGGTGGCGATGCGGCCAAGATCAACCCGCTGGTTCCTGTGCACCTGGTCATCGATCACTCGGTGATGGTCGACGAGTTCGGTACCCCCAAGGCGTTCGGCGATAACGTCGATCTCGAATATCAGCGCAATATGGAGCGCTACGAGTTCCTGAAATGGGGCTCCAAGGCGCTCGACAATTTCCAGGTCGTGCCGCCGGGCACCGGCATCTGCCACCAGGTCAATCTCGAATATATCGGCCAGGCGGTATGGTCGTCCAAGGGCACCGACGGTGCGATGATGGCTTATCCGGATACGCTGGTCGGCACCGACAGCCACACCACCATGGTCAATGGCCTGGGCGTGCTCGGCTGGGGCGTCGGCGGGATCGAGGCCGAGGCCGCGATGCTCGGCCAGCCGGTGTCGATGCTTATCCCCGAGGTCGTCGGCTTCAAGCTGACCGGTGCGCTGAAGGAAGGCATCACGGCCACCGATCTGGTGCTGACGGTGACGCAGATGCTACGCGCCAAGGGCGTGGTCGGCCGCTTCGTCGAATTCTACGGTCCCGGCCTCGGCGCGATGACGCTGGCCGACCGCGCGACGATCGCCAACATGGCGCCGGAATATGGCGCGACCTGCGGCTTCTTCCCGATCGACGAGCGCACGATGGAATATATGCGCCTCACCGGTCGCCCGGACGAGACCGTCGCGCTGACCGAGGCCTATGCCAAGGCACAGGGTTTCTGGCGTCACGACGATGCGCCGGACCCGATCTTCACCGACACGCTCGAACTCGACATGAGCAGCGTCGTCGCCAGTCTCGCCGGCCCGAAGCGCCCGCAGGACCGCGTCAGCCTCAACAAGGTCGACGAGGTGTTCAACGGCGACCTGTTCAAGGTCTACAAGAAGGAAGCCCCGGTCCGCGCCGCGGTTGCCGGCCGCAGCCACGATCTCGGTGACGGCGACGTCGTCATCGCCGCGATCACCAGTTGCACCAATACATCCAATCCGTCGGTGCTGGTCGCCGCCGGCCTCGTCGCGCGCAAGGCACGCGCCTTCGGCCTCACGCCCAAGCCTTGGGTCAAGACCAGCCTCGCGCCGGGATCGCAGGTCGTCACCGACTATCTCGACAAGGCGGGCCTGACCGAGGACCTCAATGCGCTGGGCTTCAACCTGGTCGGCTATGGCTGCACCACCTGCATCGGCAACTCCGGCCCGCTCGCGCCGGTACTGTCGGCCGCGATCGCCGATAACGATCTCGTCGCCGCTTCGGTGCTGTCGGGCAACCGCAACTTCGAAGGCCGCGTGTCGCCCGACGTGCGCGCCAACTTCCTCGCCTCGCCACCTTTGGTCGTCGCCTATGCCCTCAAGGGCACGGTGACCGAAGACATGGTCGAAACGCCGATCGGCCAGGGTAGCGACGGCAATGATGTGTTCCTCAAGGACATCTGGCCCACCAACCAGGAAGTCGCTGACACGATGAACGCCAACATCGACGATACGATGTTCCGCAACCGCTACGGCAATGTCTACGCCGGCGACGCAAAATGGCGGGGCATCGAGATCGAGGGGTCGGATACTTATACTTGGCGCGCCGGCTCGACCTATGTCGCCAACCCGCCCTATTTCGATGGCATGACGATGACCCCGGCGCCGGTCACCGACATCATCGAGGCACGGCCATTGGCGATCCTTGGAGACTCGATCACCACGGACCACATCAGCCCGGCGGGCAGCATCAAGGCTGATTCACCCGCCGGCACCTTCCTGCAGGAGCATCAGGTCAGCCGCGCCGACTTCAACTCCTACGGCGCACGTCGCGGCAACCATGACGTGATGATGCGCGGCACCTTCGCCAATATCCGTATCAGGAACGAGATGGTCCCCGGCATCGAGGGCGGCATGACGCATTACCATGGCGAGGTCATGCCGATCTATGACGCGGCGATGCGCTTCAAGGCCGACGGCGTGCCGCTCGTCATCGTCGCAGGCAAGGAATATGGCACCGGCTCGTCGCGCGACTGGGCTGCAAAGGGTACCAACCTGCTCGGCGTGCGCGCTGTGATCACCGAGAGCTTCGAGCGTATCCACCGCTCGAACCTGGTCGGCATGGGCGTATTGCCGCTGCAGTTCGCCGAAGGCGTCACGCGCGAGACGTTGAAGCTCGATGGCTCGGAAACCTTCACCATCCAGCATGTCGCCGAGATTCGCCCGCGTCAGGAAGTCGATGTCATCCTGACCCGCGCCGATGGCGCCACGGAAATCTTCGAGACGCGCTGCCGGATCGATACCGTCAACGAGCTAGAATATTTCCTCAATGGCGGAATTCTACAATACGTACTGCGCAAGCTGGCGGCATAGCCACAGTGATCGGGGAGGGCGCCGCCGATTGCCGTATGGCTCTCGCGGCAAGGCCTGCGCTCTCTCCGGCGCCCAGGCATACAGCATGGAATCCCCCGACGGTCAGGTGCGTGTCAGCATTGGCCGGGTTACTCCGCGACGTGCTGACCTTTCGATCATTGCGAGGAGCATTGTCGTTTTCTTTGCATTTGCGGCACGCGCGCAGTGCGAGGAGTGACCGCCATTCACTGGCGGGGAGCATTGTTTCCAGGTCGTCGAGAAACGCGCAAAGCGATTGCTGACATATTGTAACTAATTTACAAGCGCCTCGGACGTGCCGCTGCGAGTTCACAAAAGATGGCCGAACAGAAAATACTTGCAGGTCATGCCGTGCGCCGGTTGCGCCGTCAGGTCGGCCTTACCCAGGCGGCGATGGCCGAGGTGCTGGCGATCTCACCGAGTTATCTCAACCTGGTCGAGCGCAATCAGCGCCCCGTGTCGGCTACCCTGCTCGTGCGCCTTGCCGAACGTTTCGATTTCGACCCGCGCAGCCTGGCCGCCGGTGAGCCCGGCGGCGGGGCCGCGGCGATCCGACGTCGGCTCGCCGATCCCTTGTTCGCCGATCTCGAGATCGATCGTAACGAAGTCGAGGAATGGCTCACCGCCGCGCCGGGCGGTGCCGAGGCTTTTGCGCGACTGTTCGATCGCGCAGGGGCAGGGGCGGTGGTCGATGATATCGCCGATCCGGTGGTGCTGGTGCGCCGCGAGATCGAGCGCTGGCGCGGGCATTTCGCCGATCTCGACCTGGCGGCGGAAGCGCTGGCCGACGAGATCAGACTAGGGGCAAACGATCTCTACGGCGCCATCGCCGAGCGGCTGCGCGTCAAACACAGCCTCGCCATCCGCGTCCTGCCGGTCGATGTGATGCCCGACATGCTGCAGCGGCTCGATCTGCATGCGCGCCAGCTGCAATTGTCCGAAACGCTCGACCCGGCCTCGCGCACCTTCGCGGTCGCCATGCAATTGGCGCAGATCGAGGCGCGTAGCGAGATCGAGGCGCTGGCACGCGGCGCCGCCTTTGCCGAGCGCGCGGCGGAGCGTCTGTTCCGGCGGCATCTCGCCAGTTATTTCGCCGCCGCGCTGATCATGCCCTATGCCCGCTTTCTCCGCGCCTGCGAAAGCACCGGCTATGATATAGAGCTGTTGCAGCGACGCTTCGGCGTCGGCTTCGAACAGGTCGCGCACCGCCTGACGACCTTGCAGCGTGTCGGGGCACGCGGGTTACCCTTCTTCATGGTACGGATCGACCGCGCGGGCCAGGCGTCCAAGCGCTTCTCGGGTGCCAGCGCGGCACCGCTCGCAGAGGCGGACGGACGATGCCCCTTGTGGCGGCTGCACGAGGCTTTCGACCGGCCCGGCAAGCTCGTCGTGCAACTGGTCGAGCTCGAGGATACCTCGCGCTGGCTGACCATGGCGCGCACCGTGACGCGCGGCGGGCACTATGGTGGCGTGCCGGCCGAGTTCGCCGTCGGGCTCGGCGTAGCGGCGGATCAGGCCCGTACGCTGGCGGTCGCGCGCGGCGTCGATCTCGCCGGCGGCGCAACGCCGATCGGCCTTGGCTGCCGCGCCTGTTTCCGCGGTGAATGTCCACAACGATCGCTCGCCCCCGCCGGTCGCGCGTTGATGGTCAGCGATCGCGAGCGGCGGCTGTCGGCGCTGACCTTCGCCGGGGATTGATCGGGCGGCACGGCCCGCTACAGCGGCGGCGAGACCGAGTAACAGAGGCGCCGATCATCGATACCGCGACCATCCGCCTCGGCGGCGTGACACTGCCACGCTGGTTCGTCCTTGCTTTGGTCGCCCTCGCCGCGCGCGCGGTGACTTTCGGCAATCCGGTGCTGCACGTCGATGAGCAATTCTATTACGCCGTCGCCGATGCGATGCGTCACGGCGCCTTGCCTTTTGTCGATGTGTGGGACCGCAAGCCGGTCGGCCTGTTCCTGGTCTATCTGCCCGCGGCGTTGTTCGGCCCGGTGCTCGGCATATGGGCCTATCAGGCGCTTGCCTTGCTATGCGTCGTCGTCACGGCAACGATCATCGCGCATCTCGCCGAACGCGCCGGCTGGGCACGCGGCGCGCTGGTCGCGGCGATCCTCTACATTTTGTGGCTGAACATCGCGGACGGGCAGGGGGGGCAGTCGCCGGTCTTCTACAATCCGCTGGTCGCCGGCGCGATCCTGCTCGCGCTGCCGCGGTCCGGCGAGGCGCATCGCCCGCGTAGCGCAGGTCTCGCCGCCATGGCGCTGATCGGGCTGTCGCTGCAGATCAAATATTCCACCGTGTTCGAGGGAATCTGGATTGGCCTGATGCTGTTGTGGCGTGAATGGCGTGCCGCGCGGCCGGTCACATCGATCCTCGGCTATGGCGTTGCGCTCGTGCTGGTCGCGTTGTTGCCGACGCTTGCCGTGGCCGGCGTCTATGCCGCGCTGGGGCAGGAGCAGGCCTTTCTCTACGCCAATTTCATCTCGGTGATGCTGCGTCGCCCCGACAGCTGGCAGGAGAGCGGCGGCAATTTCCTGCTCCTCGCCCTAAGCATCGCACCGTTGATGGCCGCCGTGTGGGCCGGGCGGCGCGTCGGCGCGGATGATCCGTCCCGCAGCGAAGCTCGCTTGTTCCTGCGTGGCTGGCTGGTCGCGGCGTTGATCGGGGTGTTGCTGTTCGGCTCTTACTTCAACCATTATGCCTTGCCGCTGCTGGTACCCGGCTGCGTCTGCGGCGCTGCATGGTTCGGCAACAGCGCGCGAGGCGCGCGGCTCGGCTGGATTCTCGCGATCATCGTCGGCCTGGCTGGCGAGGCGATCGTCATCGACAATATCAACAAGCGCGGGAGCACCGCGGAACTGCGTGCGCTGGCGGCGGAGATTGGTAGCGGGCCGGGCTGCCTCTACGTCTTCTCGGGTGACACGATGCTCTATCCGGCCACGGGTCGCTGTACCGAGACACCCTATCTCTTCCCCAGCCATCTGGACCGCGAGCGCGAGCAAGGCGCGATCGGCGTCGATCAGGCCGCCGAGGTCCGCCGCATCTTCGCGCGTCAACCGGCGGTCGTGGTGATGCGCCCGCCCTATAATGGCGAGCGCTCGGAAATGCGGGCGATGGCCGTCGGCCTGCTCAAGGCGGGCGGCTATCGTCTCAAGGCCGAACGCCAGCTCGGCGTCCAGCGCATCGACATCTATACCCGGTGATCAGGCGCCGGCCGCGTCCAGCCGGTCGAGTTGATCGGCGTTGAGCGTCAGGTCCATCGCCGGCAGCAATTCCTCGAGTTGCCTGACGCTGGTGGCGCTGGCGATCGGCGCCGTGAGGCCCGGTTGCGCGAGGATCCAGGCGAGCGAGATCTGTGCCAGCGTCGCGCCGGTCTCTTCCGCGATGGCATCCATCGCGGCCAGCACCGGCTTGCCCTTGCCTTCGAGGAAAGCGGTCATCCGCCCGCCGCGCACGCTTTTGCCGAGATCCTCCGGCCCGCGATATTTGCCGGTCAGGAAGCCCGAGGCGAGCCCGTAATAAGGCAGCACGCCGATATTATGCTCGACGCAATAATCCTGCAGCTCACCCTCGAACTTGTGGCGGCTGACGAGATTATATTCCGGTTGCAGCGCCTGATAATGCGGCAACCCTGCCGCGCGCGCCGCCTCATTGGCTGATTTCAGTCGCGCGGCATGGAAGTTCGAGGCGCCCAGCACGCGTACCTTGCCGGCCGCGACCAGCCTGCCGAACGCTTCCAATGCGGCTTCCTGCGGCGTGTCGTCATCGTCCTGATGGGCATAATAAAGATCGATGCAGTCGATCCCGAGCCGCTGAAGCGACGCCTCGCACGCTGCCGCGATCCGCGCCGGGGCGAGCTTCTCGCCGCCTTCGCCCGGCAACATGCCGACCTTGGTCGCGATCTGCACCTTGTCGCGCTTGCCCGAGGTCTTGAGCCATTCGCCGATCACGCTCTCGGATTCGCCGCCCTTATGGCCCGGCACCCACGCCGAATAGACGTCGGCGGTGTCGATCATCGTTCCGCCACCGGCGACGAACGCGTCGAGCACGGCAAAGCTCGTCTCGTTGTCGGCGGTCCAGCCGAACACATTGCCGCCGAGCACCAGCGGCGCGACATGGAGGTCAGACGAACCGAGGCGGCGCAAATTGGTCATTGACTGTTTCCGTCGCTGTCGTCGCCCTGATCGACGCTGTTCATATCGACCGCATTGACCTCCATGCTGTTGGCATCGAGCATTGCGGCCGCTTCATCGAGTTGCTTGTCCTCGCCCGCGGTCGTCGCACCGGGCTGACGAGCGCCATGGCACGCCGCGAGCAGCGCCAGCGGCAAGGCAAGCACCGCAAGGCCGCGAATCCTATTCATCGATCTCGTTGCCCATGTCCCGCATGGCCTGACCGGCACCCTTTTTCGCCTTGTCGGCCGCGTTGCCGATCGCTTCGGCGCCATTGTCGATCCTCGCCTCACCCGAGCCGAAGGCGCGATCGGCGGCGGCGTCGACGTCATTGGCTGCCTGCACCATGGTGGCATTGGCGTCCGCGGCGACGGTATCGGCCGCTTCAGCAGTCTCGTTCTGTGCCTTGGGGCTGCACGCGCCGATCGCGAGCAAAGCGAGGCCGGCAAGCGGCAGGGCGAGTATCTTGCGCATCATTCATGCTCCGTGGCTGGGGTAGGCGCAGCTTTGGCGTATCGGCGACGCTATCGGAGCGACCAAACGTGCGCAATCGGCTTTGGCTCCTTCATCCTTCGTTGACCTCATATAAAGATATCTTTATATGATGATCGGTCATGGCAATCGCTCTCGATATCTTCCGCGCGCTGGCCGATGCGACGCGGCTGCGCATCATGGCCTTGCTGCGCTCGATGGAATTGTCGGTCGGCGAGCTGGCCCAAGTGCTCGGCCAGAGCCAGCCGCGGGTCTCGCGCCACGTCAAGATCCTTTGCGACGCCGGCCTCGCCGAACGACGCAAGGAAGGCAGCTGGGTGTTCGTCGCGCTCGGTCAGGCCGGACGGGTCGAGCCGGTCCTCGCATCGCTCGACGCCTGGGCGATCCATGAACCCGATCACTGGCGCCTCGCCGACGCGGCGCGCCTTGCCGCGGTGCGCGCCGATCGCGCCTCTGCCGCGGCCGGCTGGTTCGAAAGCAACGCTGGCCAATGGGACGCGATCCGCTCGCTGCACATCGCCGAAAGCGAGGTCGAGCAAGCGATGGGCGCTGTCCTTGGTGACGACAAGGTCGGCCAGCTGATCGACATCGGCACCGGCACCGGCCGCATGCTCGAATTGTTCGCTAGCCGCGCCGATCGCGCGCTCGGTATCGATCGCAGCTCCGAGATGCTGCGCCTCGCCCGCGCAAAGCTGAGCGAGCGCGGCCTCGCCAATGCGGAGCTTCGCCAGGCAGATCTTTACGCGTTACCGCTGCCGGACGGCGCGGCCGACGTCGCGATCATCCATCACGTGCTGCATTTCGCGCAACAGCCCGGCGCGGCGATTGCGGAGGCGGGCAGGGTGCTCGCACCCGGTGGCCGCCTGCTGATCGCCGACTTCGCGCCGCATGAGCGCGAGGAACTGCGCACGCGCGATGCGCATGCGCGGCTCGGTTTCTCGGACGAGCAGATCATCGGCTGGTTCGGCAATGCCGGGCTTGCCCCGGCACGGATCGAGACGCTCGAGGGCGGCGAACTGACGGTGAAATTATGGCTCGGGCGCAAGCTCGGCGAGGGGTTGCGTGAGGTGAAGGCGGCATGAGTATTTCGGTCAACCAGCTCGAAGAGGCGCGCCGCGCGCTCGACGCACCGCTCTATGCCGATGTCGGCGGCGACATTGCGCTAAGCTTCGAATTCTTTCCGCCCAAAACCGACAAGATGGAAGAACAGCTGTGGGACGCGATTGCGACGCTGTCGCCGCTGGGGCCGCGCTTCGTTTCGGTGACCTATGGTGCTGGCGGAACGACGCGCGAACGCACCCACGCCACCGTCGCGCGGATCGCGCGCGAGACGCCGCTCGCCGCTGCGGCACACCTCACCTGTGTCGACGCGACATGCGGGGAAATTGACGCGGTGGCGCATGAATATTGGGCAGCCGGCGTGCGCCACATCGTCGCGTTGCGTGGCGACCCGTCGGTTGCGGGCAGCAAATACGCCCCGCATCCGGGCGGTTATGAGAATGCTGCCGCGCTGGTCGCCGGCCTGCGCAAACTGCATCCCTTCGAAATCTCGGTCGCCGCCTATCCCGAGGCGCACCCGGACACGGCGAGCAAGGCCGCCGATCTCGACAATCTCAAGCGCAAGCTCGACGCCGGCGCGAGCCGAGCGATTACTCAGTTTTTCCATGAGCCCGAAACTTTCTTCCGCTTCCGCGACGAAGTGGCGGCGGCCGGCATCGACGCCGAGATCGTCCCCGGCATCATGCCCGTTTCCAACTTCGCCGCGGTCAAGCGCATGTCGGCGATGTGCGGCACCGATGTGCCGAGCTGGATGGGCCGCCTGTTCGAGGGCCTCGACGACCTGCCCGCCGCGCGCCAGCTGGTCGCCGCGACGATCGCCGCCGAATTGTGCCGCAAGCTCTATGCCGGCGGCGTGCGGCATTTCCATTTCTACACCCTCAACCGTGCCGAGCTGAGCTATGCCATCGCGCATCTGCTCGGCGCGCGGGCTCAGGGGCTCACCCAGGAGGCGGCGGCATGACGCCACGTAAACGACTGATCGCGGAAGCCGCGAAGCGCATCCTGATCACTGACGGCGCGTTCGGTACCGAGATCCAGAACTGGAAGCTCGCCGAGGCGGACTATGCCGGCGATCTCGGCCTGACGCACGACCAGAAGGGCAATAACGACATCCTCGCGCTGACCAAGCCCGAGGTGCCGGAGACGATCACCCGCGAATATCTCGACGCGGGGTCGGACATCGTCTCGACCAACACCTTCTCGGCCAACGTGATCAGCCAGGCCGATTACGGTGCCGAGGCGCTGGTGCGCGACATCAACATCGCCTCGGCGAAGATCGCCCGCAAGCTGGCCGACGAATATGCCGCCAGGGACGGCCGCCCGCGCTTCGTCGCCGGCGCGATCGGCCCGACCAACAAGACGCTGTCGCTGTCACCGGATGTCAACGATCCCGGTTTTCGCGAGATCGACTTCGATTATCTGAAGCATGTGTACCGCGAGCAGATCGATGCGCTGGTCGAGGGTGGGGTGGACTTCATCCTGATCGAGACGGTGTTCGACACGCTCAACGCCAAGGCCGGCGTGATGGCGGCGATCGAGGCAGGCGAGGCGCTCGGCCGCGACCTGCCGATCATGCTGTCGATGACGCTCACCGACCTGTCCGGCCGCAACCTGTCGGGCCATACCGTCGAGGCTTTCTGGCACGCCGTGCGCCACGCCAGGCCGGTCACGATCGGGCTGAATTGCTCCTTCGGTGCGGAACAGTTGCGCCCGCACGTCAAGACGCTCAGCCAGATCGCCGACACGCTGATCATGATCTACCCGAACGCCGGTCTACCCAACGAGCTCGGCGCCTATGACGAGATGCCGGCGACCACCGCCGCTTTGGTCGGTGACTGGGCCCAGGCCGGGCAGGTCAATATCCTCGGCGGCTGCTGCGGTTCGACGCCCGCACACATCAAGGCGATCGCCGATGGTGTTGCGGGGTTACCGCCGCGCCAGTTGGCGACACCGGAAGTGCGCACGCGCCTTGCCGGCCTCGAACCCATGACCATGGCGGCCTGATCTTCTCCCCTCCCGCTGGCGGGAGGGGTCGGGGGTGGGCTCGCGCTCTCCCCAAACGCTACCGCTCGCGATCAGCCGGGCGCCCACCCCCAACCCCTCCCGCAAGCGGGAGGGGAGTGAGAAGTAGATGACCACCGCCAACACCTCCTCCTTCGTCAACATCGGTGAGCGCACCAACGTCACCGGCTCGGCCGCGTTCAAGAAGCTGATCATGGCCGGCGACTACCCTAGGGCGGTCGAGGTCGCGCGCCAGCAGGTCGAGAACGGCGCACAGGTGCTCGACGTCAACATGGACGAGGGCCTGCTCGATTCGCTCGAAGCAATGGTCACTTTCCTCAAGCTGATCGCCGCCGAGCCCGATATCGCGCGCATCCCGTTCATGATCGACAGCTCGAAATGGTCGGTGATCGAGGCCGGGCTGAAATGCGTCTCTGGCAAGCCGATCGTCAATTCGATCAGCATGAAAGAGGGTGAAGCTCAGTTTCTGTCTCAAGCGCGAAAGTGCATGGCCTATGGCGCCGCAGTGGTCGTCATGGCGTTCGACGAGGTCGGCCAGGCCGACACCCAGGCGCGCAAGGTCGAGATCTGCGAGCGCGCCTACAAGCTGCTCACCGGCATCGGCTTTCCGCCCGAAGACATCATCTTCGATCCCAACATCTTCGCGGTGGCGACCGGGATCGAGGAGCATAACAATTACGGCGTCGATTTCATCGAGGCGTGCAAGGAGATCAAGGCGCGCTGCCCGCATGTCCACCTCTCGGGCGGCCTGTCCAACCTGAGCTTCTCGTTCCGCGGCAACGAGCCCGTGCGCCGCGCAATGCACTCGGTGTTCCTCTATCACGCCATTCCCGCAGGGCT
>NZ_JAQGLG010000248.1 GCF_028292965.1 Sphingomonas bacterium | reverse complement strand
CGCTGGCACGGGCTACCAGCCCGCGCTGCGCGCCGCTCCTCGCCGGCGAACGGCTCAGGGCAATCATGGTGGGTCAAAGCCATGTTATCCCGGTCTAGGCGGGCCCTTGGCCTGTCGGGATAGCTGGCGCGGCGTTCGCTCATCACCAGTTGCGCCGTGTCCATGGGTCCCGGCTTTCGCCGGGATGACGTGAGGATCGTGGCTAACCGCCGGCATAGCCCCCAATGATCGGCAAAATCTCGCCCGTGATGTAACTCGAACATTGTTTCGACGCCAGGAACACATAGGCCGGCGCGATCTCCTCCGGCTGGGCCGGGCGTTTCATCGGGGTGTCGGCACCGAATTCGGCGACCTTCTCGGCCTGTTTGTCGCTCGGGTTGAGCGGGGTCCAGACCGGCCCCGGTGCGACGGCGTTGACGCGGATGCCCTTGGGGATGAGGTGGGTCGCAAGACTCCGGGTGAAAGCGTGGATGCCGCCCTTGGTCATCGAATAATCGAGCAGGTCCTTGTTGCCCATGATGCCGGTGACCGAGCCGGTATTGACGATAGCGCTGCCCGGCGCGAGGTGCGGCACCGCCGCTTGGGCCATGAAGAAATAGCCGTAGAGATTGGTCTTCAGGGTCTGGTCGAAATGCTCCGGGGTAAGTTCCTCGAAGCTCGGGGCATGGACCTGGAAGGCGGCGTTGTTGACCAGGATGTCGAGCTTGCCGAACGTGCCCACGGTGCGCGCCACGGCGTCCATGCAGAAGTCGCGGTCGCGCACGTCGCCGGGGATCAGCAGGCATTTGCGTCCCTCCGCCTCGACCGCGCGGCGGCTGGTCTCGGCGTCGCGCTGTTCCTCGCCGAGATAGACGATCGCGACATCCGCGCCTTCGCGCGCGAATAGCACGGCGACCGAGCGGCCGATGCCACTATCACCGCCGGTGATGATGGCGACACAGCCCTCCAGCTTGCCCGAGCCCCGATAGAAGGGGGCATCGTACATCGGCGCCGGGTCGAGCGCGGATTCGCTGCCCGGCTTGGCCTGATGCTGCCTCGGCAAAGGCGGCTCGGGATAGCGCCGCGCGCCGGCCTGCATCGCGCCTTCCTTGGGTTCGGGCGTCTTCTCGTCTGCCTTGGCGACCTGCTCCTGGATGTCGCGTTGCTGATACTCGGCCGTGCCGAGCATGAAGGTTTCCTTGTCGGTCATCGCTGCCTCACTGGTTGCGTGGCTGATAACCCCCGATGCTTCCCGCCGTTCCGCCCAGACCGCTCGTCGCCGCTCTTGCCGCGCTTTTGCTCGCCCCGTAAGCGACAGGGATGCCAGGCCGGGAGGACGATCGTTGAGCGCTATCTCCGGCATCCTGTACGTCGATGGCCGAGCCATGGCTGATCGGGCGCTTGCGGCGATGGCGGCGGCCGCGCCCCCGCGCGGAAGCGATGGTGTAACTCGCTGGCATGACGGGCCGGTCGGCTTCATCCGCGCCGCCCATGCCACCACGCCCGAAGCCGTCGGCGAGGTTCAGCCGCAGATTGGCATGGGTTCGGGCGTCGCGGCGCTGTTCGACGGCCGGCTCGATAATCGTGGCGAATTGCTCGATCTGCTCGGGTGGCACGGCGCCGGGCTGGCGACAGCGTGTGACCCGGCCATCGTGCTCGCGTTGTTCGAGCGGCTCGGCGACGCTTTCGTGCATCGCCTGGTCGGCGACTTTGCCATCGCCTTGTGGCAGCCGCGCGACCGGCGGCTGTCACTGCTGCGCTCGCCGATTGGCTGGCGACCGCTCTTGTGGACGTTCGACGGCAGGACCTTTGGTTTCGCGACCGAACCGCGCGCGCTTGTGGTCGGCTTGGGCCTTGAGCGTCGTCTCAACGAGGCGGCGATCGGCGAATGCCTGAGTCAGCGATTCGCCTCGCCTGACGAGACGTTCTGGCAGGGCGTGCAACGCTTGCCGCCGGGATCGGGCCTGACGGTCGAAAGCGGGCGCATCCGGCGGTGGCACTGGCATGGCGGACCGTTCGATGATCTCTCGCGCCTGTCGGCGGCCGACCATGTCGAACGCTTTCGCGCGCTGTTCGACGAAGCGCTGATTGCCACGACACGGGGGGTGGGCCCGGTCGCGGCGCAACTGTCGGGCGGCCTCGACTCCTCGTCGATCGTCTGCCGCGCGACCGAATTGCATCGTGCTGGCCGGATCGAGCGACAGGTCGAAGCGGTCAGCGCGCGTTTCCCGGGGCAGCCGCATGACGAGACGGCATATAGCAGCGCCGCCGAGGCGCATCTCGGAATTACGGCGACGGTCTTCGGCGAGCAGTTTTTCGATCTCGATGCCGCGCGCGCCTGGTCCGCGACTACCTATCAATTGCCGATTCGGCCAAACAGTCTCGCGACGTTGCACAATAGCTGCGATCATCTCGAGCGAACCGGCACGCGGGTGCTGTTGACGGGCGAAGGAGGGGACGAATGGCTTGCCGGTTCGCACGCGCACTGGCCGGACTTGCTGCGCCAAGGCCGCTGGGGAGCATTGATGCGCGATGGCCTCATAGCGTGGCCTGACCGTTCGATCCATGTTGCCGCCCGCCGCGTCGCCTATCACAGCGTGATGCCGCTGCTCAGTCCACGCTACCGCGCGCAGATGTTCCATCCGCTGCTCGCTTATGGCGATGGCCCTCCGCCATGGTTGCGCGCCGACTGGGCCGAGCGGATCGGGCTGCGCGAGCGCTGGCACCACCGGGACAAGCCGGTGAAGTTGCCGACCTTCGCACAGCAGAGCCGCTATTTCTATTTCCTGTCGAGCCGCTATCTGTTCGAGAACATTCAGGCTTTTGCCGAGAGTCGCGGCGTCGAGCTCAGGCATCCGTTTCACGACCTGAGGCTGGCGAATTTCGTAATGGGCGCGGCCGGCACCGTGATGCGCGCCGATGGACAGAAGAAATATCTCCTGCGCGAGTCAATGCGCGGCACGTTGCCCGAGAAAATCCGCCTGCGTACCGACAAGGCGGGGTTCAATGCCACGACCGGCGACGCCGTGATCTCGCTGCTGCGCCGCCGTCCGTTGAAGGATTCTCCCTGCGTACGCCGTGGTTGGGTAGATCCGGTCGAATTGCAACTTATCGCCGACCGATATGAGGGGTGGCGCACCGCAGGCGCGGTCGGGCGGGCACCGCCGGTCGCGCCCTTGTGGTTCGCCATGAGCATGGACATTTGGCTGGAAAGTGCGTTTGGATCATGACGCGCACTGTCGTGGGAAGGCATTGATGAAGTTTCTTGGACCAAATGGCGCAGACGCGCTCATCCGTCATCGTCCCGGCCTGATCGCGGCGGAATCGGGTGGCGAAATGGTCGTGCTCGATCCCGATCGCGGCGAATTCATCGAGCTCAGCACGTCGGCTGCGCGAATCTGGTCGTTGCTCGACAATGCCATCACCGTGTCGGCGCTGTGCCAGCGGATGTCCGAACAGTTCGAGATCGACCCGAGCGCGTGCCGGATCGATGTCGAGACCTTCGTGGCCGCGCTCGCTGAGCGTGGGCTGATCGAAATCGTCTGATCTGATCGCCGGAGCCGCTTGTCAGGAGGCGCCCTGTGCCCGGGCGGCGCGCGCGCGCAGGAAACGCAGCACGTTCGATTCGCTGATCTCATCGGCCTGGCGACGCATTCGCGTCGACGGCGGCGACATGTCACTGTCGAGAAAACGCAGCGCGCCCTTCGCCGCGGCGACATAGTCCCTGGCGAGGTCCTCATAGGTCAGCACGTATGGCGCTGCGCCGATCGCGGCGAAAAAATTACGCCAATGGCCATGGCAGAAATCGGAATAGCCGATCAGTTGTTCGATACGGTCGAGATCGAACAGCGATTCGCCGGCAGGTTCGCGTTCATCGACATCGGGAATGCGGCGCCATTGGCCGGTATCGCTGGCGACGACGGTGGAGATAGCCTGGCGAATACGGTCTCGTCGAAAAAGATGTACAAACACCGGCGCGTGGAGCAGCGGCGCGAGGATGTCGGCGATCGCCCGATATGTTGCGGGCTCGGTCGCGTCGGGCGGATTGTTCTTCAACGCGCCGAAGCGTCCCGCGTCGATCTCGATCGCCAGTTCCACCACGTCGCGCCAGAATAGCTTGATCGACAGCGTACCGCCCGGATCAGTCCGATATCTGCCTACGGCGGCGGCATAATCGCCGATGTTCGACGCCTGCCAGCGCTGCGCAAGGGCCGGGCGGAACCCGGCATGGTAATATTCCAGCGGGCAACCCAAGCCCCCGGCGAAATACATCGCCTCGCCGAACAGGGTGCTGCCGGACCGTTGATGCGTGCAAACCACAATAGTACGGCGCGGCGGACCAGACCATGCGGGGTAGTCACATTCCGCCATGGTCAGGTCGTAAGGTTTGCTGCCCCGCCCGGATTCAGTTCCGATCGTCATGCGCCCGCTCGATGTAATGAATCGTCACGCGCAAAACAGAAGGGCCGGATACCAAGTATCAGGCCCCTCCAAATTTCAGCAGCAATGACCGAATCTCAGCTCTGGTTGGCACCACCGCCATCGTTGACCGCGCCCGGAATGGCCGATTGCGCCGCCGAAACCGGCTCAAACGACAGGATTTCGGGCTTTACCCAGGCATCACGAGCGACCGGCAGATCGGCAGTCACATTTGCGTCTTTGTCGAAAGCCATGATCAGTCCCCTTGAATCGGTTCACCCTTGTACCAGGGTTCGCTAACACAGACCTAACGGCGGATCAATGAAATGCGATCCCCGAAATGGTGCAACGCGGCGGAGTGTGATTTGTTTCACACAGCGGACCGTCGCAGCATCATTGTTTCACGGTCGTGCGCTTCATCGGCGCCAGCTTCGCAAGAAACTGATTCTGGGCGAAAAAACCCACATGCTCGCGATGCATCGCGGCCTGCAGATTCTCGATCAGCGCGTTCACATCGGCGGTCTGGATGCCCATGTCCTTGTGCGCGGCCTGCATCGTCCGTCCGGTGTAATCGCAACCTGCATCAAGAATGTAGCAGAATTGCTCCTTGAGCATGCGGCGCAGGCGGACCATGTCCTGGCCCTTCAGTATCTCAGAGATTCGCGGGTCGACCTGGATGTGATCGACCAGGTCGTCGACGATGTGGTCGATCCCGGCCTTGCCGTGAAAGGCGCGCAGCATGCGGTCGCCGGCAAAAGGGGGCGCGCCGGCATTGGCGTTGCTCCGGGTGTAGGGATCTACGGACAGTTCGCCGGGCGGCGGAGCGGCGGGGGCGGCCTGGAGGGCGAGGGCGGCGGCGAGCAGCAACATGGTCGAAGGCTCCCTTAGAAGCTGGTCTGGAGCGACAGGAAAGCGCCGTGCTGAGCCTTGAAGGTCGCGATGTCGCCGAGATCGACATAGGCGGCGGTCAGCGTGACGTGGCGGATCGGCGCCCAGGCGACAAATGCATCCCATGCGTCATTCTCGCGCGCGAAGCCGAGATTGTCGGGCTTGCTGCGATATTCGCTGCCGATGGCAATGCGACGCGACAACAATAGCGCCGCCGATCCTTCCACTTCGGCATGATAGGCATTGCTCTTGTCGCCGCCGAAGCCGAGCAGCCCGAACTGATTGGCCTTGGTCGCGCGGACCGTGCCGTTGAGCACCAGGCTCTGCGCGAGCAGCAGCTTGGTCGCCGACACGAAGAAGTCGGCGCCCTTCGACTGCCGGCCGCCGACCGCATGGATGATGGCATCGCGATCGGCCGATTCATATTGCACGCCGATCGAGATTTGCGGCAGCGCGCTGTCCTGATCATAGACCGCGTCGCCGATCAGCCGCAGCTTGGCGCCGAAGACATGCTGGCGGAAGGTGAAGCCATGCCCGAGGCCGAGCGCGGCACCGGCGCTGCGCGTATCGAAGCTTTGATGGGCATAGGACAGTTCGACCCGGTCGCGGATGCCGAGCGTCACGCCGAAGCTGGTAAGGTCGAAATCGGGTAACGCCACATAGGTGCCGTGAGCGCTGGCGCCGATGCCGGCATCGGTCTCGTCGCCGCCGATCACCGCCCAGGTCGCGAGGCCGCCGCCGGCCGCGCCTTCGACGCTGGACACGCCGCCGGTCAGCAACAGCTTGCCGCCGGTGCGCGCCTCCTCCGCCGCCGCCGGCGTGGCGCTCAGCGTGGCCAGCATTATGCATATTTTACGTAAAACCGAGCTGCTGATCATGGCGCCGCCTTGTGCTGAGGCGTGCAGCAATTGATCCATTATGGTTATTTTTTGCTTAAGCGCCGCTTTACCGGCCCGCAACTTCACGCCGCGTAAGGAGAAATCCATGTGTAAGATGCGTACCGCCTCCGTGCTGATCGCGGCGATGGCCCTGGGCTTCGCGCCGCTCGCTGCTCAAGCCGCGACAGTGTCGGTCGATGTTCGCGGGGCGGACGGCAAGCCGCTGGCAGGCGCGGTGGTGATCGTCGACACGCCGCACAAGCCGGCGGGGCCGCTCCGCATTTCCGGCCCCTATGTCATGGCGCAGGAGAAGATCAGTTTTCAGCCGCATGTGCTGATCGTGCCGGTGGGCGCCTCGGTCAGCTTTCCCAATCACGATGCGGTGCGGCACCATGTCTATTCCTTCTCCACGCCGAAGAAGTTCGAACTGAAGCTCTATGGCCGCGACGAATCGCGCAGCGTGGTGTTCGACAAACCCGGGCTGGTCGCGCTGGGGTGCAACATCCATGACGTGATGTCGGGTTTCATCTGGGTCGTCGATACGCCGTTCGCGGCGCAGAGCGATGCAGGGGGCCATGTCGCCATCGCCAATGTGCCGCCCGGCGGCGCGACGCTCAGGCTGTGGCATCCATCGATCCGCGCGCCGGGCAATGTCGTGAGCCAGGCGGTGACGGTCGCGCCGGCGGGTTACAGCGGCACGCTGACCGCGCGGCGATGAAGCCGCGCGTGCCCGCTCTGCCGAACTGGCGGTTCGCGCGGCTGCGCACGCGCCTCGCCGTGCGCTATGGCGTGCTGTTCGCGCTGGTACTGCTGGCGGTGGCGATCGTCGCGCAGGTGGTGATCTGGGGCCATGCGCGCGAGTCGGTGCGCACCGCGATGGCGACCAGCGGCAGTGTCTACGACCGGTTATGGACATTGCGCGCCCAGTCGCTGAGCGAATCCGCCGGGGTGCTGTCGCGCGACTTCGGCTTTCGCGCCGCGGTGGCGAGCGGCGACAAGCCGACCATCGCCTCGGCGCTGGCCAATCTCAAATCGCGCGCGCATGTCGCCGACACCTTCCTGGTCGACAATCAGGGCACTGTGCTGGGCGACGGCGCGCCGGCGTTGCGCAAGGAGATCGGCGATCTCGTGACATCCCTGCCTCCCGACCAGCATGATGCGGTGATCGCCGGCAATGGAGGTGTCTACCGCATCGTCGCGACACCGATCATGGCGCCGACCGAGATCGGCCTGCTGGTCTTCGCCCTGCCGCTCGATCAGCAGGAGATGGGCACGCTGGAGAAGCTCTCCGCGATCCCGCTGACCGCGACGATGTTGCATCGCGACACCGCGGGGCATTGGACAGGCGGCGCCAATCGCGGCAGCGCGGCGCTCGATGCGCTGGTGGCCCAGAGCCATGGCGGCGGTGTGCCGGCGCTGCTCGATCTGCCTGACGGCCGCGCCTTTGCGCTGGCCAAACCCTTTACCGGTCGCGGCGAGAAGCCCGAGGCGGCACTGCTGCTGAGCTATTCGCTCGATGCCGCCCTGGCTTCCTATCGCGGGCTGGAGCTCGGCATCGGCCTGGCCGGCCTGATCGGGCTGCTGCTCGTGCTGCACGGCAGCGCGCGTCTCGCCGGGTCGATCGCGCGGCCGATCGCCGCGCTCGACGCTGCGGCGAGGTCGCTGGAAGAGGGGGCGCGAACCGAGGTGGAGGTGGTCGGGTCGGACGAGATCGGCCGGCTCGCGCAGAGCTTCAACCGCATGTCGGCCGGGATCGTCGAGCGCGAGCATCGCATCAGCCATCTCGCCTTTCACGATACGCTGACCGGCCTGCCCAACCGCACCTTCTTTCGCGAGCAACTCGAGACCGCGCTCGCCCGCGCGCCCCGTTTCGGCGAGCAGGTCGCGGTATTGTGCCTCGATCTCGACGGGTTCAAGGGCGTCAACGATACGCTCGGCCATCCGGTCGGCGATGCCTTGCTCAAGATCGTCGGCCGCGAATTGTGCGAGGTCGCCGGCGAGGGGCTGATCGCCCGGCTCGGCGGCGACGAATTCGCCATCATCCTGACCGGCCGCGATACCGACCGGCCGCGCGCGCTGAGCCAGGCGATCGTCGATCGGATGAAACTGCCGATGATCGCCGATGGCCACCAGATCGCCTCGGGCACCAGCATCGGCATCGCGATCGGCCCCGATGACGGCGCCGATGCCGACACGCTGCTCAAGAACGCCGACCTCGCTTTGTATCGGGCCAAGCAGGATGGCCGCGGCGTGTTCCGCTTCTTCGAACCGGCGCTCGACGCCGCGGCGCGCAAGCGCCGCCAGCTCGAGCTCGATTTGCGTGACGCGCTGCAGAATGGGCAGTTCCGGCTCAACTTCCAGCCGGTGTTCGATCTCAAGAACGATCGCATCGGCGGGTTCGAGGCATTGCTGCGCTGGGCGCATCCGACGCGCGGCGAGGTCGGGCCGACCGAGTTCATTCCCGTCGCCGAGGATACCGGGCTGATCGTCGCGATCGGCGAATGGGTGCTGCACGAGGCCTGCCGTCAGGCGACGTCATGGCCCGAGCATATCCGCGTCGCGGTCAACGTCTCGCCGCTGCAGTTCCGCAGTGCGGGGTTCGCCAGCATCCTGCTCCAGGCGCTGGCACGGTCGGGCCTGTCGCCCAACCGGCTCGAGATCGAGATCACCGAATCGGTGTTTCTCGAAGGCGAGGGGCCGACCATCGCGCTGCTCCACCGGCTGCGGGAAATGGGCGTACGCGTCGCGCTGGACGATTTCGGCACCGGCTATTCGTCGCTCAGCTATCTGCGCAGCTTCCCGTTCGACAAGATCAAGATCGATCGTTCGTTCGTCACCAACATAGTCGGCGATCCCAGTGCGGCGGCGATCGTCCGTGCGATCGTCGACCTGGCCAGCGCGCTGAAGATGGAGACCACGGCGGAAGGGGTGGAAGATAGCGACCAGCTCGACGAGTTGCGCGGACAGGGTTGCGGCAACATCCAGGGCTATCTGTTCAGCCGCCCGGTCGAGGCGTCGCAGGTCGCCGCGCTGATCGATCCGGGCGGTGAGGCCAAGGTCGCCTGAGCAGGATTTACTCGCCCGGCTTGTAGCGGCGCTCGATATGCCCCTCCAGTTCCTCGGGGTAGAAATAGACCGGGCGTAGCGCGCCGCTCGCATAGCGTGTTGCCTGGTCGTTGAAGTGTTTCGAGGCCGGGTCGCCGCTCTCGCCGCCCGCGGTCACCGCCCAGGCGCGCACGCGCGGGCCGAACTCGATCACCGCGACAAAGCTGTTGCCGCTCGTGCCGTAATAGTTCTTCGTATTGGCATAGGCATGCGCGCCATAGGAGGCGAGGCTGCCCCATTGCGCCGAGGTGAACGGCACGGGGATGCTCGGTTGCGTGTCGTCGAAACGGGCGGCGATCGAATCGTCGAGTCGCTGGAAGCGGTTGATCTTCCCCCATGGCACGCGCCAGCCGCCGAAATCGGTGGTGAGCTTCGCCACGGCGCGGTCGAGCGCGGCGAGGCGCATCTCCGGTGTGGCGCGGGTCGCGATGTAATCGGGCACGTTGATGCGCTCGGCACGGGCGAACTCGCCGACGTCGCGCCACAGCCCGTCGCCCCAGAACACCGCCAGCGAGGTCGCTTCGGAATCGGCGCCCCAGCGATCGTCCCAACCCTTCAGCAACGCGATCGGCGCGGCCAGCGTCGGCGCGGCGCGCGTCGCCCGCGGGCAGCGCGTTATAATCCGCGACGAGTTTGGGGATCAGCGCGGCGAAGGCCGGCAGATAGCTGTCATAGGCGGCCGCGATCAGCCGGACAGGGGTGAAGTCGTGATGGCCGGTCAGCAACAGGTCGCTGTGCGTGCCGCGCGCATTGGCCCCGGCCTGGTCCATGTAGCGCGGATAGTCCTTTGCCCGCGGGCTGTCGGGCCCGGCCGATTGCCACGGCCAGTCGTTCGAATTCTTGGCCCAGCCGACGCCCGGGTTGATCGCATTGGGCAGGGTGCGGATCGGGTGAAGCCCGTGCCAGTCGGTCGCCGGGTCGCTGCCGTCGACCGGCCGCGTATAGTCGAAGCGGTCATTGCGGACGGGCACGAATTGCGGGTGGAGATAGGCGATCTCGCCCTTGCCGTCGGCGAACAAGGTGTCGTTCGACGAATTGGCCTGGCGCGAGGCGACCTGCATATAGGCGGCGAGATCGTGCGCGCGGGTGCGCAGCCAGCTCTGCTCGAGCGCCAGGATCGGTTTCCACATCAGGCTTTGCGTGATCCACGTCGCGCCGCGTGCCGCGACCACGGGGCCGTGATGGGTGCGATAGGTGGTGAAGCTGCGCTGGCCCAAGCCGCCGTCGGGCTGGCGGAAGGCGATCGTCACCTTGCGCTCCACGACTGGCCGCTGCTCGGTGCCATAGCGATAGGTCAGCTTGCCGCCCGCCGCCGGCGTCACCGTCTCCTCGAACTGATCGACATTGTCGACACCCGACGAGGTGTGCATCCAGCCCGCCTGCTCGTTGAAGCCCTGGTAGATGAAGAACTGCCCCCAGGTCGACGCGCCATAGGCGTTCAGGCCGGTATCGCTGATCATTTGCAGCTCGGAGCGGAAATAGAAGCTGGTGTGCGGATTGATCAGCAGCAAGGCATGGCCATCGACGGTGTTCTTCGGTGCGATGGCGATGCCGTTGGAGCCGCGCGGCTCACGCGGGCGGCGGCCGGTCTCCTCGTCGTTCAGCGCGATATGGTCGCCGTAAAAGGCCGCAAGATCGGCGGTCGAGATGCGCTCGATATCGCCGCCGATGCTGCCTTCGGTGAAGGATAGCGCCATCCACGGTTCGAAACGGGTCAGCACCTTGGGATGTACCGTCGGATGAGTGGCGAGATAGAAATTCAGGCCATCGGCCCAGGCGTCCATCAGCCCGCGCAGCCAGGCCGGACTGGTGCGATATTGCGCCTGAAGCTCGACCGGATCGACATAGAGCCGCTGGCGCAGATCGTTCCACAGCGCGCCCGGCCCCTCGGCCTCGGCGGTGCGGCCGAGCGCGGTCAGATAATTGGCCTCGATCCGCCCGAAATCATCCTCTGCCTGGGCATAGATCGCGCCGAACACCGCGTCGGCGTCACCCTTGCCGTGGACATGGGCGATGCCCCAGTCGTCGCGCGTGATGGTGACGCGCGCCGCTTCGCCGCGCCAGCGCGCCATGTCGTCGGCATGCGCCGCCGCGGGAAAGGCGAGAGCGGCTGCGAGGAGCAGCTTGCGTGCGGCGTGGTGGTGGCTATCCATGGCGCAGACGCTATCGGGCGCGGGTGCGGGCGACAAGCTTGGGGATGAGGCCGTGAAGATCTGGGCGCTGCTTGCCATGTTCCTCGCCACGCCGGCACTGGCGGACACGTCGCCGGCGACCCTGCTGCGCCCCGCGGCGGTGTTCGACGGCATCGATCCGGTCGCGCATCCCGGCTGGCAGGTGTTGGTGGTGGGGGACAGGATAACCGCGGTGGGGCCGAGCCTGGCCGCGCCGGCGGGCGCGACGGTGATCGAGCTGCCCGGCGACACGCTGATGCCGGGGATGATCGAGGGCCACGGTCACCTCTTCCTGCATCCCTATGACGAGACGAGCTGGGACGATCAGGTGCTGCACGAGCCGCTCGCGCTGCGCACGGCGCGCGCGGTGGCGCAGGCGCGCACCACGCTGATGGCGGGTTTCACCAGCGAGCGCGATCTCGGCACCGAGGGCGCTGGTTATGCCGATGTCGGATTGAAGGCGGCGATCGACCAGGACATCGTGCCGGGCCCGCGCATGCTGGTGGCGACACGCGCGATCGTTGCGCTGGGGGCGTATGGCCCGAAGGGGTTCGAGCCCGGCGTGGCGATCCCGCAGGGTGCCGAGGAGGTCAGCGGCGTCGATTCGATCGTCGCAGCGGTGCGGCGGCAGATCGCTGGCGGGGCCGATGTGGTGAAGCTTTATGGCGATTATCGCTGGCGCCCGGGCGAGCCGAGCATGCCGACCTTGTCGCTCGACGAGATGAAGGCGGCGACGGCGGCGGCGCATGATGCCGGGCGCATCGTCGCGGTGCACACCTCGACGCCGGAGGGCATGCGCCGCGCGATCGCTGCCGGGGTCGACACGATCGAACATGGCTATGGCGGCACGCCGGAGATTTTTGCGGCCATGGCGGCGAAACATATCGCCCTGTGCCCGACGCTGGCCGCGTCCGACGCGGTGGCGCGCTATCGCGGCTGGAAGGGTGGCGATCCGGTGCCCGAAAGCGTGGCGCTGAACCGCAGCGCCTTCGCGCTGGCGCGCGCCGCGCATGTCGATATGTGCATGGGCGGCGATGTCGGGGTGTTCGCGCACGGCGAAAACGCCCGCGAGATGGAGCTGATGACCGCCGCCGGCATGTCACCGGCGCAGGTGCTGATCGCCGCGACCTCGGGCAATGCGCGCTATTTTCATCTCGCTGGCCGGCTCGGCGCGGTGCGGGTTGGCTTGCTCGCCGATCTCATCGCGGTACAAGGCGACCCGACGCACGATATCGCCGCAGTCCGCGCGGTGAAATGGGTCATGAAGGGAGGCCGGATTGTCCGACAATGATGAGGGCAGTGTCTCGGTGGCGACGCTGACCGCCGAGGATTTCAAGCCGCATATCGGCACCGTGTTCATCGCCGGGCACGGCGACTTCGAGGACCAGCTCACGCTGGTTGAGGTCATCCCGGCATTACGACCCGCGACGCAGGGGTTCCGCCAACCCTTTACGCTGGTGCTCGACGGTATTCGCGACGATGCCATGATCAACAACATGATCGAGATCGAGCACCCGGTGATGGGCGCACAATTGCTGACGCCGTCGGCGACCGGCCGTAACAGCATCGGTGGCTTCCGTTATGAGCTGGTCTTTGGCTAAAGCGGTCCTCGTCCGAGCTGTCCCGTATTAGCTGCTCCGGCCGGCTGTCGGCGCATAGCTTTGGCGACGTCGGTGCGATCTGGTCATCGCCTTATAACGAGGGCGGCGTCCAACGCATTAGAGCGTCGAATCCGAGATCCTCGATTTCGACGAAGCCCTTGCGCTGATAAAGTCGTTTGGCGGGGTTGAAATGATCGACGCGCAAGACGACGCCGACGCCGGCACGGGCCGCTTCGGCCAGCATCCCCTCGAGTAGTGTCGTACCCACGCCTTGACCGCAATGATCGGGCAAGATGGCGATGTCGACGAGATGATGCATGTCGGCGCGGCGATCGACGTAGAAGCGCCCGACGGGCACGCCGCCGCGCTCGACGACATGGAAATCGGCGTCCGGGAATTCGCCCCGATAGCCGGTGCGCCGCGCATCATATTGCTGCTGCAGCAGCGCGACCTTCTCCGCTGGGGGTATCGCCAGCGCGGCGAATTCGTTCCAGCGCACGGCAATGTTGAGACGGCGGAGGAATGCTTCGTCCTCCGCCGCTTCGGCTCTGGTCGTGATGCGATCCCGGGTCAGTTGCGGGTCGGAAAGATGCCTTGGATCGCGACGCAATAATTGATCACCAGGATTGGCTGAAGGTTATTGTGGGACTGGTTGGCGCCGACAAACGAGATCATGTTCGTTGCCATGGTTGTCGCATTCTCCAGCGGCGGGGTATTATACATCCTGCCGATCGCGCTGGAGCTGGTGTTGAAACGCGTCAGATAATCACCCGCCTGCGGCGCATTGTGCGAATTCGCCGTGCCCGGCTGCGCGCGGGCATAAGGTGCATGGCTATGCGCAGGCATGTTCGTCGACAGCAACGTGACGGTTTCCTCCCCGAGCACCTCGCCGAGAACGCGGGGTGTGAGGCCGGGGCCGCTGCCATTGCCCATCGCCATGCAGCCGTTCAGATTGGGCAACGCGAAGTTCGTCGTGCCATTCCCGCCATACGTTGTGCCCAGAATCGAGAACAAGGCCGTGTACTGTGCAATCGGCAACAATTGGCCGCTCGCAAGCATATAGTTGCGCGGCGCAAAATTGAAGGCAAATGGGCGGACTTCGCCGATAAATGGAGCGGTCATGAATATTCTCCCCTAAAGGCTAGTTCCGCGACGGAAAAACGCCTTCCAGCGCGATAATGTAATTCAGCACCAAGGAAGGTGCCATATTATCATGCGGCTGACTGCCTCCCACCACCGAGATGGCTGCCGCCGCTGGCGGTGCGTCGGTCGCGCCGGTGGCCGCGGAGCTCAGATAGAGGTATCCCACCGTCGCGGCTGATGGCCGCGCCGGCACCGCGCCGGTCGGCGTCGTCGCCGTGGCGTCGGCACTGCTCGCCGTCACCGCGTGGGTGTGCTGCGGCATCTCGTTTACGGAAAGAGTGACGCTCTCCGTTCCGGATTCCTGGCCCACCACATAGGAACTCAGGCCGCTGCCCTGGCCCTGCCCGATCGCAACGCGGCCGCGCAGGTCGGGCAGCCCGAACGTTACCTGCCCGTCGCCGCCAAACGTCGTGCCGATCAGCGCGTAAAGCGCGTCGTTCTGGTCGATCGGCAATATCTGCCCGGCACAAAAGGCCCAGCCGCGCGGGTTGAAAGTGCCGGCAAACAGGCGAAGCTCGCCGAGAAAAGGGTTAGACATTGGCTCAATCCTTCAAAGTGAGCGGTCCAGCAACGCGCTTCAATTGCGCGACGGAAAGAGACCTTGCAGGGCGATTGAATAATTGAGCCCGAGATAGGGCTGCACGTTCGAGTGCGGCTGGTTGCCGCCCTTGTTGGCGAGCGTGGCCGCGTTCAGCACGACCGGCGACGGGATTGAACCCGCCGTCGGGAGGTAGGTGGGCACCGGCGTACCCGTGGCGGGAACCACTGCGCCGGCAAGGTAATTGTCGAGTGGTGGCGCTGCGTCCCCCGCGGCGGAGTTCGCCGTCCATAAATGATTATGCTGCGGAATCTGATTGGTGTTCAGGGTCACCGTTTCCGCGCCGGTCTTTTCGCCCCATACATAGTTGCTGCCACCCGCCAGCTGGCCAATGCCGACCGCAGCCCGGCTGCGCAGGTCGGGCAACTGGAAAGTCGTTACGCCATTGCCGCCATAGGTCGTGCCGATCAGCGCAAACAGCGCCTGGTTCTGCGCGATCGGCAGGAACTGGCCTTGGGCGAGCGCCCAGCCCCGAACCGACCAGTCCCACGGGAAGAGGCGAATCTCGCCAATATAAGGTTGTGTCATCAGCCATCCCCCCAATTCATCGAGTGTCCGGGTGTAGGACACGACGCGACCATCAGCAATTCCGAACCGGTTGCCCGAGCTCCGTCGGGCGGCCGAGGAGCCGCAGCAACAGAATGCCCGCCGTCCTCGACGATTTAAGCTCGCTCTCGCGGGTGCCGTCAAGCGAATTAATCGATCCGTTTCGCTATCAATCCGACGCCGATTTGCGATTGTTTCGGGAGCATATTTCGGGCACACCGTGCAGGGATTAGGCGGGCCGCATCACCACTTCGCGAAAGGCGCCCGCTTCGGATGTTAACATGAGGGGTATCGTGATGACGGCCAGCAGCCACCAGTCCGGCAGCAGCGTTGCGAAGCGCGCGGTATGGCGAACGCCTACGCTCACCGAAGACAAGATCGCTGACGTCACGTTCAACCAGGCGGCCTCCGCGGGGAGCGATGGCTTCGACTACAACCCCAATTATGTCACCTACGGGCCGAGCTGATCGTCGCGCGCGCGCGTCCCGTCGCACCCTTCCCGCTAACCTCGTAACTTTTCATGGATGAGATTGCCGGCGCATTTCGGCTCAATGGCGGTGTCGATCCGGGCATCGTCGATCGCCTGCGCCGCAGCCTTGCGGGGACGGGTACGGCACGCGGAGGCCGCGATAACGTCGCTGCATTGCTCAGTCGCCGCTTGCGACAGCCGGACGGTCCCACGGCAATGTCTCCCTCGCGATCCGACAATGGTGCGATGGTCGTGGCTGACTGTCGCCTTGACGCACCTAACGAGATCGCCGCGGCGCTCGGTCTTGAAGGGCCACGGCGATGGGCCGATCTCGATCTTATCGCGGCCGCATGCAACCGCTGGGGGAACGGCGCCGCGGCGCGACTCAATGGCAGCTTTGCCTTCGCGCATTGGGATGCCGAGGCGAATCGGCTGGTGTTGGCGCGTGACGCGCTCGGTACGCGGCCGCTGTTTTACGTCGATCATCCCCACGGGCTGTTCTTCGCGTCGACGATCCAGTCGCTGCTCACCCTGCCCGAGGTAGCGCGCGATCTCGACGAACTGGTGCTCGCTCAATATCTGACGATCGAGCCGCAGGATCACGAGCGCACCATCTATCGAGGTATTTTCCGGGTGCCGCCCGGCGGCATGGTTGTGGCCGATCGCCACGGTGTGCGTACGTCGCGTTACTGGACACTGGACGATGTACGGCCGGTGCGTTTTCGTCGCGACGAGGATTATGTCGCAGCGGCGCGCGCACTGCTCGATCAGGCGGTCGCATGCCGCCTGCCGGCAAATGGCAAGGTTGCAACGAGCTTGTCGGGCGGCTTGGATTCAACCGGCCTCGCCGCAACCGTCGCGCGGTTGCGCGGCGACCGTCCCTTCGATGCGTTTCTGCGCGTGCCTGGTGCCGATCACCCCTATCAGATAATGGACGAGCGCGCGCTGGCGGGCGCGGTCGCGGCGCAATATCCTAATATCGACTTGACCGTGATCGACGAGAACCGACTCTACGATGAGGACGTCGAGCCGGAAAGCGAAGCAGGTTTCTTCGACGTTCCTCGCGGTCGAAGCCTGAACGCCAGTTGGTTCCAGCCACTGGTGGATCGGGCGCACGACAAGGGGTGCGAGGTCATGTTGACCGGAGGATGCGGCAACCTCACGCTATCGTTCGTCGGCGAGCCGAATTTTGCCCATGATCTTATCAGCGGGCGTCTTGACGCGGCATATCGCGGCGTGGCCGCCGCGGCGCGCGATCGTCGCCAGTCGGTGCCGGGTTTTCTCGCTGCGCATCTCTTGCGGCCGTTGGTGCCGCGGGAACTGCATCGCTGGCGCGCCCGCCGCTCGGCTGGTGGACGGCCGCCATGGACGGCCTACAGCATGGTATCCGAGGATTTCCTCGCCGAGCTGGATTATGCTGGTGTCAGCAGGCGTTCGGGTCATGACGCGCCGTTTGTTCCGACCATGACGATGCGCGAGCATCGCCTGCGCGCGTTGCAGTCGCAGGTCAATCGCGACAAGGGTGCGACGGCGCGGCGCCGCGCCGTCATCGAGATGCGCGACCCCTATGCCGACCGGCGGCTGGTCGAATTTACCCTCGGCATCCCCGAGCGCCAATTCTGGCATGCCGGGGTGGACCGTTGGCTGGCGCGGCGTGTTCTGGCCGACCGGCTGCCGCGCGAGGTGACGGACGAGCGGCGGCGCGGCGTGCAATGCCCCGAATGGTACACGATGGTCTCGGCACGACGCGATGGGCTGGCGGCAGCGGTTGAGCGCATCGCCCGTTCGCCGCTCGCCAGCCGGGTGGTCGACGTTCCGCGGATGAAGGCGCTGCTCGACAATTGGCCGAAGGATGCCGAAGCGGCAAAACCGTACAAGCAGATATATGGCCGTGCCCTGGCGCGCGGCATTTCGATCGGCGGTTTCCTGCGCCGCTATGAGGGTGGGAATGGCTGAGATCATCATGTCGCAGGACGATTATGACCTGTGCGGCTGGCGCGTCACGAGCGTCATCGCCCTGCCAGATCTGCCGCGCTGGACGGGCGACGCGCGCAGTCCGGATGTGACGATCGAGATCGGTCAGGCCGGGCCTCTCGACCGACCGGTGGTGTCGACGCCGCTAGTGCAAATCGACGCCGATGGCCGCACGCGTTTCGGCGTTGATGGAGTGGCGCAGTATTGCGTCGAGGCAGGGCGTCGCGTCATCATCGATCCCGCCCAGCCGCTAGATTCCCCGGACATCAGGCTGTTCCTGCTCGGCAGCGCCCTTGGTTATCTCTGCCATCAACGTGGTGTGATGCCGATCCACGCGGCGACGGTCGACATCGACGGGGAGGCGGTATGCTTCGCCGGCGCCTCGGGCGCGGGCAAGTCGACGCTGGCCGACGCGTTCGCGCGGCGGGGTCATGCGGTGTTGTCCGATGACGTGTCGCCGCTCGACCCCGATCGAGGTTTGATCCTGCCCAGCCTGCGCCGCATTCGCATGTGGGGCGACGCGATCGACAATGCTGGCTGGGATTCATCCACGATGGAGCGGTGCCGCGTCGGCCTGGAGAAATTCAGCCGCACATTGCATGATGGGCCGAGGGTCGAACCGCTGCGACCTCGCGCGATCTTCCACCTGCGCCGGCAATGGGACAAGCTTGGTGGTGCACGCTTCCGCCGCATTCGCGGGCGACCTGCGGTCGAGCAGTTCCGGCGCCAGGTCTATCGTTGGCGCTCACTGGTCGGTATGGCGGGCGCGCCCGGCGCGATGGCCCGATCGGCTATCGCAGCTGGTCATTTTCCGCAGCACTTCATCATTGAGCGTCCGCACACCTTCGAGCGGCTCGACGCGACCGTCGACGAGATCGTGGCGACGGTGCGCGCGGCGCGATGACAGCCGGTCCCGGCGCGGCGATCTGGCTCGCCTCCTATCCCAAATCGGGGAATACCTGGGCGCGTCTGGCGCTCTATTCGTTGCGGGCCGGCGGCGCACCGGTCGCGCTGCACGATATTTCGCAATTTGCGGGAATGCCGACCGGTCGCGTGCTGTTCGAGTCCGTGCTGGAGGCCGACAGCGGCAATCTTACCGATGCCGAGCTCGAAGCATTGCGTCCGGCGCTGCACGACGAATGCTACGGCGCTGGCAAGCCGCAGCAGCTGATCAAGGTCCATGACACCTGGTTTCGCACAGCGTCTGGTCGACCGGTATTCGATCGCAATCATTCACGCGGCGCTATCTACATCCTGCGCGATCCGCGCGACGTCGCGATCTCCTGGGCGCGCTTCTCCAGCCGCTCGATCGATTGGGCGATCGGCTATCTGGCAGAGCGCAACTCGCGGCTGAACATGACGCGACGGCGCATGGAGCGCAACATCTCACAGTTCATCGGCGACTGGTCGACTCACGTGGCGAGCTGGATGGACGAGGCGAGTCCGACACCACTACTCGTGCGCTATGAGGACATGCACGCCGATCTCGATCGCGCGCTACGGCGGATGGCGGCGTATCTCGACTGGCCTGCGCCAACGGACGCGGCGATCGCCGGCGCCATCGCAGCTACGCGTTTTGATCGATTGGCTGAGCAGGAACGGGTCCACGGCTTTGCCGAAATTCCCGACTCGGCCTCGCGCTTCTTTGTATCGGGCCGCGCCGGCGGCTGGCGCGACATCCTCACCTCCGACCAGGCGACGACGATCGAACGCGACCATGGCGCGGTGATGCGCCGCTTCGGCTACCTTTGAATCAACTTGCGCTGACCAGCTCACGCTCGACGAGTTGTGCTACGAAAGCGCGCGTCTCCTCCTCGATCACCACCGGATCGCCGTCAAACTCCTCGATCAGCCTCGCGCACAGCGCGTCGAACCGGCATGGCTCCTCGATCCGGTTCCAGATCGCGGTGCCGATCGAATCGAGACCGTAATAGCGGCCGGTTTCGATGCCGATCAGCACCGCCTCACCATCGACCTCGGTCGACAGCGCGGTGCCTGATCGGGAAAGGATCGTATCGGCCGCCAATGTCATCGTCTTCCCCTCATATTCCCTGTTCGTGCGTCGCCGATCGTCCCGCGCTTTGCCGGCGATGGCAAGCCAACATCATTGCGCCATTGTACCGCGCTCAATGGTGACGATCTGATCGCACACGGTCAGCGTCTCGGCGCGGTGCGAGATCATCACGATCGTCGGGCGCGGGTCGAGCGCGGCGAGGCGGGCGAGCAGCGCCGCCTCGCTCGCCGCATCGATCGCGTTGGTGGCCTCGTCGAGCACCAGCAGGCGCGGCCGGCGCAGCAGCGCGCGGGCGATCGCCAGTCGTTGCCGCTCGCCACCCGACAGCAGCGAGCCACGTTCACCGACCACCGTGTCGAGTCCCTCGGGGAGGGCGCGCACGAGCGCCTCTGCACCGGCGAGCGTCAGCGCATCCCACAGCAAGGCGTCGTCCGGCGCGCCCGCGCCCCAGCTCAGGTTGCGACGGACACTGTCGTGGAACAGGAAGCCTTCCTGCGGCACATAGGCGACATGGTCGCGCCACCCCGTCGCGCTGGTGCCGTTCAGTTCGGTGCCACCAACGCGGATTTCGCCCGATTGGGGCGTGAGCAGCGTGATCAGCAGATCGACCAACGTCGTCTTGCCGGCACCCGACGGTCCGGCGATACCAGTGAAGGTCCCCGGCGCGATGGTCAGGTCGATGTCGCGCACGCCGCCACCGCCGGCATGAAGATAGGTCAGGCCACGCACCTCGATCGCGCCCTCGGGAATCGCGACATGATCGGGTGCCGCAAGGTCGCTTATGTCGAGTTCGGCCTCGAAGGTGCGCACCGCTTCGAATGCCGGCAAGGCGAAGAAGAAGTTCTGCGCCGCCATCTGCAGCGTTTGTGCGGGCGCGCTCATCCGCGAGAAGATGACGACGATGATGATCAGCACCGCCGGCTCGACCCCGGTGGCGAAGCCGATGACGATCACCGCCGCGCCCATCATCGCGGAGCCGATCGAGAAGATGCGCCGGCTCGACGCCTGGCGGTGCATAAAGCTGAGGCTGCGGTTGCGCACGTCACGCTGGATCGCCGCGAACTCGTCGACAAAGGCATGCTGGGCGTTTTGCGCTGCCGCCGCCTTCAGCCCTCCGAGAAAGCCGCTGGTGCTGCCCATCAAGGCGATGTTGGCGCCGACCATCCCGGCACCGAGGTCGCGGATAGGGCCTTGGGCGAGCAGCGCGAGCAAGGCGCCGAACAGCACTAGGCCGCAGGTCGCCAAGGCGAGGAACGGCGCCAGCGAAAAGGCCACTACTGCCTGCACGACGAGCATGACCACCGCCACGCTGCCCTGGATCAGAAACTGCGCAGAGCTCGAGATGCGTGCCACTTCACTGGTCATCAGGCTGGTGATACGCGCGTGGCGCAGCGCGACGATGCGATGCCAGGGGGCGGCGGCGAGGCGGCGCATCAGGCCGTTTCGCAAATTCTCGACGAAGCCGGCCTGCAGCCGCGCCAGCGTCATGTCGCGAGTGTAGAGCACCACCGCACGGACCAGCGCCAGGATGACGAACAGGACGAGCATCGCCCCCAGCCTGGCCAGCGGCGTGTGGGCGCCTGCCGATTCAAGCAGAAGCGTGGTGCGTGATGGCTTGCCGGACGATGAGACGACTGCCTGGATGATCGGGATCAGCAGCAGCAGGCCGGCGCCATCGAGGATCGCGCCCAGCCCCACCAGCCCGGCACCGATCCACCCCCTTATACCGGCATAACGCGAGAACGAGCCGAAGAAGTCGCGCGTCGCCCGCAGCAATGGGTTGATGGCGGGGAGACGGGACATGATCGGCATTGCCGACGTCCTACGGGCTCGCTCGAAAAGCGGCAATGCCGCTGATCGTCGCGCCGCGCACGGCACATCGCCCTCAATTTGGATCATGTTTATTTTGGTGGCGTAACAAATAGTTAGTCGAAGACGCTCGAAATGTCCCTTGTATGTCGCCGGCCGCCACCGCACCTGTGGGACCTGATGGTATCCGCGACGCAGATCGACGGGGCCACGCACGTTGGGGACGGCTGAACCACCTGGCGCTTGTTGGGGAAAGACGCTGATGACGAAGGCCATGGGCCAGAGGCGGGTCGCGCTCGCCATGACCATTGCGTTGACTCTCGCCGGATGCGGCAAGGGGAACCAGAACCAGGCACCGCCGCCGCCGCATGTCACGGTGGCGACGCCGCTGCAGCGCGACGTCGTCGACTGGGACGAATATGTCGGCCGGTTCGAGGCGATCCAGGATGCCGAATTGCGCCCGCGCGTGTCGGGAACGATCGATCGCGTGCTGTTCGTCGATGGCCAGCATGTCAGCCAGGGCCAGGCCCTCTTCATCATCGATCCGCGGCCTTATGCCGCTGCCCTGGCGCAGGCGCGGGCGCAGACGGCCAAGGCGCAGGCCGCGCTGATCAACGCCCGGTCGGAACTCGCCCGCGCCGAGAAGCTGCTCGCCGCCCAGGCGATTTCCAAAGAGGAATATGAAACCAAGCAGGCGACGGTGCGCTCCACCACCGCCGATCTCGCAGCCGCGCAGGCCAATGTCCGCAGCGCCGCGCTGAATTTGGGCTTCACCACGGTGCGCGCGCCGATCAGCGGCCGGGTGTCGGATCGCCGCGTCAGCAAGGGCAATTACGCGCAGGACGGTACCACCGTGCTGACACGCGTGGTGTCGACCAACCCGATCTGGTTCTCGTTCGAAGGCGCGGAGAGCTTCTACCTCAAATATATGCGCCAGGACCGCGCCGGCCAGCGCGGCTCGTCGCGCGATACGCCCAACCCGGTCGAGATCCAGCTCGCCGATGAGAGCGGCTTTCGCTGGCACGGCCATATGGATTTCGTCGACAACACCATCGACACCAATTCGGGCACGATCCGCGCCCATGCCGTGGTCGCCAACCCGGACGGCTTCCTGACGCCGGGCATGTTCGGCCGTGCACGACTGCTCGGTTCGGGCACCTATCACGCCATGCTGATCCCCGACGAGGCGATCCTCACCGACCAGGCGCGCAAGATCGTCTATGTCATCGGCCGCGACGGCAAGGTCGCGCCGCGTCCCGTGGAAACCGGGCCGCAGGTGGAGGGGCTGCGCGTGGTCAAGGCCGGGCTCGCGCCGACCGAGCAGGTGGTGATCGAGGGCATCACCACGCTCCAGCCGGGCATGGCGGTGGTCGCCAAGCGCGTGCCCTTGAAGCCGCGTGCGCCTGATACCTCGCCCGGCTCCGCACCGGCCAGCGCACCGCCCCCGTCCGAAGCCACGGCGCGCTGACGCCGCATGAAATTTCCCCATTTCTTCATCGACCGTCCGATCTTCGCGGCCGTGCTGGCGATCCTCATCGTGGTGTTCGGTGCGGTCGCCTATCCCAGCCTGCCGGTGGCGCAATATCCGCAGATCGCGCCGCCGACGGTGGTGGTCACGGCGGCCTATCCCGGCGCCAATGCCGAGACGCTGGCCGAAACCGTCGCCGCGCCGCTCGAGGAATCGATCAACGGCGTCGAGAACATGATCTACATGTCCTCCTCGGCGACCGGCGACGGCAGCCTGCAGATCACCGTGACCTTCAAGGCCGGGATCAATATCGATCAGGCCCAGGTGCTGGTGCAGAACCGCGTCTCGACCGCCGAGCCGCGCCTGCCCGATCAGGTGCGCCAGATCGGTGTGACGGTATTGAAGAACTCGCCCGACCTGTTGCTGGTCGCGGCACTGACCTCGCCCGACGGGTCGCTCGACCAGAAATATGTCTCCAACTATGCGACCACGCAGATGGTCGATCGGCTGGCGCGCATTCCGGGCGTCGGTGGCGTGCGCGCGTTCGGCGGGCGCGACTACAATATGCGCGTGTGGATCGACCCCGATCGCGCCGCGTCGCGCAATCT
This sequence comes from Sphingomonas bacterium, assembly GCF_028292965.1. Lineage (GTDB taxonomy): Bacteria > Pseudomonadota > Alphaproteobacteria > Sphingomonadales > Sphingomonadaceae > Sphingomonas. The sequence continues at coordinate 2,711 of NZ_JAQGLG010000248.1, read as the reverse complement.
GACCGTCGACGAGATCACCGCCGCGGTGCGCGGGCAGAACACCCAGGCGGCGGTCGGCGCGGTCGGCCAGCCGCCGTTCAACCAGGGCGGCACCGCCTTCCAGCTCGGCATCCAGGCGACCGGCCGGCTCAGCACGCCTGAGCAGTTCGGCGCGATCATCGTCAAGCGCGACGACCAGGGCCGCATGACGCGGCTGCGCGATGTCGCGCGGATCGAGCTCGGCGCGCAGGATTACGGCATCAACGCGCTGCTCAGCGGCAAACCAATGATCGCGCTGGGGGTCACCCAGTTGCCCGGCTCGAACGCGCTGACCACCGCCGAAGCGGTCAAGACCGAGCTGGCGCGCGCCGCGCAGGGCTTCCCGCCCGGCCTGGCCTATTCGGTGCCGTACAACCCGACCGAATATATCCAGGAATCGATCACCGCGGTGCAGCACACCTTGGCCGAGGCGATCGTGCTGGTCGCCTTAGTCGTCCTGCTGTTCCTGCAAAGCTGGCGCGCCGCGCTGATTCCGATCATCGCCATTCCCGTGTCGCTGATCGGCAGCCTCGCCTTCATCGCGCTGTTCGGCTTCAGTCTCAACAGCCTGTCGCTATTCGGCATGGTGCTGGCGATCGGCATCGTCGTCGATGACGCGATCGTCGTGGTCGAGAATATCGAGCGGCTGATGGAGGAAAAGGGCCTCACCCCGCGTGAGGCCGCGCACGAGACGATGGACGAGGTGTCGGGCGCGCTGATCGCGATCGCGCTGGTGCTGTGCGGCGTGTTCATCCCGACCAGCTTCATCCCGGGCATTTCGGGGCAATTCTACCAGCAGTTCGCGCTGACCATCGTCTCGGCCACGGCGATCTCGGCCTTCGTCTCGCTGACGCTGTCGCCGGCGCTCGCCGCCTTGATCCTCAAGCCCAAACATGAGGGTGAGCCGAGGGAGGGTTGGCGCGGCCTGCCGACGCGGTTCGTGCGCGGGTTCAACGCCGGTTTCACCCGGCTCGGCGCGCGCTACGGCAAGCTCACCCACCGCGCCGTGCGGTCGCTGGCGATCGTCGCCATTTGTTACGTCGCGTTGATCGGGCTGGCCGGCTGGCGCTTCACCGCGACCCCGACCGGCTTTATCCCGGCGCAGGACCAGGGCTATCTGATCATCGCGGCGCAGTTGCCGCCCGGCGCCTCGCTCCAGCGCACCACCGAGGTGATGCAACGCGCCGGCGCGCTTGCCCGCCAGAACCCGGCGGTGCTGCGCAGCGTGGCCTTTGCCGGGCTCGACGGGGCGACCTTCTCGACCGCCTCGAATGGCGGCGCGATGTTCCTCGCGCTCAAGCCGCAGGGCGAGCGCCCCCATGCCGATGAGATCGCCAACCAGATCCGCCAGTCGCTCGGCTCGATCAATGACGGGCTGTTGCTGGTCATCGCGCCGCCACCGGTGCCGGGTATCGGCACGGGCGGGGGCTGGAAGATGCTGATCGAGGACCGGTCGAACCTAGGCTACAAGGCGCTTGAGGGTGCCGCCTTCGGCATGATGATGAAGGCAAACCAGACGCCGGGTATCACCTCGGCCTTCACCACCTTCAACACGCGCACGCCGCGCCTGTTCGCCGATATCGACCGGGAAAAGGCCGAGCAGCTCGGCGTGCCGGTGTCGAACATCTTCTCGACGCTCGGCACCTATCTCGGCTCCAGCTATATCAACGACTTCAATTTCCTCGGCCGCACCTACCGCGTCACCGCCCAGGCCGATGCGCCGTACCGCGACCAGGTGTCGGACATCGGCCATCTCAAGACGCGTTCGGCGGCGGGCGAGATGGTCCCGCTCGACGCGGTGATGCGGATCAAGAACGACAGCGGGCCGTACCGTGTGGTGCGCTATAATCTCTACCCTTCGGCTGAGCTGCAGGGCGATACGACGCGTGGTTATTCGAGCGGGCAGAGCCTCGAGACGATGGCCAAGCTGGCGAGCGAGACCTTGCCCAAGGGGATGAGTTTCGAATGGACCGAACTCGCCTTCCAGCAGCAACAGGCGGGGCACACCGGCGCGCTGATCTTCGGCCTCGCGGTGCTGTTCGTGTTCCTGCTGCTCGCGGCCAATTATGAGAGCCTGGTGCTGCCCTTCGCGGTGATCCTGATCGTGCCGATGTGCCTGCTCGCCGCGATTCTCGGCGTGAATTTGATGGGCATGGATAATAATGTCCTGACCCAGATCGGCCTTGTCGTGCTGATCGGTCTGGCGGCGAAGAACGCCATCCTGATCGTCGAATTCGCGCGGCAGAACGAGGGGAACGGCATGGAGCTCCACGCCGCCGCCGAGCATGCCGCCGAGCAGCGCCTGCGCCCGATCGTGATGACCTCGATCGCCTTCATCCTCGGCACCCTGCCGCTGGTGATCGGCGGCGGCGCGGGCGCCGAGATGCGCCGCGCGCTGGGGGTGGCGGTGTTCTTCGGCATGATCGGCGTGACCACCTTCGGCCTGCTGTTCACGCCGAGCTTCTACGTGATCAGCCGCAAGGGCGGGGACTGGGTCACGGCGCGGATCAGGCGCCTGCGCGGTCGCCCGGTGGCGGAGAGCGGGGAGGTGCCGGCATGAAACGCACGCTTGCCCTGATCCCGGCGCTGCTGCTGTCGGCCTGTGTAGTCGGTCCCAACTACCAGCGTCCGGCAAGCTCGACGGCGGCTGCCGGATCGTTCGTCACCCCCGCGCCCGCGACGGCGGCAACACC
>NZ_JAQGLG010000238.1 GCF_028292965.1 Sphingomonas bacterium | reverse complement strand
GAAGAAAGGCGTCAATCCGCCAGATTCAGCTTGAACCCGGCGTGGCTTTTGTCCCAGCCGAGCCGCTCATAAAAGCGATGCGCAGCGACGCGGTCGCCCTTCGACGTAAGCTGCGCCATTTTGCACCCCCGTGTACGGCATTCCGCCACCGCCCAGTCGATCAGCTCCGCGCCGAGCCCCTGTCCGCGCAGGTCGCTGGCGATGCGCACCGCCTCGATCTGCCCGCGCCATGCGCCGCGGTAGGACAGACCCGGCAGGAAGGAGAGCTGCAACGTGCCGATGACGCGTCCGTCGCGCTCTGCGACCACCAGCATCTGGTTTGGGTCCCCGTGGATCGCGTCGAACGCGGCTCCGTAACCGGGGTCGAGCGGCAGGCTGGCATCCTCGCGCTTCGTGCCGTTCACGTCGTCGGCGAGCAGCGCGACGATCGCCGGCAGGTCGTTGCGTGTCGCCTCCCGGATGGCGAGCACGCTCAGGCCGCCTTCTCCACGCGCACGAGCATCTTGCCCTCGCTGACCTGACCGCCGGTCTCGGCGTCGAGCTCGGCGATCGTGCCGTCGAACGGCGCGGTCAGCGAATGCTCCATCTTCATCGCCTCGAGCGTGACGAGCTTCTGGCCCTTGGTCACGCTGTCGCCCGCCGCGACCTCGACCGCGATGATGCGACCGGGCATGGGGGAGAGGATCGCACCGTCTGCGGCGGCGCCGGCAGCGGCGCCGGATGGCCGTTCGCGTGTGAACAGGAAGCTTTCGCCCATGTCGGCAACGAGAACGCGATCACCCTTAATGATCGTAGACAGCATCGCCGGTTTGTCGATCGGACGGTCAATGACGAAGGTTTCACCGTCGCGACTGAGCGCGATGCGCATACGATCCTCCGCCGCGAGTCGAAAACCTGCAAGCGAACGCCACACCGACCCAATATAGGGTTCCGGTGCGCGACGGCTTTCGTAACGCCATAGCTGGACTGAATCTCCGTCGCCCATTTCCGCGTGCAAGACCGCCATTGCGGCGGATTCGATGACGGCCGGCGATGGCTTGCCGTCCGGCACCAGATCCGCCTCGTGCTTGGCGATGAATCCGGTATCGATGCTAGCGGATGTGAAATCCGGATGCGAAAGTGCGCGGGCGAGGAACGCCGCGTTGGTCTTGACCGGCGCGATGATCGAATTCCGACAGGCGGCGGCGAGTTGATAAATAGCGCGGTCGCGTGTGCGGCCCTTCGCGACAATCTTGGCGATCATCGGATCGTAAAAGGGCGATATCTCGCTGCTGAGAGCAACACCGGTTTCGATACGCACGATGTGGCTCTCACCGATATCGAAGAAATCGAGACGGCCTATAGAGGGAAGGAAACCCTTTGACGGGTCCTCCGCATAAAGCCGCGCTTCGATTGCCCAGCCGTCGATGCTCAACTCATCCTGACGCTTTGGCAGCTTCTCGCCGCTCGCCACCCGCAACTGCCACTCGACCAGATCCTGCCCGGTGATCTCCTCGGTCACCGGATGCTCGACCTGCAGCCGGGTGTTCATCTCCATGAACCAGATGCGGTCGGCGCGCAGACCCTCGCTGGCGTCGGCGATGAACTCGATCGGGCCCGCGCCGACATAGTCGACCGCCTGCGCCGCGCGAACGGCAGCGGCGCAGACCGCCTCGCGCGTGGCCTCGTCCATGCCGGGGGCGGGGGCCTCTTCGATCACCTTCTGGTGGCGGCGCTGGAGCGAGCAGTCGCGCTCGAACAGGTGGACGACATTGCCGTGGCTGTCGCCGAACACCTGCACCTCGATATGGCGCGGGCTGAGGATGTATTTCTCGATCAGCACGCGGTCGTCGCCGAACGACGAGGCGGCCTCGCGCTTGCACGAGAGGAGCGCGTCGGCGAAATCTTCCGCCGCATCGACGCGGCGCATGCCCTTGCCGCCGCCGCCGGCGACCGCCTTGATCAGCACCGGATAACCGATCTTGTCGGCCTCGCTCTGGAGGTGCGCCGGATTCTGATTCTCGCCGAGATAACCCGGCGTGACCGGCACGCCGGCGGCGATCATGCGCTCCTTGGCGGCGTCCTTCAGGCCCATCGCGCGGATGCTGTCGGGCTTCGGCCCGACCCAGATCAGCCCGGCATCGAGCACGCTCTGCGCGAAATCGGCATTCTCGGAGAGGAAGCCGTAGCCGGGGTGGATCGCCTCGGCGCCGGTCGCTTTCGCCGCGGCGATGATCTTCTCCCCGACGAGATAACTTTCGCGTGCCGGTGAGGCGCCGATATGCACCGCCTCATCGGCCTGGCGGACGTGCAGCGCCTTGGCATCGGCATCGGAATAGACCGCGACGGTGCGCACGCCCATCGCCCGCGCGGTGCGGATGATGCGGCAGGCGATCTCGCCGCGATTGGCGATGAGGACGGATTTCAACAAGGCTCAGCCTCCGCAACCGGTGGTGCGTTGCGACCAGGTGACGTTCTGAATCTTCCAGCTGCCGTCAGCACGCACCAGGTCGAAATGGTCGACGCCGCAATGCTGCGGCTTGCCGTCGACGAGGAAGGTATAGGGCGACCACACCATCGCGATGTCGCCATCGATCTCGACCGCGATGTCGGTGAGGCGTTCCTCATATTTCTCCGGGCCGGGTTTGAGGCCGGCGGCGAACTCGGCCCAGCTTAGGTGGCGGATGACGCGGGTGCCGTCGGCGCGCTCCACTGCGACGGAGGCGCCGCCATCGGGGCGCACCGAAGCGAGGACGATCGTGCCGTCGCGTTTGGCGAGGCCGTCGAACAGCATGTTGACCGGCGCCATCACCTGCGCCTCCTCGCTGCCGGGCGGGGGCAAAGCGGTACCCTTCACGATCGGTTGAACCGGCGTGATCTGTGCGGCGAGGAGGAGAAGGGGGAGGATCATACGGTTTCCTTGCGTTCTTCCAATTCCTCCCCGGAACGGGGAGGGGGACCATGCGTAGCATGGTGGAGGGGCTGGTCGGGCGATGCCTGTGCCACGATGTAGGAGATCGCGGCGGCCACGTCTTTGAAGATGAGTTTCGCGGGCAGGCGGATGACACGGACGTTTTCGCGGGCGAGCCACGTATCGCGCGCTTCGTCCTTTGCCGGACGATCGCCCCGACTATGCGCTTCGCCATCCACTTCGATCGCTAACCGGGCGGAGGCGCAATAGAAGTCCAGAACATATTGACCGGCCGGATGTTGATGGCGGAACTTCAAACCTGCCGGACGTTTGCGCAGTTCCGTCCACAAGATGACCTCCGGCAGCGTCATCTCCTTGCGCAGGTGGCGTGCGCGCATGACGGTCTGCATCGGCCCGGTGAGTGTCCGACCAGCCCCTCCCCCGCGCTTCGCGCGGTCCCCCTCCCCCTGCGGGCGAGGAGCTTTTTGTTCTGTTCCGGGCATCACATCCGGAACACACCGAACGCCGGGCGCTCTGGAATCGGTGCGTTGAGCGTTGCCGCAAAGGCCAGCCCCAGAACATCCCGCGTCTGCGCCGGGTCGATGATGCCGTCATCCCATAGCCGCGCGGTGGCGTGCCACGGATTGCCCTCGTCCTCATAGCGCTGGCGGATCGGGGCCTTGAAGGCCTCGGCCTGTTCCTCGGTCCAGCTGTCGGCGTCGCGGTGGACGGTGGCGAGGACCGAGGCAGCCTGTTCGCCGCCCATCACGCTGATCCGGCTGTTCGGCCAGCTGAACAGGAAGCGCGGGCTATAGGCCCGACCGCACATGCCGTAATTGCCGGCACCGAAGCTGCCGCCGATCAGCACGGTGATCTTGGGCACGGTCGCGGTGGCGACCGCAGTGACGAGCTTGGCGCCGTGCTTGGCGATGCCTTCCGCCTCGTAACGGCCGCCGACCATGAAGCCCGAGATGTTCTGCAGGAACAGCAGCGGAATACGGCGCTGGCAGGCCAGTTCGATGAAATGCGCACCCTTCACCGCGCTCTCGCTGAACAGCACGCCGTTATTGGCGAGGATCGCCACCGGCAAGCCCCAGATATGCGCGAAGCCGCACACCAGGCTGGTGCCGTAGAGCGATTTGAATTCATGAAACTCGCTGCCGTCGACCAGTCGCGCAATCACCTCGTGCACGTCGTACGGCGCGCGCACATCCTGCGGGACGATGCCGTACAGCTCCTCGGTATCGAACTTCGGCGGGCGCGGGTCCTTCAGGTTGACGTCCGCCATGACCTGCGGCTGCAAGGTCGAGACGATGTCGCGGACGATGGTCAGCGCATGCTGGTCATTCTCGGCAACATGGTCGACCACGCCCGATTTGCGGCCATGGGTGTCCGCCCCGCCCAGCTCCTCGGCCGAGATCACCTCGCCCGTCGCCGCCTTCACCAGCGGCGGGCCGGCGAGGAAGATGGTGCCCTGGCCGCGCACGATGATCGTCTCGTCGGACATCGCTGGCACATAGGCGCCGCCCGCGGTGCAGCTGCCCATGACGCAGGCGATCTGGGGTATGCCCTTGGCCGACATGTTCGCCTGGTTGAAGAAGATGCGCCCGAAATGGTCGCGGTCGGGGAACACCTCGGCCTGGTGCGGCAAATTGGCGCCGCCCGAATCGACCAGGTAGATGCAGGGCAGCATATTGGCCTCGGCAATCTCCTGCGCGCGGAGATGCTTCTTGACCGTCATCGGGTAATAAGTTCCGCCCTTCACCGTCGCGTCGTTGCACACGATCATGCATTGCCGGCCCGAGACGCGTCCGATGCCGGTGATCACGCCGGCGCCGGGGACTTCGCCGTCATAGAGATCGTTGGCGGCGAGCTGGCCGATTTCGAGGAACGGGCTGCCGGGGTCGAGCAGCCGCTCGACGCGGTCACGCGGGAGCAGCTTGCCGCGCGCGGTGTGGCGTTCCCGGCTCTTCTCGTTGCCGCCGAGCGCGGCGGTCGCGACATCGGCGCGCAGTTTTTCGGCGAGTTTGCGGTTGTGCGCCGCATTGGCCCGGAACGACTCGCTGTCGGGCGACAGCTTCGTGTCGAGGACGGGAGCGCTCATGCCGCCCCGATCAATTCACGCCCGATCAGCATGCGGCGTATTTCGTTCGTTCCCGCGCCGATGTCGAGCAATTTGGCGTCGCGCAGGAAGCGTTCGACCGGCCAGTCCTTGGTATAACCCGCGCCGCCCAGCGCCTGCACCGCCTCGTTCGCGACGCGGAAGGCGTTTTCGCTGGCCAGCAGGATCGCGCCGGCGGCGTCGAAGCGGGTGGTCTTGCCGGCGTCGCAGGCGCGGGCAACGGCATAGACGTACGCACGCGCCGAGTTGAGCGCGACATACATGTCGGCGATCTTGGCCTGCATCAGCTGGAACGCGCCGATCGGCTTGCCGAACTGCTTGCGCTCGCGGATGTAGGGCAGCACCACGTCGAGGCACGCCTGCATGATGCCGAGCTGGATGCCGGCGAGCACGGTGCGCTCATAATCGAGGCCGGACATCAGCACGCCGACGCCGCCATTGGTCGGGCCCATGATGTTTTCCTCGGGCACCTCGCAATCGTTGAACACGAGTTCGGCGGTGGGCGAGCCGCGCATGCCCATCTTGTCGATCTTCTGGCCGATCGAGAAACCCGGCATGTCCTTCTCGATCAGGAAGGTGGTGATGCCGCGCGAGCCCTCGCCGGTCTTGGCGTAGACGACCAAAGTGTCGGCATAGGCCGCATTGGTGATCCAGAATTTGGTGCCGTTGAGCACATAGCCACCCTGCACGGGATCGGCCTTGAGCTTCATCGAGACGACGTCGGAACCCGCGCCGCTTTCCGACATGGCGAGGCTGCCGACATGCTCCCCGGAGACGAGCTTCGGGAGATATTTTGCCTTCTGCTCAGGGCTTGCCCAGCGCGCGATCTGGTTGACGCACAGGTTGGAGTGCGCGCCGTAGCTCAGGCCGATCGAGGCCGAGGCACGGCTGATTTCCTCGCAGGCGATGACATGTTCGAGATAGCCGAGCCCAAGCCCGCCATATTCCTCCGCCACGGTGATGCCATGCAGGCCGAGCTCGCCCATCGCCGGCCACAGTTCGCGGGGGAACCAGTCCTCGGCGTCGATCCGGGCGGCGAGCGGGGCGATCTTGTCGGTCGCGAAACGCCGCGTCGTCTCGCGGATCATGTCCGCATTCTCGCCCAGCGCGAAATCGAGGGTCATGTCCATTGCTGCTCTCTCCGTCGAACTTTGCGCCGGGATAGCATGCGGCGCCTCGCGAGAAAAATTGAACCTGCGTCGCTCATGCTATAGATGGCATCTATGATAGACCGCTATCTGCTGCGATATTTCCTGGCGGTCATCGACCGTGGCAATTTCTCGCGCGCGGCCGAGGCGTGCAGCGTATCGCAGCCAACCTTGTCGGTCGGCATCGCCAAGCTTGAGCGCGAGCTCGGCCAGCAGATGTTCCGCCGCACCAATCGCCGGATCGAACTGACCGAGGCCGGCGCGCGCTTCGCGGCTTCGGCGCGGCGGATCGAGGCGGAGTTCCTCATCGCCGAGCGTACGGTGCAGGAATCACCGGCGCGGGCGACGTTCCGGCTTGGGGTGCTGGCGACGATCCCGACCACACTGATCGAAGACTTCCTCGTCGAACTGCGTCGGCAGTCCTCGACGACGCGGCTGGAGATCGTCGAGGCGGGCGAGCGCGACCTTAACGAGCGGCTCGGGCGCGGGCGGATCGATGCCGCGGTGACGTTGCTGCGTGGCGACCGGTCATCGGGCATCCCGCTTTTTTCCGAAGGTTATTCGCTGGCCATGGCGGCGGATCACCCGCTCGCGCATCTCTCGGTGATCGCACCCGAGCAACTCGCCGACAATGTCATGATCGTGCGGCGGCACTGCGAATTGCTGTCCGAGACGAGCCGCTATTTCACGGCGCACGGCGTGCGCCCCTTCTTCGCCGCGCGCACCACCAGTGAGGATCGCGCCCTGGCGCTGGTGCGCCGCGGCCTCGGCGTGACGGTCATGCCCGACAGCTTCCGTCACCCCGGCGTGGTGCGTCCGGCGCTGGCCGATTTCGGCTTCACGCGGACGATCGGCGTGGTGTTCGCGCCTCACGCCGATGCGGGAGAGATTGAACGCAGCGACGTTGTCCAGGCCTTGCGGCAGACGCTGGGCACGCCGGCGATGGTCGGTTGAAATTGCCTCAAAATAGCTCGTCATCCTGAACTCGTTTCAGGATCCATGCGCGGTCATCTGAACCAGGAGTGACGCTCGTGTGGCCACTGGTCGCGCATGGATCCTGAAACGAGTTCAGGATGACGTTATCGAGGGGCCCGCCTAACCGACCAACCGCCGCCACGTGCGACGAACGACGTCTGGCGCAACAATGTGTCGCGGTGTAATCGAGTGGTCATATACCGATAAGAGAGAGGCCTCCCCATGAAGCGTTCGCTCGTTCTCGCTTTGCTGCTCGCCAGTGCCGCCTGCACACAAACCGCCAGCACCCCAGCCGCCGGCACGCTTGCCGGCGTCAACCAGACTTATATCGACAAGACCGCGCAGCCCGGTGACGATTTCAACGCCTATGCCAATGGCGCCTGGGCGAAGAGCGCGGTGATCCCCGACGACCGCTCGTCGACCGGGGTAAGCTTCGACGTGTTCAAGGTCGCCGAGCAGCGCAATCGCGAGCTGATCGAAGGCATGGGCAAGGCCAATGCCGCCGCCGGCACCAATGAGCGCCGCATCGCCGATTACTACGCCGCCTTCACCGACACCGCCGGCATCGACGCGCGCGGCATGGCGCCGCTCAAGGGCCAGCTCGACGCGATCGCCGCGCTGAAGGACAAGGGCGCGCTGTCTGCCGCGCTGGGCGCATCGATGCGCGCCGATACCGACCCGCTCAACGCCAGCAATTTCCACACCGAGAATCTGTTCGGCCTGTTCGTGACACAGGACCTCAACCGGCCCGACGTGACCATTCCCTACCTCATGCAGGGCGGCCTCGGCCTGCCCGACCGCGATTATTACGTCTCGGCCAAGCCGGAGATGGCCGAGCTGCGCACCGCCTATCGCGCCTATGTCGAGAAACTGCTGACCCTGTCGGGCGTCAGCGATGCCGCCGCGCGCGCCGATCGCATCGTCGCGCTGGAGAACAAGATCGCGAGCGCGCATTTCGACATCGTCGCCAGCCAGGACGCGCACAAGGCGGCGTCGTGGAAGAAGGGTGATTTCGCCACCAAGGCCCCGGGCATCGATTGGGCGGCCTATTGGAACGCCGCCGGCCTGCCCGCGCAGCAGGATTTCAGCGTGTGGCAGCCCGAGGCGATCACCAAGCTGTCCGCGCTGGTGGCGAGCGAGCCGATCCAGGCATGGCAGGACTGGATGACCTTCCACACCATCAACCAGGTGACGTCGGCCCTGCCGCAGCCGATCCGCGATGCCTCGTTCGACTTCTACGGCAAGGCCTTGAACGGCACCGTCGCGCAGCAGGCGCGCGACAAGCAGGCCATTGCCGCGGTCAACGCCGCGCTGGGCGATGCGGTGGGCAAGATCTACGCCGACAAATATTTCCCCGCCTCGTCCAAGACCGAGATCCAGGGGATGGTGAAGAACATCGTCGCGGCGTTCGACAACCGGCTGAAGGCACTGCCGTGGCTGGCACCGGCAACCAAGGAAGAGGCGCGCAAAAAGCTTGCCGTGCTGATCGTCGGCGTCGGTTACCCCGAGACGTGGCGCGATTATTCGTCGCTTGAGATCAAGGCCGATGACCCCGTCGGCAATCTGCAGCGCGCGCGCCTCGCCGAATATCACCACCAGATCGGCAAGATCGGCAAGCCGGTCGACCGCCACGAATGGTGGATGACCCCGCAGACCGTCAACGCGGTCAATCTGCCGGTGCAGAACGCGCTCAACTTCCCGGCCGCGATCCTCGAATCACCCTATTTCGACGCCAAGTTCGACGCGGCGGCCAATTACGGCGCGATCGGATCGGTCATCGGCCATGAGATCAGCCACAGCTTCGACAATCTCGGCGCGGATTTCGATTCGACCGGCAAGCTGCACAATTGGTGGACCGCCGCCGACCTCAAGCATTTCGAGGATTCCGGAAAAGCGCTGGCCGCGCAGTACGACGCTTATGAAGCCTTCCCGGGCCTGCACCTCAACGGCACGCAGGAACTGGGCGAGAACATCGCCGACGTGGCCGGCCTGACCGCGGCGTACGAGGCCTATCACACCTCGCTCGGCGGCAAGCCGGCGCCGGTGATCGACGGGCTGACCGGCGACCAGCGCTTCTTCCTCGCCTTCGCGCAAGGCTGGCGCACCAAGATGCGCGACAAGTCGCTGCGCGGTCGCATCGCCACCGATGTCCACGCGCCGGCGATGTGGCGCGTGCAGACGGTGCGTAATCTCGACGCGTGGTACCAGGCCTTTTCGGTCAAGCCGGGTCAGAAGCTGTATCTCGCGCCCGAGCAGCGCGTGCACGTCTGGTAGGGACAGCCAACTTCCCCTAGTTCCACCCGGCGAAGGCCGGGGCCCAGTTGGGGGACGATAGTGATGAAGGACGCCGCTCCTTCATGGACATCTTCCCAACTGGGCCCCGGCCTCCGCCGGGGTGGAAAGAGGGTTTGTTCGTGGTGAGTTTTAAATGACGACAGGCGCCCTCTCGCACCTCAAGGTGCTCGACCTGTCGCGCGTCCTCGCGGGACCATGGGCAACGCAGATTCTCGCCGATCTCGGTGCCGACGTGGTCAAGGTCGAGCGCCCGGGTGCAGGGGACGACACCCGCGCCTGGGGCCCGCCCTGGCTCGCTGATGGCGACGGCAATCCAACCAGCGAGTCGGCCTATTATCTCTCATGCAACCGCAACAAGCGGTCGGTGGCGATCGATATGGCCACATCCGAGGGGCAGGACCTGATCCGCCGCCTCGCCGCCGACGTCGACATCGTGGTCGAGAATTTCAAATTCGGCGGGCTCAAGGCCTATGGCCTCGATTACGACACGCTCAAGGCGATCAATCCGGCGCTGATCTATTGCTCGATCACCGGCTTCGGCCAGACCGGCCCGCGGGCTGCGCAACCCGGCTATGACCTGCTGATCCAGGCAATGGGCGGGCTGATGAGCGTGACCGGCGTGCCCGATGGCGAGCCTGGCGCCGGCCCGCAACGCATCGGCGTGGCGCTGATCGACGTGATGACCGGGCTTTATGCGACGATCGGCGTGCTCGCGGCCGTCGCGCATCGCGACCGGACCGGGGAGGGGCAGAGCATCGACATCGCGCTGATGGACGTCAGCGTCGCGGCGCTGGCTAATCTGGCGATGAACTACCTCGTCTCGGGCAAGTCGCCGGTGCGCATGGGCAACGCGCATCCCAATGTCGTGCCCTATCAGGATTTCGCGACTGCCGACGGCGCGATCATCGTCGCGGTCGGCAATGACGGGCAGTTCGCGCGTTACTGGCAACTGCTTGGGCTGGAACCCGACCCGCGCCTGAAAACCAATGCCGGCCGCATCCGCTACCGCGCCGAGACGATCGGGCCGATCAAGGAGAAGATGCTCGAGCGCACCACCGCCGAATGGATGGTCGCGATCGAGGCGGTCGGCGTGCCGTGCGGCCCGATCAACGATTTCGCCGCGGTGTTCGCCGATCCGCAGGTCGTCGCGCGGGGGCTGCGGCGCGACCTCGATCATCCGCAAGGCGGCACCAGCCCGATGGTCGCCAGCCCGGTCAACCTGTCGGCCACACCGCCGACCTATCGCACCGCACCGCCGCTGCTCGGCCAAGACACGCTGGCAGTGCTGGGCGAGGTGCTCGGCCTGGATCGCGCGGCACTGGACACACTCGCAGCAAAAGGCGTGATCTAGGACCGGTGCCTGGTGCGACAGCATTGCCGTGTCGTCGTTCCAGGACCCATGACAAAATTAATCGTGCCGGGCGGGCGCGCAGAGCGAGCCGCTCTCGGCAAAACAGCCGCCACGCCTCGCGCGGCGTGTCGAATTTTGTCACACGCCCGCATTGCCCGGCGATGGCCTGTGAAGGCCGCACACGACAAACACATGGCGTCGAAATTGCGGGCCATGAACCTCCACGCGATCGATATACTCGCGCAACATCGTGCGTGATATGAACCGCGCGACCGGTATGCGGCACTAACCCGCGTCAGGAAACGGAAAGACAGGTCTTGAACGGGCGGGGCACAGCGAGACACCCGACGGGATCGGGCAACACGGCAGGCCAGGCCGAGCTGCGGCTGCTCGCGCTGGTGCGCGCCGGCGATGTCGCGGCGTTCGAGGAGCTCTATCGCCTTTACCATCCGCGCCTGACCCGGTTCCTGCTGCGCTTCATCCGGCGGCCGCAACTCGCCGAAGAGGTGTTGAACGATACGTTGATGGTGGTGTGGGAACGGGCCGACAGCTTCCATGGCGCCAGCAAGCTGTCGACCTGGATCTTCGGCATCGCCTATCGCAAGGCGATGAAGGGGCTGCACCGGCAGGACGAGCCGGTCGAGGATCGCGATCTCGACCTGCTCACCAGCGACGCGGACAGCCCGGAAGACGCGATGGGCCAGAGCAAGGCGCAGGTGCTGCTCAAGCTGGCGATGAACGAATTGTCGGCCGATCACCGCATGGTGCTCGACCTGACTTATTATCACGAAATGGGTTATCGTGAGATCGCGGAGATCATGGATTGCCCGGTCGACACGGTGAAAACACGGATGTTTCACGCGCGGCGCCATCTGAAGAAACGGCTGGCTGGTGAGCTGGAAGATTGGGTCTAGGACTAAGGTCATGGGTGATATCATTCGATTGCAGGACGAGCTGCACGCCAGGGCGCAGGGGCTGTTGCCCTGGTACGTCAACGGCACGCTCGACGCGGCAGAGCGCGAGGCGGTCGACGCGCATCTCGCGCAGTGCGACGAGTGCACGGGCGATGTGCGGCGCGAGCAGGCGCTTGCCGCGCAGATCGCCGAGCTCGGCATCGACAGCGATCATGGCTGGGACAAGATGCGCGAACGCATGACGCGCCTGCCGCCGCGCGCCAGCGCGCCGGTGAGGTTCCTGCGCCGCCCGGTGTCGTTCGGCTGGGCGGTCGGCGCCCAGCTGGCCGCCGCCGCGCTGATCCTCGCCGTGTTGCTCCCGAACCGGCAGGACAGCGCAGCGCCGACCTATCACGTGCTCGGCGCCGCGCCGACGGCCAAGTCGGGCAATGTCATCGTCCAGTTCGCGCCCGAAGTGACGACGCGCCAGGTGCAGACTGCGCTTGCCGGGATCGACGCGCGGATCGTCGACGGGCCGACCGTGACCGGGGCCTATGTCCTGCATGTGACCGAGGCCGGGCGTCCCGCCGCCTTGACGCGACTGCGTGGCACGCCGGGCATGGTGCTGGCCGAGCCGATCGACGAGGGCGCGACGCCATGAACGCCGCTCGCGCGATCTCCGGCGCGGTGTTCGCGATCCTGCTCGCTTTGTGCGGCACGCTGCCGGTGGCGCCCGCCCGGGCGCAGCAGGCCGCGCCGCCCAGCGCGGCGGCCGAAGCCCGGCAGATCCTCGTCATGCTGCGGCTGGCACCGAGCCATGTCCGCCCCAACAGCAGCTATGGCGGCGACTATGGCGACAGCATGTCGCGCGCCGCGCGCCGTCGCACCGCGCTGCGCATCGCGCACCGCGAAGGCCTGGAACTGGTCGATGGCTGGCCGATGCCGCTGGTCGGGGTGGATTGTTTCGTGATGCGCGTCCCGGCGTCGATGAGCGTCGAGACGGTGATCGCCCGCATATCGAAGGACAGCGCGGTGATGTGGTCGCAGCCGATGCAGGTCTATCAGACCCAAAGCGGGGGCATGGCGCGCGGCGGCGATCCGTTGTTCGCCGCGCAGCCCGCCGCGCTCGCCTGGCGGCTCGACGATCTGCACCGCGTCGCCACCGGGCGCGGTGTGACCATCGCGATCATCGACAGCAAGATCGAGACAGGCCATCCCGATCTCGCGGGGCAGTTCGTCGCGACCGAGGATTTCGTCACCAACGGCTCCCCATCGTCGGAGCAGCACGGCACCGGAATCGCCGGGGTGATCGCGGCCAGGGCCGGCAATGGCATGGGGATCGTCGGCGTGGCGCCGGGTGCGCGGTTGATGGCGCTCAGGGCCTGCTGGCAGACCGGCGCGGCGGCGGCCGGTCCGACCTTGTGCGACACGCTGAGCCTGGCCAAGGCGCTGCACTTCGCGATCGACCACAAGGCGCAGGTCATCAATCTCAGCCTCAGCGGCCCGCCCGATCCGCTGCTCGCCCGGCTCGTGGACATCGCGTTGGCGCGCAAGACCGTCGTCGTGGCAGCCTATGACCCCGATCTTGCGCGCGGTGGATTCCCGGCATTGGAAAATGGCGTGATCGCGGTCGGCGACGAATCTTTGCAGTCGCTCCCGGCGTTGGTCTACGGTGCGCCGGGTCGCGACATCCCTACGACGCAGCCCGGGGGGAAATGGTATCTGGTCAACGGCAGCTCCTATTCGGCGGCTCATGTCAGCGGGCTGGTCGCGTTGTTGCGCGAGCGGCATCGCGCGGCGCCTCCCGCATCGCTGGCGGCATCGCGTCCGCATGGCGGGACGATCGATGCCTGCGCCTCCTTGCTCGGGCCGTTCGACCGTTGCGACTGTTCCTGCACCATCGCGCGCGACCTGGGGCGCAGCGCGCGCCGCTAGGCCGTTCATGACCATGGATCGCTCGCGGTGCGCGCTGGTCGCGGCGCTGGGCCTGTTCTGCGCGCCGGCGGCCCATGCGCAGGTGGCGGTGAACCTATCGCTCGACAGCGACGACCGGCTGCGCGGTCGCTCGCTCAGCGGGGGCAATCCGGTGGCGACGGTCGGGATCGGCTATGATCACCCCAGCGGCGTCTATGTCGATGCCGCGGTGGTGGCGAAGCTCGCCGGCGACCGGCCCGGCGTGACGCGTTTCCAGGCCGATCTCGGTTATGCCGTTCGGCTGAATGAGGCGCTGTCGCTCGATGTGGGCGTACTGCGCTCGCAATATACGTCGCGTTATGCCGGTGGGCGCGACGCACATTATACCGAGTTCTTTGTCGGCCTGACGCGCCACCGCGTGTCGGCACGCGTCTATTATTCGCCGGACTATCTGCGGTCCGGCACCACCAGCGTGTATGCGGAGCTCGAGGCCGCGCTCATCCGCAGCGAGGAATGGCATCTTTCGGCGCATGCCGGCCGGCTCTTCTACCCCACGCTCGCACCGGCCTATGCCAATTTTCGCGATCAATATGACTGGCGCTTGAGCCTGTCGCGCGATGTCCACGGCTTCGAACTGCACGCTGCCCTGTCGGGCGGCGGGCCGGGGGACGACTTTTATGCCACCGGGTCGCATCCGCGCACGGCGCTGGTGGTGGGGGTCAGCCACAGCTTCTGACGGTTGAACCGGAGCGGCCGGCGCGGGGACTTACCGTTACCGCACCGGGAGATCCGCCACATGCTCTGCCCGACCAGCACGTATTCGCGCGTCGATCGCTTCGTGTGATCGACGGGGTCGTGCCATTGGGCCCAGGCCTGGCGTTGGACGCGTTCGACCTGCAGCCTGAGGTGGTGCGCGCGCGCTTCGTGCTGGCCGCGCGGCGCGGACATCCGACATGGCTATGGCCGGAGGTGAGCGTTGCGGATTGGCAAGCGGCGGTTGCCAATCTGGCGGATGCGATCGCCGCCATCCTGGCAGGCAGGCAGGCCCGGATCACAGGGGCGCCGGCGGCGATCGGTGTCGCCGCCTATAGCTCCGGTACCGGGCCGCTGCTGGGCCTGTGGCTCGATCGTGGATTGCTGGCCGCGGATGACGATGTCGCCGCGCTGCTGCGGCTGCATTTGCATCACAATCGGCTGCGCATGGCGATGCTGACCGCCGAAACCACTCGCCTGGCGACCGCGCTGGCGGCAGGCGGCGTGCGGCCGACGCTGCTCAAGGGACTGCACACCGCGCGTGGCTATTTCCCCGAGGCCGGGGCGCGGCCGGTGTCGGATATCGATCTGCTGGTCGAACCGGCGAACGAGCCGGTGGCGGCGGCCGTGTTGACCGAACTGGGCTATATCGCCGGGCGGCCGAGCCGCGGCATCCCGCCGCAGCGCGACTGGCGGCGGCTCGAGGCCAGCGAAGCGCCGCGCACGTTGAGCTTCGTCCATTACCGCGATCCCTGGTCGATCGACGTGCAACACTCGCTCAACCGGCGTTATGCGCCGGGCGCGCCGATCGCGCGGCTGGACGATCTGCACGGGAACGGACCAGCCATCCTTGGCGCGGCGACCCTGCCGCAGCCGCTGCTGTTGCTGCATCTCGCGGTCCATGCCGGGTGCGGCTTCCAGAATCTCACGCTCATCCGCCTCGTCGAACTCATCCTGGTCATTCGCCACGATGGCGAGAGCGGCGCGCTGGCCTGGCCGGCTTTTCTCGACGCCGGACGGCGCGCCGGTGCGCTCGGCATGGCCTTTGCGGCGTTGCAGCTGTGCGAGGAACTCGCGCCCGGGACAGTCCCGGTCGATGCTCTCACCGCTTGCCACGACGCGGCGCCCGCGCGGCTGCGGCGGCTGGTCGCGCGGCTCACCCCGGCAACGGCGCACCGTGTCGCGCGCCGCTCGTTCGCCGAGAAATTCGTCTGGCAACGCACAGGGCTCGGGCTGGCGCGTCAACTGATCGCCGAAATCGTGCCGGCCCAGGCGACGAGCCTCGCCGAGGCCGCGCGCATCTACCGCACCCGGGCGATGAAGCTGTTGCCCCGCGCGCCACTGTCGTCCGCCGCACCATAGTGATCCACCCAAGCAGGAGCTGCCCATGAAGATGACGTTCAAACATGCCGCCCGCCAGGCCGCTTTCGCCGTCACGGCGACAGCCTCGCTCGGCCTCGCCGGCGCGGCGCCGGCGGCACCGGCCGCCCAGACTTATACCATCACCATGGCCAATATGAGCTATGGGTCGGTGCCCAGCGGCGTGAAGGTCGGCGACACGATCCTGTGGGTCAATCGCGACACCGTGCTGCACACCGCGACGGCGCGCGACCACAGCTTCGACCTGCGCATCGCGCCGGGCAAGACCGCGAAGCTGGTGGTGCAGAAGCCGGGCAGTATCGCCTTTTACTGCATCCTCCACGCGGCGATGCGCGGCACGCTGACCGTCGCACCCTGAGCGGCGCTTACGCCCGTCGAACAACAAGTTGTGTTCCTGCGAAAGCAGGAACCCAGGGCCACGAGCGCACCGCCTGTAACCCTGGGTTCCTGCTTTCGCAGGAACACGAGATTTGGTGCGGCAAGTAGCCCCCTTTCACCAAGGCTTGAAGCGCAGGCCGAGCTGCAGCACCGTCTGATGCTCGGTCGCCGGCAGGCCGATCGTGGTGCGGAAACCGCGATCGCTGCGCACATGCAGCGCCTCCGCGAAACCGGTCAAATTGTTGCTGATCGTCCAGCGTATGTCGCCGGTCAGCGCCCAGCCATTCTCGCTGTTGGTCGGTGACATCTGGCTGCCTGTTTCATGCGTGCCGAACGCCTCGACGCGACCGGTGACCGCAACCTTGTCGATCTGGTGGGTAACCAGGATATAGGCCGACTGGAAGCGGGTATGGACCCAGAACTCTCCGCCGGTCTTGAAGCCCATCTCGGTCGCGCCGGTCATGCCCTGCATCAGCACGCGCGTATGCGGGCCGACTTCCGCGGTCAGCCCGGCGTTGAAGAAGCGCGTGCGCCAGCCCCATTGCTTGGTCGGGCTGAACACCTCCGGGTCGCCGCGATTGTCATAATAGAAGACATTGACGGTGAGCGGCGTCGGCGGGCGCCATTCGAGCCGGAGATAATAGCCGACGCGGTTGTCGATCTCGAACAGCGAGCGGGTGATGCCCTGCTGCGCCCCGGTCAGGAACGGGTTGCGGGGCGGCAGCGGGATATGGCCGAAGGCGGTCGCCTTCTCGTCGTGCAGCGCCCAGCCACGAAACGACAGCAAGGTGCCCGAGGTATCATCGAAGCCGAACAGGCCAGCGGTCGCCGAGACCTGATGCTCGCCCAGGCTGAGCGAGGCGGTGGCCTCGGTGCCGACGACCTTGACCTCCTCCCCGACCCAGCTGTTGATTGCCGACGGGGTCAGGGTGTAGACCGTGCTCCACGCACCGCCGGTGGCGTGCTCGAGCGAAATCTCCGGCCAGTAGAGCCCGGCCTTGGCCGAGAAGCG
>NZ_JAQGLG010000229.1 GCF_028292965.1 Sphingomonas bacterium | reverse complement strand
TTTCACGCCCGGCCGTGCAGCGCGGATTGAACATCCCGGCCCGAAGCTGACCGTTATTCCTCCCCGGCACGGGGAGGGGGACCAGCGAAGCTGGTGGAGGGGGCGTGCCGCAAGCGGTGCGCTAGTGGAAATCCCCCTCCACCACGCCGCTACGCGTCGCGGTCCCCCTCCCCGTGCCGGGGAGGAGTGAAAGCCGGCAACTTCTTTGTTCCCCTCTCGTTCCTTTCTCGCTAAGCCCTCGCACATGGCAAAACCCCAGAAGCGCTACGTCTGCCAATCCTGCGGTTCGGTATCGCACCGCTGGGCGGGGCAGTGCGCCGATTGTTCCGACTGGAACACGCTGGTCGAGGAGGCCGGCGGCAACGTGACGCCGTTCCAGCTCAAGCATAACCTGCAATCCGGCGGCCGCACCGTCACGATGGTCGGCCTCGATGCCGAGATCGCGCTGCCCGATCGCATGGCGAGCGGCATCGCCGAACTCGACCGCGCGCTCGGCGGCGGTTTCGTCGAGGGGTCGGCGACACTGATCGGTGGCGATCCGGGCATCGGCAAGTCGACGCTTTTGCTCCAGGCTGCGGCGAAGATGGCGCTGGCCGGGCTGCCGGTCGCCTATGTCTCCGGCGAGGAAGCCGCCGACCAAGTGCGGTTGCGCGCACGCCGGCTGGGGCTCGGCAATGCGCCGGTGCAGCTCGCCGCGGCGACCTCGGTGCGCGATATCCTGACCACGCTGGGGCAGGGGCGGCCGCCCGCAATGCTGGTAATCGATTCGATCCAGACCATGCACAGCGACCTGATCGAAGGCGCGCCGGGCACTGTCAGTCAGGTGCGCGCCTCGGCGCAGGAACTGATCCGTTTCGCCAAGGAGCGCGGCACGGCGGTGGTGCTGGTCGGCCATGTCACCAAGGACGGCAGCATCGCCGGCCCGCGCGTGCTCGAACATATGGTCGATACCGTGCTCAGCTTCGAAGGCGAGCGCAGCCATCAATATCGCATCCTGCGCGCGATCAAGAACCGTTTCGGCGGCACCGACGAGATCGGCGTCTTCTCGATGCAGACCGAGGGGCTGGCCGAGGTGTCCAACCCGTCGGCTTTGTTCCTCACCCAGCGCGAGGAGGGTGTCACCGGCACCACCGTGTTCCCGGCACTGGAGGGTACGCGGCCGGTACTGGTGGAGATCCAGGCGCTGGTCGTCCGCCTCGCCTCCGGCGCGACGCCGCGCCGGGCGGTGGTCGGTTGGGATTCGGGGCGGCTGGCGATGGTGCTGGCGGTGCTCGAGGCGCGTTGCGGGCTCAGCTTCTCGTCGTGCGAGGTCTATCTCAACATCGCCGGCGGTTATCGTGTACAGGATCCCGCGGCCGATCTTGCGGTCGCCGCCGCGCTGGTCTCCGCGCTCAGCGAACGCCCGGTGCCGGCCGATGCTGTGGCGTTCGGCGAGATCGCGCTGTCGGGCGAAATCCGGCCCGTCGCGCACGGCCCGCTCCGCCTCAAGGAATCGGGCAAACTCGGGTTCGAGCGCGCGCTGGTGCCCTCGGCGATGACCGGCGACAAGAGCGGCCTGAAGCTCGCCGGTTTCCGCACGCTGGGCGGCTTCGTTGACCATATGCTGGGGCGCGGCTAGCGCTTCACCAGCGCCGTCCCCATTTGCGGAGGAGGCGAAGGGGAAGGCATGGGACTGACTGCACTCGATATTGTCGTGCTGCTCGCGATCGGCGGCTCGGCCGCGCTGGGCTTCATGCGCGGCTTCGTCACCGAATTGCTGTCGCTGTTCGCCTGGGTGGCGATCGTCTTCATGCTCAAGATCTTCCACACACCTGTCACGCACGCTTTGTCCGG
Source organism: Sphingomonas bacterium (assembly GCF_028292965.1). GTDB lineage: Bacteria > Pseudomonadota > Alphaproteobacteria > Sphingomonadales > Sphingomonadaceae > Sphingomonas. Next base: position 38,765 of record NZ_JAQGLG010000229.1, on the reverse strand, counting down.
CATGGTCGGCACCGTCACGGGTGCGGCGGTGCTGGCCTTCGCGATCGTTACCGGCGGGACCTATTTCGGCGGCCGGATGATCGCCCGCGCACTGGGCTCACGCACCCGCGATTCGGTCCTCGGCCCGCTCGACCGGGCGATGGGCTTCGCCTTCGGCTCGGTGAAGGGGCTGATCCTGGCGAGCCTCGGTTTCCTGCTCATCGTGCTGGTCACCGACACGATGCGTGGCGGTCCGTCGCACCGCCCCGAATGGCTGACCGATTCGCGCACCTATCCGATGCTCAACACGACCAGCGCGAGCATTGCCGATTTCGTCGATCGGCGGCGCAAGGGTCAGCCGGTGTTCGGCACCGGCGGCAACAGCACCGCGCCGCGCGACGAGCCGGCGGACAATCGCGAATGAACGCGCCGCTTTACAATGCCGAGCTGCTGCGGCTCGCCACCGGCAACCCGTATGAGGAGCGCCTGACCGACCCGATGGGCTCGGCCGAGCGCCGCTCGCCTGTGTGCGGCAGCCGCATCGCCGTCGATGTCGATCTCGACGCCGCCGGCCGCGTTGCCGCGATCGGCATGCAGGTCAGTGCCTGTGCCTATGGCCAGGCGTCGGCGACCTTGCTCGCGCGCCATGCGATCGGCCGCTCACATCAGCAACTCGCCGAGACCCGCGACGCCATCACACGCTGGCTGGCTGGCGAGGGCGCGATGCCCGAATGGCCCGGCCTTGCCGCGCTCGCCGCCGTCGTGCCGCACAGTGCGCGCCACGGCGCGGTGCGCTTGCCCTTCGAAGCTGCGGTGGACGCAATCGCCGCTGCCGCACCGCGCGCCGCGACATGACCGAATCGCTGCTCCTCGACGGCGTCATCCTGCTCGGCTCCGGCCTGTTCTTCGTCCTGCTGTTCCGCAAGCTCGGGCTTGGCGCGACGCTGGGTTATCTCGTCGCCGGTGCGCTGGTCGGGCCGCAGATGCTCGGCCTGGTCGGCGGCGCGGAGGCCAAGATCGGCGTCGCCGAACTCGGCATCACCCTGCTGCTGTTCATCGTCGGGCTGGAACTCAATCCCAGCCGCCTGTGGCGTCTCAAACAGGAAATCTTCGGTCTCGGCCTGATGCAGGTCGTCCTTTGCGGTCTCGCCGTATCGGGCGTGGTATGGGTCGCGACGCGCTTTTCGATGGAGGCGGCGTTCGCGCTCGGCCTGCCGCTGGCGCTATCGTCGACCGCGCAGGTGCTGCCGATGCTGCAATCCGCCGGCCGCCTGCGCACCCCGTTCGGCGAGCGCGCCTTTTCGATCCTGTTGTTCCAGGACCTGTCGATCGTCCCGCTGATCACCATCATCGCGGTGATGTCGCGCAACCCCGCCGCGCAATCGGGCCCGCCGGGCTGGCTGCTCGGCCTCTACACGATCGCGGCGATCGCGGGGTTGATCCTCGCCGGCCGTTTCATCCTGCGCCCGCTGTTCCGCACGATCGGCAATATGGGTGAACGCGAGATGTTCGTGTTCGCCGGGCTGTTCACGGTCATTGCCGCCTCGGCGACGATGCAGGCGCTGGGCCTGTCGACCGCGCTCGGTGCGTTCGTCGCCGGCGTCATGCTCGCCGACAGCCCATATCGCCACGAACTGGAAGCCGATGTCGAGCCGTTCCGCTCGATCCTGCTCGGCCTGTTCTTCCTCGCCATCGGCATGATGCTCGACCTCCACGCCATTGCCGAGCGGCCGTTCTTCGTCATCGGCATGGCGGCGGCGCTGATCGTCACCAAGACCGCGATCATCATGGGCATCGGCTTGCTGTTCAAGATGCGCTGGCGCGGCGCGCTCGCACTCGGCCTGCTCCTCAGCCAGGGCGGCGAGTTCGGCTTCGTGCTGTTCGCCCAGGCGCAGAACGCCATGCTGGTCCAGCCCGAGGCGGCGAGCCTGTTCGGTGCCATCATCACCCTGTCGATGGCGACCACGCCGTTCCTGATGTCCGCGACCGCACGCCTGCGTACCGAACCCGACAGCAAGGAGGTGCGCGACGGCCCGACCGCCGATGGCGCCAACGCCCTGATCGTCGGCTATGGCCGCTTCGGTCAGACGGTCAGCCAGATGCTCAACGGCGCCGGCGTGCCGGTGACACTGATCGACAATGATATCGAGATGATCGACGTCGCCGGCAGCTTTGGCGCCAAGGTCTATTATGGCGACGGCACACGTCTCGACCTGCTGCGCCAGGCCGGCGCGGCGGAGGCCGAGCTGATCCTGTTCTGCATCGATGGCGATCAGCTAGACGCCGAACTCATCGAGAGCGTGCACGAGGCCTTTCCCAAGGCGGCGATCTTCGCGCGCGCTTTCGATCGTCGCGCGCTGCTCAAATTGAAGGGGTCCCCCGTCGCCGGCGTGGTGCGCGAGTTGCTCGATTCCGCAGTGCGCATGGCGCGCATGGCGCTCGACAATGTCGGCATATCGGCAGAACAAATCGACCGGACCGAGGATCTCTACCGCAAGCGCGACAGCGAGCGATTGCGCGCGCAGTTCGAAACCGGCGATCTGCGCGCGGGGGTCGGCAAGATCATCACCGAAGATGAGAGCGGCATCGCCTTGCGGATCGAATCACCCGATGTGCGGGAAAGCGATTGCGGATGAATCTTGTAGCGATCCTCGCAGCATTGTCGGGCGCGATGGCCGTCGCCGCCGGCGCGTTCGGGGCGCATGGTGCGAGTGGGCAGGCGGCCGAATGGCTCAGGACAGGCGGACAATACCAGCTGATCCACGCCGTCGCGGCGCTCGTCGCCTGGCGGCTTGAGGCTCGGGGCCCGGCGTGGTGCTTCGTTGCCGGTGGCGCGCTGTTCGCCGGCACGCTTTATCTGATGGCGCTCGGCCTGCCGCGCTGGCTCGGCGCGATCACGCCGATCGGCGGCGTGCTGCTGATCGGTGGCTGGCTGTGGCTCGCCTGGCACATGGCGAGAGCCGGCTGAATCAGGCGGCTTTCCTGATCCGCCTGGCGGCATTTCGCGTGCCGTTCTTCGCGACGGGCACGCGTTTAGCCAAAGTCGGTGCCGTCTGTAACTGCGGATAGCCGAGCAGGAATCCCTGCGCCTCATCGCAACCCTCGCGACGCAGGACCTCGAGCTGTTGTTCTGTCTCGATGCCCTCGGCGAGTACCGGGATCGACAGGCTCTTGCCCAGAGCGAGCACCGCGCGGATGATCGCGGTGGCCTGCGGGCTGCTTTCCAGCTCGGCGGCGAACAGCCGGTCGAGCTTGATCTTGTCGAACGGAAAGGCGCGCAAGGTCTCCAGCGACGAATAGCCGGTGCCGAAATCGTCGAGCGCGACACCCACGCCAAGCGCCTTGATCTGGCGCAGCACGTGGAGCGCCTGGGTGCGATTGGTCATGATCGCGGATTCGGTCAGCTCTATCTCCAGCCGGCGGGGTGGAAGGCCGGTCTCCAGCATGACTTCGTGGAACAGGCGCGGCAACTCGCCATGGGCGAGCTGCAGCGGCGACACATTCACGGCCACTTTTGTCTCATGAGCCCAGCCGGCAGCATCGGTGCAGGCGCGCCGCAGCACCCATTCACCGAGCATCAGGATCAGGCCGTTCTCCTCGGCGATCGGAATGAACACGGTCGGCGAGATCGCGCCGCGCTCCGCATGCGTCCAGCGCACCAGCGCCTCATAGCCGGTCACCTTGTTGGTGGTGACCGAACTCTGCACCTGATAATGGACTTCGAGCATGTCGCCCTCGATCGCGACGCGCAGATCGTTGGCCAGTTCACGGCGATCGCGAATCGCTTCGTCGAGCGGCGCGTCGTAGAAGCACGGCGCCACCATCCCCTGGTTCTTGGCGCGAAACATAGCGAGATCGGCGTTGTTGGTCAGCGTTTCGGCGTCGCTGGCGTCGTGCGGATAGGTCGCGACACCGATGCTCGCGCCGACCCGGGCGGCGAACGCGCCGATCGACAGCGGCTCGTTCAGCGCCGCTGTGATGCGATTGGCGAAGGCCACCAACTGCGCGCGATCGTCGAACCGCGTGATCGCCACGAATTCGTCGCCGCCGAGCCTGGCGACGCTGTCATCATGGCCCATCTCATTGCGCATGCGCTGCGCGAGGAGGACGAGCACGTCATCGCCTGCCTTGTGGCCGTGGATATCGTTGATTTCCTTGAAGCGATTGAGATCGACCGCGACAACGCCGATCTGTGCCCCGCTGGCGCGCCCGCCGGCGAGCTGGCGTGAAAGCTCCTGTTGAAAGCTGGCGCGGTTGGGCAGGCCGGTGAGCGCGTCGTTCATCGCCATATGGTGCAGCCGCTGCATTGCGTCCGTCCGTGTCCAGCGATCGATCATTGCCGCGAACACGCCCGCCGCGATGACAACCAGCCCGACCATCGCGGTGGCCAGGCCCAATGCCTGCATCTGCCGTGGATCGAGCGCCGAGGGGCTGAGTTGCAACGGCGTGATGCGCAGCGCGGTCATCGCCACGAAATGCAGCGTCGCGATCGCGGTGACGAGCAGCAGGCTGCCGGTCACGACACGATATCGCCCCAGCTTCTCGCTGCCGAGTGCCGAAAGTGCCGCCGCGCCGAAAACGACGGCGCAGGTGATCGCCGCCACGACATAGCCGCCGCGCCACGCGACGATCCCGTCGACGCGATAGGCCGCCATGCCGGCGAAGTGCATCGTCGCGATCGCCGCCCCGACCAAAGCGCCCCCGACGATCGAGTGGATCAGGCTGTGCCGCCAGGTCGCGATGCCGAAACCGATCCCGGTCCCGACGATCGCGACGATCAGGGAGCCGATCGTCAGGACTGGATCCAGCGTCACGGGCACGCCCGCCTTGAAGGCGATCATGGCGACGAAATGGGTGCACCAGATCGTCGCGCCGGCGCCCACCGCGGTCAGGAACAGCCATCCGATCCGCTGCACGCCGCTGGTCACCTGCGCGCGTCCGAACATCTGGGCGATTGCGAACGCGCCGACGCAGCAAACGATGACCGCCAGCACGACCAGCCAGGGGTCGTGAGCGGTTACAATGCACAGGGCGACATCGATCATAAACATGGTCCGCGAGATGCCGACAGCCGTTGTGGCGGCACGCATCGCAACCGTTTTGGATGTTTTCCCGTTAAAATCGGATGAAAAGCATACGTATTTTGCGTATATTCGCCACCGGCCGGTCGTCCGGTTTATGGCACGGACGCGGTCTCGATATACGCCTAGGAGTCGAGAAACCGAGCGACGTCGGCGAGTTTCACAGACCTGTCGAGATAGGTCGCGCCGATGCCCCGGGCGAGCAGGAAGGGCAGGGTGCCGCCGTCCATCTTCTTGTCGTGCAGCATATGGCCGACCAGCGTTTCGCCATCGGCGTCGACACCGGCTGCGGCTGCGCCATCGGGCAGGCTGACGCTGCGCAGATGATCGGCAACGCGCTCCGCATCGGCCGCTGGCGCAAGGCCCTGCGCGGCCGAATAACCGAACGCCATGGCCATGCCGGCGGCAACCGCCTCACCATGCAGCAACCGGTCGGAAAAGCCCGTTTCGGCCTCGAGCGCATGGCCGAAAGTGTGGCCGAGATTGAGCAATGCGCGCTTGCCGCTGGTCTCGCGCTCGTCCTCCGCGACGATCCGCGCCTTGGCGCCGACGGCATGGGCGATTGCATGCAAACGCGCGTCGCTATCGCCTGCGAGCAATGCGGCGCCATGCGTCTCGCACCAGGCAAAAAAATCGGCGTCGTCGATCAGGCCGTATTTCACGACCTCGGCATAGCCTGCGCGCAGCTCGCGGATCGGCAGGGTGTCGAGCACCTGCGGGTCGATCAGCACCAGAGCCGGCTGGTGGAACGCACCGACCAGATTCTTGCCGGCCCGCGTGTTGATCGCGGTCTTGCCACCCACCGAAGAATCGACCTGCGCCAGCAAGGTCGTCGGTATCTGCACGAAGCCGCAGCCGCGCTTGAGGATGCTGCAGGCGAAACCGACCAGGTCGCCGATCACGCCGCCGCCCAGCGCCACGACATGGTCGCCACGTTCGACGCCGAAATCGAGCAGGCGGTCGGTGAGTTGTTCGAGCATCGCCCAGCTCTTGGCGCCTTCGCCTGGCGGCAGTATGATCGCCTCGCTCTCGACGCCGGCTGCTCTCAGCGAAACCTGCAAGGTCGCGAGATGGTCCGTTACATTGGTATCGGTGACGATGACCATGCGCCGCCCGCGCGACAGCGGCGCGAGCAACGCACCGGCGCGGCGCAGCAGGCCGCTTTCGATCAGCACGTCGTAACTGCGGTCGCCGAGCGCCACCGGAATGCGGGTCATGAACGAATGGCTTTCAGGATCGCGTTGACGGTCGATTCGTGCGGCGCCGGGTTGCTGACGATATGCACCGGGGCGAGCGCATAGATCGGGTCGCGGACCAGCGCCAGATCGCTCAGCACGGTCAGCGGGTCGCGGCCGTGCAGCAGCGGGCGATTGTCGCGGCGCTTCACCCGGTCGGCCAGCACCTCCGGCGCAGCGCGCAGCCAGATTGCCAGCGCCTGGTCGAGGATCAGCGCGCGCGTCTCGTCGTTGATGAACGCGCCGCCGCCGGTCGCGATCACCTTGCGCCGGCCATCGATCAGCCGCGCGATCACGCGCCGCTCGCCGTCACGGAAATAGGGTTCGCCAAAGCGTTCGAAGATATCGGGGATCGACATCCCGGCCGCTGTCTCGATCTCGTTGTCGGCATCGACGAACGGCAGATTGAGCCGCGACGCAAGGCGGCGCCCGACGGTCGATTTGCCCACACCCATCAGCCCGACGAGTACGATCGGCTGGCCGGTCCAGAGCGGGGCAGGGGCGGGGCTTTGCAACATGAGGCGGGGGCTATACAGCGCGCTTGCGTCTCGGGCAAAAGGCTCGTCCGGGGCACGTGTCCCGGTTGTGCAAGCCCGGTTTTTGTAAGGTTGTCCGCATGTCCCGCTCGCTGCTCATTCTCATCGTCGTCGCGGTCGTGCTCGTCGCTGGCCTGTTCGTGCTGGCGGGGCGTAGCCACGAGAAGCCGCAAACGCATATCGAGAAGGTGGTGCCGCTTGCGAATCTCTCGAGCTAGCGCTTTCCTCGCCGGCATTGCGCTCGCGGTGCTGGGGACGAGCGTCGCCCTGGGACAGGACAGCCGGGGCCAGCAGCGCCCCGAATCGATCCTGCCGCCCGGCTTCAACGATCCCGTGGCGACTCCCGCGCCGGCGCCCGCGCCTAGCGCCGGGCCGCGCCCGACGCCGGGCGGCACCGTCATCACCCCCGTCGCGCCCGCGATCGACGGCGCTCCACCGGCTCCGACCCCCAGCGCCACGCCGAGCGCGGCGCCGGTAGACCCGAGCGTTCAGGCCGCGCAGCGCGCGCGTTACGAAATTCCGCCCTATGCGCGCCGCTCGATCGATCTGCTCGGCCCGGCGGGCCCGGCCGATGGCGCGCTCGGCCCGAATGCCTTTGGCCGCACCGACGGGCAATTCCTCGAAGTCCTGATGCGTCGGCTCGATACGCCGATCACGTCGCGCTGGGTGGCGATCGGGCTGCGTCGTGCACTGGCATCGCGGCTCGTCACACCGCCGCACGTCAATGGCGCCGATTTCGCCGCGGAACGCGCCTGGCTGCTGCTGCGCATGGGCGAATCGGTCGCCGCGCGCGACGTCGTCCAGTCGGTCGATACGGTCGATTACACCCCCAAGCTCTATCAGATGGCGATGCAGGCCGCGCTGGCCACTGCCGATCCGGCCGGGCTGTGCGCGCTGGTCGATAACGGCTTCGAACAGACCCATGAGCCAGGCTGGGTCCTGGCGCGCGGCATGTGCGCCGGGCTTGCCGGGCAACCGGCGCGCGCCTCGCAACTGCTCGATTCCGCGCGCAAGGGCGGCGTGGCCGGCGGTATCGACCTGATGCTCGCGCAGAAGGTCGCCGGCCGTGGTGCCGGCGGACGACAGGCGGTGACGATCGAATGGGACGGCGTCGATCGTCTCACGCCATGGCGTTACGGCCTGGCGATGGCCAGCAATGTGGAGATTCCCGGACCGCTGCTCGATGGCCTGCGTCCCGAAATGCGCTCATGGCGCGCGTTGGTGCCCGGGCTGCCGGCACCGGTCCGGGCGCGCGTCGCTGACGCCGCTGCGGTGCGCGGTGTGCTGTCGAGTTCGGCGCTGGTCGATCTCTATGGATCGTTGCTCGGCGAGGACGACCAGTCGCTCGCCGAGGTCGGTATCGCGCGCGACCTGGCCAGCGCGTTCAACGGTGCCGATACCGGCACGCGGCTCGATTCGCTCAAGCAGTTGTGGGACGAGCCCAGGACCGCCGACGGCAAATATGCCCGGCTGATCCTTACAGCACGCGCCGCCGCGCGCATCCCTGCCGGCGCATCCGACGCCGATGTCGACCGGCTGGTTGCGGCAATGCTCACCGCCGGGCTCGACCTGCAGGCGCTGCGCTGGCGCACCCAGGCCTCGCGCGGCGGTGACGCCTGGGCGATGCTCACCCTCGCTGACCCGGTACGCACCAGCTACAGCTATAGCGATGTCAGCGGTTATGCCGGCAGCGACCCGACCGGGCGCAAACGCCAGATGTTCTTTGCCGGCCTCGCCGGCCTTGGTCGCCTGCCTGCCGCCGAGATCGAAAAGGGCGCGCGCGCGCTCGATATCCGCATCGGTGATCAGAACGCCTGGACCCGCGCCATCGGTCGCGCCGGCCTCGCGCGTCAGCCCGGCACTGTGCTGTTGCTCGCCGGCGTCGGCATGCAGACACCGTTATGGCAAGGCGTCTCGCCCACGGCGCTGTTCCATATCGTCGCGTCGCTGCGCGCCGCCGGCATGGAAGGCGAGGCACGGATGATCGCCGTAGAGGCGATGACGCGGCTTTGACGCCGGCGGCCGATGATGCGGCGTTGACGCCGCCGGGCAACGACACCGCGCTGATCGAGCGCTTTCTTGAAATGATGGCGGCGGAGGCGGGTGCCGCGCCCAACACGCTGGCGGCCTATCGCACCGATCTCGTGCTCGCCTCGCACATGCTGGAAGGGCGGCTGGCGGTTGCGGAAGCGACCGATCTGGCGCGACTCGGCGAAAGCTGGCGCGATCTCGCCCGCGCTACCGTCGCGCGCAAGGCGGCCGCGCTGCGTCGCTTCTATGCCTTTCTCGCCGATGAGGGCCACCGCGCCGATGATCCGGGCAGCGCGCTCCCGCGGCCCGGCGCCGTACGCTCCTTGCCCAAGGTGCTGAGCCATGAGGATGTCGAACGGCTGTTCGCAGCCATCGCCGCGCGCACGGAACGCGTACCACTCGACCCGACCGACCTGCGCCTCTCCGCGTTGGTCGAGCTGCTCTACGGCTCCGGCCTGCGCGCGACCGAGCTGGTTTCGCTGCCCCGCAACGCCATCGCCCCCGACCGGCCCTATCTCATCCTGCGCGGCAAGGGCGGGCGCGAGCGACTGGTGCCGATCTCCGACCGTGCCCGCGCGGCGGTGGCGGTGTGGCGCGGCCATGTCGCCAGCGACCGGCCCTGGCTGTTCCCCTCGGGCCGCACCCATCTTTCCCGCGTGCGGCTCTATCAACTGCTCAAGGCGCTGGCGCGCGAGGCCGGCATCCCGCCCGAGCGGGTCAGCCCGCACGTGCTGCGCCACGCCTTCGCCACCCACCTGCTCGCCGGCGGCGCCGATCTGCGCGCACTCCAGTCGATGCTCGGCCACGCCGATATCGCCACCACGGAAATCTACACGCATGTCGATGCCAGCCGGCTGGTCGAGCTGGTCAATGCGCGCCATCCGCTGAACGATGCGTCGCGCCGCGTTGACGTAAAGCCTCGCCCGGCCTAGCGCGCGGCCATGCCAAGCTTCCTCGATTTCGAAAAGCCGATCGCCGAGCTGCAAAGCCGCATCGATGAACTGCGCGAGACCGCCGAGGGCGGCGCCGTCGACATCGATGCCGAGGTCGGGCGACTCCAGGTCAAGTCCGACAAGCTGCTGCGCGACACCTATGCCCGGCTCTCCCCGTGGCAGAAGACGCAGGTCGCGCGCCACGGCGAGCGTCCGCACTTCAAGGATTATGTCGCCGGCCTGTTCGACGACTTCATGCCACTCGCCGGCGACCGCGCCTTCGGCGACGACCAGGCGATTCTCGGCGGTTTCGCCACCTTTCGCGGCCGCCGCATTCTGGTCATCGGTCATGAGAAGGGCGACGATACCGCCAGCCGGCTCAATCATAATTTCGGCATGGGCAAGCCCGAAGGGTATCGCAAGGCGATCCGCCTGATGCAGCTCGCCGACCGATTCGGCCTGCCGGTGGTCACCCTGGTCGATACCTCGGGCGCCTTTCCCGGCGTCCAGGCCGAGGAACGCGGCCAGGCCGAGGCGATCGCCCGCTCGACCGAGGCGTGTCTTGCGCTCGGTGTGCCGCTGGTCGCGGCGGTGGTGGGTGAGGGCGGTTCGGGCGGCGCGATCGCGCTTGCCGCCGGTAACAAGGTGCTGATGTTCGAGCACGCCGTCTATTCGGTGATCTCGCCCGAGGGCTGCGCCTCGATCCTGTGGCGCACCGCGGACAAGGCGGCGGACGCGGCCGAGGCGATGAAGATCACCGCGCAGGATCTCAGGGCGCTCGGCGTGATCGACACCATCGTGCCGGAGCCGCTTGGTGGCGCACACCGCGATCCGGCGGCGGCGATCGTCTCGCTCGGCGATGCCATCGAAGGTGCACTGACCGGGATGAACAATCAGAATGCCGACCAACTGCGCCGCGGCCGGCGCGACAAGTTCCTGGCGATCGGGCGAATTTAACTCCCTTCGTCCCCGAGGCTTGTCGGGTGCTCAACCCTTCGAATGCGTATCAAACTGTTCCCCCCCCGAAAGCGGGGGTCCAGGGCCGCGAGCGTCGCGCTCCGTAAGCCTGGGCTCCTACCTGCGCAGGAGCACCTCGAGAAAACAAAAGAAAAAGGGCGGCGAGACCAGGTCCCGCCGCCCAATTCCTAAGCGATAAAGAAAGCTTACGAAGCCTTCATGTTGCTCGACACGTTGGTGAACGTGGTCTTCAGCTGGTTGCCCAGGCCCTGCATCGCGGCGATTGCAGCGACGGCGATCAGAGCGGCGATCAGGCCGTACTCGATTGCGGTGGCGCCCTTGCTGTTCTTGATGAAGTTGCGGATCTTCGTCATGATTTCGTCTCCGTGGTTTCTAAAGCTTCAGTACCCGGCCTCCCCGGAAATCCGGATCGACAACATCGGTGTATCGAAGTGAGGTTGACAAAGTTTTAAGCCGCGGAAGACGAATGAAGGTGCACGGCGGTTAACCACCGCTACGTGCGGTTTCCATCTTGGTATTGACGTTGCCCCACATCGACGTCGTCGAATTGGCGACCTGAATGAACGCGCTCACCATGGTGATCACGACCAGTGAAATGATCAGCCCATATTCGATCGCCGTGCCGCCACGTTTATCGCGCAGCAGGGCTCGCAGTATCTTCAGCATGGTGTTTCCGCTCCCAACGGCAACATCGTGACAGACCAACATAAAGCCGCCAGGGTTAACGAATGACTGATGCGCCGGGTAAAGATGCTGATCGCCAGATACTTGTCGTCGTCGCGGCCGCGCTGACCGACGCCGCGGGCCGCGTGCTGGTGCAGCGCCGTCCGGTCGGCAAGGCGATGGCCGGGCTGTGGGAATTCCCCGGCGGCAAGGTCGAAAGCGGCGAAACGCCCGAGGGCGCGCTGGCGCGCGAGCTTGGCGAGGAGTTCGGCATTTTCGTTGCCCCGGGCGATCTCGCGCCCCTGACCTTCGCCAGCCAGCGGCTTGCCGATCGGCATATGTTGCTGCTGCTCTATCGCTGCACGCGCTGGGCCGGCGTGGCGCGGGCGCTCGATGCGGATCTGCTCTTGTGGCGCCGGCCCGACGACATGGACGACCTGCCGATGCCGCCGGCCGATCTGCCTCTGGTCTCGTTTCTCAAAGACGAAGCCGCACTGCGAGCTGGGCCAGGGTCTGCGGCTGATACGGATTGAGCGCGGCGCGCGCCCGCGCTTGTCGCGTGCTCTCGGTGTGCAGCACTTCGCCGAATATCGTGACATGGCTGCCGAGGCGGCGCTTTGCGGCGAAGGTCGTCGCCCAGCCGGTTTCGCTTTCATCGGCGCCGAGGATGCTGCCTTCACCGGTCGTACCGAACGCCTCGATCCGTCCACTGATCGATCCTTCGCCGATCGTCCGCGTGGCAAGGAAATAGGCCGAGCGGAAACGCGTATCCACCCAGATCCGGTCGGGCTCGGGAAAGCCCATTTCGGCCCGCCCGGTCATCGCCTGCGCCTTGAACCGCAGTGTCGCGGTCGGGTCGATCACCAGGCCGATATTGGCGAAGCGCGTGCGCCAGCCCCATTGCAACGTCTCCGCCGTGACCGCTTCCGGGTCGCCGCGATTGTCGTAATAGAAGAAGGACAGTTTGACCGCGAAGGGCGCCGCCCAGGCGAGCCGGACATAATAGCCCGGACGGTTGTCCAACTGCAGTACCGGTCGTGTGCGCGGCGCCTGGGCATCGATCATGAACGCGTCGAGCGGCGGCAATTGCTGCAACCCGAAAGCGGTTGCCTTCACATCGTGCAGCGCCCAGCCGCGAAAGGCGAGCAAGGTGCCGGCGGTCTGGTTGAAGCCGAACAGCGCACCGCTCAGCGAAAGCCGGTGCGCACCGATCCGCCACTGCCCACCCGCCTCGACGCCGCCCACTTTCACTTCCTCGCCGATCCAGCTGTTGATCGCGGACGGGGTGATCGTGTCGGTCACCGCCCATTCCGGCCCCGAATGTTCGAGCGAGACCGGCGGCCAGAACAGGCCGGCGCGGGCGTGGCCACGGAAATTGCCATGCGGCTCACTGCGGAACGACAGATAGGCCTCGGACAGGCCGGGATTGTCGGCGCCCTGCTGCACCGTCGCCGCGATCGTCGCATCCAGCGACCAGCTGAGATGCGGCTGCCACACCACATCACCCTCGATCGCGCGCGCATCGATCTGGAAGCGGTCGCGCGATGGGGCGAACCGGGTCTTGCCGAAGCCGCCATCCGTCCAGGACCGCTCGCCATTGGCTGCGATCAGCCGCAGATCGGCCGTGACGGTGAGCGTCTTGCCCGACGGATCGCCATAATCGTCCTGCGCCATCGCCGGCCCCGCGCCGAGGCAGGCCATGCTCAACAGGCAAGCGCACAGGATCGAAAATCCGCCTCTCATAAAGGTAGTGATGCGCCGGGATGGTTAATATGTTCTTTCCAACAGGGAGATCGCCGGTGCTATCAACGTCTTAACCTATGTTGGCTAGCCGTTTGACTTACGCTTTGTAGTGGCCGACCAAGGCGGCAGCGGGAGTTATTGATGAAACGCACCTTTCTCACGTCGCTGACGCGCGATCTCGAAGCACCGATCGAGGCGCGGGGTTTCGGTACGGGCTGGTTCTCCGGTTTCTTCGCGATCATCTTCGCCGTTGCCGGCCTGTGTTTCGTGCTCGCCATGCGCTGGCCGGAATATTTCGCGCTGCCGCAACTGGGCACGGTGCGCGGCTGGACCGGCTTCCGCATCGTCATCCACGCCACCCTGATCGCGGGTTACGCGCTGGCCCTGCTCAGCATGTTGCTCCGCCCGCGCAAGGCGCTCGGCATCACCGCGCTGGTGATCGCGCTCGTCGCGACCCTGCTCGGCGGCGCTGGCGTGCAGCCGCGCGAGGCGCATGACTGGGGCATCTTCTTCGGCGTCGACTTTTTCGCGCTCAACATGATCGCCACCGGCCTGATGTTCGCGCCGATCGAGCGCCTGTTGCCGCACCGCCGCGACCAGCGCCTGTTCCGCACCGAATGGCGCGAGGATCTGTTCTATTATCTCGTCAGCTCGATGATGGTGCAGCTGATCACCTTCCTCGCTTTGGCGCCGTCATCGTTCATCATGGCCTCGACCGGCTCGTTCGGCGCCTTCCGCGCTGCCGTCGCCAGCCAGCCCTGGCTGCTGCAGTTCGTCGAGGCGATGTTCCTCACCGACCTGGTGCAATATTGGTTCCACCGCGGCTTCCACCGCTGGTCGTTCCTGTGGGGTTTCCATGCCGTGCATCACTCGGCCAAGGCGATGGACTGGCTGGCCGGCTCGCGCATGCATTTCGTCGAGATCGTGCTGCTGCGCGGGGTCACCTCGCTGCCGCTGCTGACGCTCGGCTTCGCGCCCTCGGTGATGCAGGCCTATGTCGCGATGGTCTATATCTACGCCTCGCTGGTCCACGCCAATCTGCGCGGCAATTTCGACAATCTCGGCAAGTTCCTCGTCACCCCGCGCTTCCACCACTGGCACCACGGCATCGAGGAAGTCGCGATCGACAAGAATTTCGCGATCCACTTCCCGCTGCTCGATCGCCTGTTCGGGACCTATTATCTCCCGAAGAGCGAATGGCCGAGCGGCTACGGTGTCGCCGAGGATGTGCCCCGCGGGTATCGCGCGCAGCTGGCCTATCCGTTCCGGCGAAGGAAGCCGGCGGAGTAGCGTAGCAACTGCAAGCAATCGAACACCGCCGCCAAGCTGGGTTACCAAAGGATCATTCATGTCCGACAGGTTTGGCGTTCCAGCATGGGCCGCGTTGTTGTTCACGATCTTGGCGTTGTTCAGCTCACAGGCATCGGCAAATCCGTGCAGGCAGCAAGCCGTGCTGGCATCCGCCCGCCGTCTGGGCGCAGCGACGGCCGCGAGCGTACGTCGCGATCAGGTAAAGCTTCAGGCCTTCGAACAAGAAGCAAGCAACGTCCTTTTGCGAGCCGGCTTTTCATCGACCGAGCTTGCCAAGATCCTTGCGAGATATCAGCAGAACGTGCCGATCTACTGCTTGATGAAACCGCCTGTCGGGCCTCTGTTCTCGGATTCGCGCAATAAGATATCTCCGTCCGTGAACAAGGCGGAGGTGAGAAGAGCTCTGCGCGACATCGTCGTCGATTTGAAAATAAAATATGTAAAACCGCATCCAAGGTTTGCGCTTTGCTCGGACTGCTCCATTGAAGCTGCTTGGCGAGAGCAATTTCGTACGGCGTTATATTTTAGCGAAAACAAGAACATATACATGAACGCATGGCATACGCACCGTAACAGGATCGAATTCGCAAATGATCATCGCGCGCTAACGAGCATTACGATCGAGGTATTTCTCGATACGATCGGTTCCTATGCTGGATAGGCGCGTTGCCCGGCAATAAGCGGCCGGCACCTCCTGACTCGACCCGGCGTCAGTCAACGAGGCGCGTAGCGGACTTGGCCATGGCCATCGGATCTTGACGCGGAGCCACAATTGCAGGCGCTGGCCAAAGAATGGAAATACCGTCAGACATCACCGCTATAAAAAAGCGATCGCGGGCTTGCTCGCGATGCGGACCGTGACGTGCGCCCATGTCGCCATATGGTGCTCTCGAATGGCATAATTTGGCTGTGCCGGCGCTCGCCATTGCGTTTTTTGTCCGCGACGATCAGGCGATCCGCCGACGTCGATCAGGGCCGCGCGGTAGCGGAAAGCCCGCGAGGAGAGCCGCTATCATCATCCGGTCGGCCCGCGCGGCAGATGCGCCCTTTCTCCCCGAGGTCGAGCGATCGGCGGGCGAGGCGTTTCGCGCGATCGACGATCTCTCCTGGATTGCCGATGCGCCCGATCTGTCGGTGGAGCGCTATGCCGCATTGATCGCCGGCGGTGCTGCCTGGGTCGCCACGGATGAGGCGGGTGATATCGCCGGCTTCCTGTGCGGCGAGCTATTCGGCGATGCGCTGCACATCTGGGAGATGTCGGTGCGCCGCGACAGTCAGCGCGCGGGGCTGGGCAGGCGCCTGCTCGCAACCGCGACGTCGTGGGCGGCGGCAACGCGGCTGCCCGCCGTTACGCTGACGACGTTCCGCGAGGTCGCGTGGAACGAGCCCTTTTACCGGCGCGCGGGCTTCCGCACGCTGCCCGATCACGAACTGACGCAGCGTCTCGCCGAAACGCTGCGCGCGGAGGTAGCGAACGGCCTGCCCGGCGAACGCCGCTGCGCCATGCGGCTCGACCTGCCGGCGCACGCGGTTTCCGTCGAACCACGCCACGATCTTTCCCCTGACGAGATCGACGCCATCGAGGATCACCTATACCGCCACAATAGCGGCGCGACCGGGCTGGACGACGCGCAGGGCCTCGACTTCGTGATGCGCGACCAGGCCGGGCAGATGATCGCCGCTGCCGCCGGTTACAGCTGGGCGCGCACCGCCGAGCTCAAGCAGATGTGGGTCGCCGAGGCGCATCGCGGGCGTGGCCATGCGCGCGCCCTGCTCACCGCTTTCATCGACGAGGCGCGGCGGCGCGGTGTGCGAAGGATCTGGGTGCAGAGCCACGACTTCCAGGCGCCTGCGATGTACGAGAAGGTCGGCTTCGAACGCATGGCCGAATTTCTCGGCTGGCCCGACGGCCATAGCAATGTGATCCTGTGCAAGACGCTCTCCGACACGGCAGGCCAGCCAGCCTGATTCACTGCGCGCGGCACCGCGCGCACTATGCGAGCGCCACCGAGCTCGCGACGCATTTCGTGTTGGGAAAACGCCGGTCGGCCCGACGGAGCTTGCCGGTGAACGCCACGAAAATCGTCACGGTCCCCCAAAAGGGGTCCAATAAAGACCCAGTCCTCGCGCCCCGAAAAAGCGCGCGCGCCACAGCATCGCCGCACTATTCGCTGTTGGACAAGGCGCCGTCACCTGCGCGCGATCTGCAAGTCGCAAGTAACGCGTCGTGATGAAGGACACCCCCCGTCGGTCGTCAAAACCCCCCGAATACTTGGTGTTGGACGGAACCGTGACTTGCCGAATATTTGCCGCGCCTGATCGCGCCGATGCCATTGTCGGTTGGTGCCGCCTCGGCCATAACGAGGGCGAAACGACGGGGGCGGGCAGGCCGATGGGGAGACGGTGGCGGCTGGCGTTGCGCAAGCGAGCGGGAGCGATCCTGCCCGGCCTCGCCACCTTGCTCCTTGTCCTGCTGCTCCAGGCCATCGGCGTGTCGGCGATCGACAGTGCCTCGTCGCTGCTGTTCGACGGCTATCAGCGCGCCAAGCCGCGGCCCTATACCGACGCCGCCGTCAGGGTCATCGACATCGACGACGAGACACTCCGTCGCCTCGGTCAATGGCCCTGGCCGCGCACCGACATCGCCGATCTCAACGCCCGCCTGACCGATGCCGGTGCCGCCGCGATCGTCTATGACGTGGTCTTCTCCGAACCCGATCGCACCTCGCCGGCCAACCTCGCGCAACGCCTTCGTCGGCAAGGCGGCACCGACGATCTGCTCAAGGCGCTCGGCAGCCTGCCGGACAATGACGCGACGCTCGCCCGCGCCTTCGAAAATTCGAACGTCGTGCTCGCCTATTTCCTGACCAACGATGGCAAGGGCGGGCAGGTCGAGCCGAAAATGGGCTTCGCCTATGCCGGCAGCCAGGCGCGCACCGGACGGTCGACCTATAATGGCGCGATCCAGCCGCTGCCGGCGTTGCGCGCGGCGGCGAAGGGGCTGGGCTTCGTCAGCCTGCCGCCCGACAATGACGGCATCATCCGCAAGGCGCCGATGGTCTCGACCGAGAATGGCGCACTGCTCCCGGCGCTGTCGCTCGAGGCGTTGCGCGTGGCGTACCAGACCCAGTCGGTGGTGGTGAAGTCCGACGACGCCAGCGCCGAGCATGGCGGCAACGGCGCCAACATGGTCTCGCTCAAGGTTGGCGACTCCGTCGTGCCGACCACCGGCGACGGCCGGCTGCTGATGTATTTCACCGCGCGGCAGCCCGAGCGCGTCGTGCCGGCATGGAAGATCCTCACCGGCGCGCTCAGCGCGGCGGAGATGGAAAAATATTTCTCGGGGCAGATCGTGCTGATCGGCACCAGTGCCGCTGGCCTTTACGACCAGAAATCGACCCCGCTCGCCGACCGCGAACTGGGCGCCGTCATTCACGCCCAGGCGCTCGAGCAGATCATGTCGAAGACCTTTCTCAGCTATCCCGATTGGGGGTTCGGCGCCGAACGCTCAGCTCTGCTGGTGCTCGGCCTGATCATGGTCTTCGCGCTGCCCTGGCTGGGCGCGCTGCGTGGTGCGATCCTCGGGCTGGTGATGGTCGGCGCCACGCTGCTCGGCAGCTGGGAGGCGTTCAGCCAGGGGCGCCTGCTGCTCGATCCGGCCTGGCCGGTGCTCGGCCTGATCCTCGTCTATATCGTCGAGACCGCCGTCACCTTTTACCGTGAGGAACGCCAGCGCGCCTATATCCACCAGGCCTTCGACCGTTACCTCTCGCCCGAGATGGTGCAGCGCATCGTCGACGATCCCGGCCGGCTCGAGCTCGGCGGTGAGGAACGCCAGATGACCGTGCTGTTCTGCGACATCCGCGGTTTTTCGCGACTGTCGGAGAAGCTCACCCCGCAGGAAATCATCCAGTTCCTGATCGCCTTCCTGACGCCGATGTGCGACATCCTGCTCGCGCAGAAAGCGACGATCGACAAGTTCATCGGCGACGCCGTGCTCGCCTTCTGGAACGCACCGATCGACGATCCCGATCAATATGCCAATGCCGCGCGCGGTGCGCTGGCGATGACGCGGCGCCTGCGCGAGATCAATGTCGAGAAGCGCAGCGCCGACGACCCGCTCTGGCCGGGCAATGTCAGCATCGGTATCGGCCTCAATGCCGGGCCGTGCTGCGTCGGCAACATGGGCTCGGCGCAGCGCCTGTCCTACTCGCTGATCGGCGACACCGTGAACCTCGCCTCGCGCATCGAGGGCATGACCAAATATTACGGCCTGCAAATCGCCATCGGCAGCGAGCTGCGCCGCCATTTGCCGCATTTCGCGATCGTTTCGCTCGATCACGTGAAGGTCGTCGGCCGCGACGCACCAGAGGAAATCTTCACGCTGCTCGGCGACGAGAGCCTCGAACAGGAACCGAGCTTCCGCGATTTCGCTCAGCGCCATCAGGCGATGCTCGATGCCTATCGCGCGCAGGACTGGGCGACAGCCGACCGGCTCGCCGTCCAGGGCGAGGGTGCCGCGGTCAGCTGCGGCCTGCGCAAATTCTACCTGCTGATGCGCGAGCGCGCCGCTTATTTTACCGCCAACCCGCCCGGCGCGGATTGGGACGGGGTGTTCTCGGCGACCGAGAAATGACCGTGCGCATCGGGTCAGGCGGGGTCGAACGCCACCATCAGCCGTTCGGCAAAGGCGCCCTGCTTGGTGAGATGTCCCGCCGAGCCCGCCGCGCGCCGAACATTCGCCCGGCGCAGGAGCGGCTTGAGCATCATGTGCAGCGTCGCCCGGTTGATATGCTCGCCGAAGCATTGATGCAGGCCGTGCCCGAAATGGATGTACTCATGCGGCAGCCTGCGCGGATCGAACATCTCGGGATTGGGTACGCGCCGACCATCGCGCATCGCCGAGGCGAAGGCGGCGAGGATGGTCGAACCGGCCGGGATCAGCCGCGCGTGCCGCGTCCCCGCAGCCAGCGTCCAGTCCTTGAGCACCATGCGCGGCAGCCCCGGCGCGAGCGGATCAAAGCGCATCGCTTCGATCACATAGCCGGCGAGCAGCGCGTCGTCGTCGGCACGCGCGGCCGCCTGCGCGCCAGCCAGCGTCTTGGGGCGCCGGAGCAACTGCTCCATCGCCTGTGGTACGACCATCGGCGGCTGTGGCGGACCGCCGACGATGAAGCCCATCAACGCGGTGCGGATCTGCGCGTCGCTATAGCCCGGCTCGCCTTGCGCCTGCAGCTTGAGGCATCGCGCCAGCACATCGTCGCGGCTGTCCGGCATGGCGCGCCGCGCCTCGATCTGGTGCTGGATATGGTCGCGCAGCGCCGGCGCGATCACCTTGACCTCCGCGACCAGCGCCGCGTCGCTGGCGACGAACTGATATTCGAACAGCCGCGTGCCCCATATGCGCAGGTCGCCCTGCGGCGGCGCCGGCACGCCGAGATACTCGCCGAGGAAATCGAACGTCACCTTGCGCACCAGCGCGTCGACCACCTCGATCTGCCCCGGCGCGGCAGCGACGATCGCCTCGGCCATCGCCTCGACGCGCGCGCCCAGCCGCGGCAGGTCATCCGCCAGCACGACGCGCCGCATCGCGGCGACATCGGCATGATATGGCGGCGTGTCGGCCATGCCCAGGAAGAAGGGCTCGCCGCCCATGATCACCTCGAGCTTGGGCGCATAGGGTACACCGAACGCGGTGTCGGTGGCGAACACCTCGCGGACATCGTCGTAGAGCGTCGCGACATAGGTCTTGCCGAAGCGCGGAATCGGCCGGAGGCGTCGCAGCAGGCGGAAGGCCAGCGGCATCGCCGCCATCGCCCAGCGCATCAGCACTGCCTTGAAGCCGCGCGGACCGGGGCGCAGCACCGTGGGCGTGAGGGTATCGCTCATGCCGCCGACCCCAGGGTCGCGAGATATTTCAACGCCGGCATGCTGGGGAGGAAGAAATAGTCCCCCCCGACCATCCGCACGAAAGTATCGACCTCGATCCGTCGCCGCAGCGGCTGGTCGCGGACGGTCATCGCGCCTTTGGGGCCGATCAGGGGGTCGGTCTCGTCGAACAATGTCGCGAAATTGGGGTTGAGCAACCAGGTCTGCTGGACGAACTCGAACTGTCGCGCGATGTCGGTATTGAGGCAGATGAACAACAGTCCGCGATCGACCCCGTCTTCCTTGGGCGGCACACTGATCGTCGCGCCATATTTGCGCCCGCGACGCAGGATGCGGTGGTTGTTGGCGGCATCGAGCAGGGTCTGCTTCTGGTCGACGGAAGGGGCAAGGCCGTCGCGCGGATTGGCGCGGCGGATATGCGACCCCGCCGGGCAGCCGGCACCATGCTGGTCGCGGTCCCAGAAGGCGAAGTCGTTGTCAGGCTGGTCGCCCGGCGCGCGCGGCAGGTAGCCGGCAGGGCACAGCAAGTCGCCATGGGTATTGCGACCGACCACACGCTCGGCCAGCCAGGTCGTGGTGACATGCGCCGAATGGTCAGGATCGCGGGCGCGGATATGCGCGGCGTTCTCGCGCATCGACTGCCAGAAGGCGACGACGTCCTGCTTGAGCTCGCGCACCACCATATAGCTCCCGTCGAGCCCGAGATCGAGGCCGCCCTCGGCGAGCGGATGAGGAGGGAGGCCAGCAGCCTTGCCCTTGCCGCCGGGGTCATCGGGCAGGATCGGTCCTGGCGCTCGCTCGTGATGGCCATTGATATGGCCGAGCAGAATCTCGCCCAGCGGCACGCCGTTCCACTTGTCGCGCGGCGCCGCGCTGCCATCGCTCAGTATGATCGCCGCATCGTCATAGGGCATCGGCTGCGAGATGCCGTCGGCAAAACCGAAATGCTCGCGCGCCACGCCGCGCTCATCCGGGCGCAGATCGAGCGGCAGCTTGTGCGCAACCTTGATCTGGTGCGGCGCCAGCCTGGCTTCGACCTCCTCCGCCCATTTCTCGGCGCTGTTCTCGTCGGCATCATAAAGCAGCAGCAGCGCATGGACGGTGATCGGCGTGGTGATCTGCTCCTCGCGGTGCCCGGTCGCCGTCAGTGCGGCGGACTGGCCCGCCTCGACCTCGGCCAGCGCGCCGCGACGCGGGGTGTTGGCGCTCCATTTCGGGCCCCCTTCAATCACCGTGCCGAGCCATTCGCCGTTGCGCCGGTCGCCGATCCGACGCAGCCGGTCTTCCTGCAACATGCCCTCGCGGAACGGCGCGGCGAAGGTCGCCAGCGCGGTCGGCGACAGGCCCATCTTTCTCAGCCCGGTATAGGCGAAGGACAAAGCGGTGGCGCGCGCCTCGCGCCCATCGGCATCGGTCACCGGCGCGACGGTGGCGAGCGTATCGAGCCACGCGCCAGTGCCGACGCCGTCCCAGGCGAATTGCAGGAACAGGGCACGGCCGGTCGGCAAGGAGCCAAAACCGCTGACCACCAGCCCCTGGGTCAGCACGTCGTGCGGCGCCTTGAGACGCCAGCTCCCGCGGTTCGGCGCGCCCTCGCTCACAGCTCGTTGATCCATGCCGCGGCATCCTTTTCGCTGAGCTTCACGCGGCGCAGGCCGTCGGCGATGCGATTGTTGCGTTCGACCTGGTCGACGGTGAGATCGCGATATGCGCTGTACCAGAAGCGGCTGATCGCCATCGAATGCCGCGCCCAGTTCTTGAACTTGCGCCCATGACTGGCGCCGTCCTGGATCAGGAAGCGCGTGGCGGGAAAGCCCGTGCCGCCGCCCCAGGCGAGGGTCAGGCCGTCATGCGCCTTCTCGATAAAGTCATCGAGATAGCTCTCCCAGCTCTGGTCGAAATTGCTGAAGAACATCAGCCGGCCGCCATTGTTGACGAACGCCCAGTGTGCGAAATGCACCGTGCGCATCGATCCGAGATAGCCGTTGGTAGCGGTCACGCGCAGCATCAGCCCGAGCCCGAGATGCCCGGCGCGAACGATCACCGTGCGCAGCACACCGGGTTTGATCAGCACCACCGAGCCCATATGGTTCTGCGGGATCCAGTCTTCGCGCTGCGCCATCTGGCGCACCACTTCCTCGTCGATCGGCGGATCGTCATGCGCGGAGTCGCGCATTTCGAGGAAGCGCAGCCATCCGACGATCACGAGCAGGGACAGCGGCACGCTGGCCAGGCCGAGCAGCAGGATGCGCATGCCCGCATGCCCGGCACGCGCCCAGGGCAGCCCGGTAGTCAGGTGCGAAGCCACGGCCATGCCGGGACCGAAGACGGCGCTGTATGCGAGGATGAATGCGGCGATCAGCGGCAGGTTCCTGATCAGCACCGTGATGAGGTTGGTCTTGCCGCCCGTGCCGGTGCCCGGCAGCGGATCACGCATCCTGACGATCGGCACGACCGCGACGACCATCAGCAGGCCGATAAGGATGAAGAAGCGCCATGTGGGCATGAAGCTGGAGAAGATCAGCCCCGGCAGGGACAGCGCCAGCACCACGCAGAACGCGAATGCCACCAGCCGCACGATGTCGCCGATGCGCTGGCGCAGCGGGATGCGTTTGGGCGATGGCGCGGCGAGCCACGGAAAAGCCGGCAGCAATGCGGTGCGGAGCAGGACGTGGACCCGGCCGGCGGCCACGCCGCGATAGGGGCTGGGCCCGTCCTCATTGGCGGTGGCGAGTTCGGTGCGGATCGCGCGGAACAGGGCATATTCGTCGAGAATACGATCGCGCGTCATGCCGCGATTGCCGTGATGGAACACGCTCGGCGTCAGCGCGCGCGCTTCGCAATAGGGCGCGACCGGCGCACGCGAACCGGGCGCGGTCACCGCGTCATAGAGCTGCGCGTCCTGATCGAGCGGACGCTTGCAGCAACGGAACATGGCGCGCAGCTCCTCGCCCGCTGCGGCTTCCATCTGGCCCCAGAACACGCCCGGCGGCCCGTCGAAATTGGCCTCGAGCACGAACAGCGGATCATAGTCTGCGCCGGGGAAGATGTTCAGCGAGATGAAGTGCGCGGAGGGCACGCCCTGCGCCAGCCAGGCGAAGCTTTCGCCACTGGTGCCCTTCGCGCTCAATGGCGCCGTCGAGCGGTCATGCAGATCGTCGATCAAGGCGGCGAGCGTCGTCGCGCTTTGCGGCTTGACCTCGAGTGCTACCGACAATGTCGTTTGCAGCATCGTCTTACCCCTATGCACCGATACGAGGGCGTAACGGGTCACAGCGCGCGGTCAACGCGTCCGGGCGGGTTTTTCTGGTCCGTTTTGCGAGCGATCTCGGCGCCGGCCGACGATCAGCGCCGTGGTACGCCCAGCGTCGCGGCCTCGCTATTGAGCCGCGCGGTCGCACCGGGGTTCGCCTTGCGCGCCTCGTCGAGCGCTGCCGCGGCCTTGTTGGTTTGCCCGAGCTGCATGCGGCTGCGCATCAGCATCACCCAGCCATCGAGATTGGCCGGATCACGCGCCAAGCGCGCCTCTAGCTTGTCGACCATCCCGGCGACCATCGTCTGTTGCTGCGACGGGGTCAGCGACTGCGCGGCGCGCAGTTGCTCGGGCGTCGGCCCGGGGATCGCCGCGCCGGCAGTGGTGCCGAGTGCGCTATGTGGGTCGAGCGTCGGCAGCGCGGCGAGCCGTTTGGCGACGTCGAGCTTGTTGATCCGGGCTACCTGTTCGATCGTGCGGCGCACATCGGCCGCCCAGCGCGCGCCCGGCGGTGAATCCTTGAGCAGCGCGAACCACGCGTCGATCGCGCCCTTATGGTCGCCGTCGAGGTCCCGCCGCACGCCGAGAAAGTACCGCGCGCGTGGGTCCTTCGGATCGATTGCCGCCGCCTTTCTGAAAGCACGGATCGCGGCGGCAGGGAAGGGATCGCGCGGATCGGCCTTGACCATCGCCTCGCCGAGCGCCGACCAAGCGTCCGCGCGCGTCGGCGCCAGCGTCGAGGCGCGGTGGAAGCTCGGCACCGCGCCGGCGGCGTTGTCTGCCGCCATCTGCGCCTCGCCCAGCGCCATCCAGGCATCGGCGCTGTCGGGCTTCTGGTGCACGGCGGCCTGCAGCGCGGCGACGGGGTCCGCAGGGGCCACGCTGTTCTCCACCGGCGGCGGAGGCGGTGCGGCGTCATGCGGCATCAACTTCCAGCCGACCGTGCCCGCCAGCAACACCCCCGCGCCAGCCAGTGCGGCGATCCCATATCGAGATGTCGCTGCCATCCTATCCCCCATGCCGAGCCAATGCGATGGCTGGTTCAGGCCTGCATCCATGCTAGGTGTAGGCGGCCGCGGCAAGGGCAGGCGGCCGTTTGGACAACCAGGGAGTGGGGCGGTTGAGTGACCGCGTCC
Organism: Sphingomonas bacterium; assembly: GCF_028292965.1. Lineage (GTDB taxonomy): Bacteria > Pseudomonadota > Alphaproteobacteria > Sphingomonadales > Sphingomonadaceae > Sphingomonas. The sequence goes on along the minus strand of NZ_JAQGLG010000229.1, from coordinate 13,998 downwards.
GTATCGCGATCATCGGGTCAGGCCCCGCAGGGCTGAGTGCCGCTGCGCGTGCGGCCGCGCTCGGGCTGAGCCACGTCTTGCTCGAAAAGACCGATCACCTCTCCGACACGATCTACAAATACCAGAAGGGCAAGCATGTCATGGCGACGCCCAGCCAGCTGGTGCTGCGCGCCGACATGCCCTTTGCCGCAGGCAAGCGCGAGGTGATCCTCGGCGACTGGGGTGACGGCGCGAAGAAGATCAACGTTCGTTACCACAGCGAGGTTACCGCGATCGACGGCGAGAAGGGCGACTTCACGCTGACGCTGAAGGGCGGCGACAAGATCGCGGCGGAAGCGGTGGTGCTGGCGATCGGCACCCAGGGCAATCCGAACCTGATGCGCTGCGAGGGCGCAGACGCACCGCACGTCCAGTATCAGCTCGACGACCCCGGCGAATATGTCGACGAGCATATCACCGTGATCGGCTCGGGCGACGCCGGCATCGAGAACGCGCTCGGCCTCGCCGCCGATGCAGCGCAGGGCAACACCGTCACCATCCTCAACCGCTCGGCCGATTTCGCGCGCGCCAAGGCGGCCAACGTCAAGCTGCTCAACGAGGCGGCCTCGTCCGGCCGGGTGACGATTCGCACCGAGACCACGCCGGCGGTGGTGCGCCCGGGCGAACTGTTGCTCGACACCCGCGACGGCCAGCAGACGATACGCTGCGACCGCATCATCGCGCGCATGGGTTCGGCCGCGCCGCGCGCCTTTATCGAGAAGTGCGGCATCGTCTTCACCAGCGAGGATCGTGAAGCCTTCCCGCAACTCTCGCCGACCTTCGAGACGACGCGACCGGGCATCTATGTCATCGGCGCGCTGGCCGGTTATCCGCTGATCAAGCATTGCATGAACCAGGGCCATGACGTGGTCGAGTTCATCAACGGCAACACCACGCTGAAGCCAGCCGACGAGCCGATCCTGGCGAAGAAGTTTGCGCACTTCCGCGCCCGGCATTCGGTCGACGAATGGCTGGCGCTGCTCAAGCGTGACGTGACGATCCTCAACGAGCTGTCGCCGCTCCAGCTGCGCGAGTTCATGCTCGATTCCGAGATGCGGCTGTTTGCGGCGGGCGAGGTGATCTTCCGCCGTAACGACTCCGGTTCATCGCTGTTCGCGATCGTCCAGGGCGAGGTGCTGGTCGAGGTCGATCGCAACGATCCGTCGATCACCGTGCCGATCGCGCAGGGCTCGATCGTCGGCGAGGTCGGGCTGATCTCCGGCCGTCGCCGCGGCGCCACGGTGCGTGCCGGCAGCGACGTGATCGCGATCGAGGTATCGCGCACCGCCGCACTCAAGCTGATGGCCTCGGTGCCGGCGGCGGCGCGCGCGGTGACGCGCATCTCGGTCGAGCGGCAATTGCTGCAGATGTTCGGTTCGGGCCTGACCTCGGCCGATATCGGCGAGATCCTCGAAACCTCCGAGATCAAGACGGTGCGCGCCGGCGAGGCGATCCTGACCGAGGGCGATGACGGCGACGACATCTACGTCATCCGCCTCGGCTCGATGATCGTCGAGAAGAATGTCGGCGGCAAACCGGTGTTCTTGTCCTATCTGCCGGCCGGTTCCTATGTCGGCGAAATGGCGCTGATCGGCGGCGGGAAGCGCACCGCCACGGTCAAGGCGGCGATCAAGTCCGAGGTGATCCGGCTCGACGGCAAGGCGTTCCGGCGCCTGCTCGACGCGAAACCCCGGCTGCTGGAGAAGGCGCGCGCCGACATGGCCGCGCGGCAGACGCTCAATACCTTCGTCGAGAGCCGCAAGGGCAGTTTCTCGGGTGTGGTCGACATGTATTCGCAGACCGCCAAGTTCCTTGTCGACAATGGCATCGGCGAGGCGACCGACGTGCTGCTGATCGACGAGAATCTCTGCGTCGGCTGCGACAATTGCGAAAAGGCCTGTGCCGACAGCCATGACGGCCTGTCGCGGCTCGATCGCGAGACCGGGCGGACCTATGCCCATCTCCACGTACCGACCAGCTGCCGGCATTGCGAGAACCCGGCCTGCATGGCCGATTGCCCGCCCAATGCGATCCATCGTGGCCCCGACGGCGAGGTGGTGATCGACGACAGCTGCATCGGCTGCGGCAATTGCCAGCGCAACTGCCCCTATGGCGTGATCCGCATGGACAGCGTGCCGCCGAAGAAGCCGGGGCTGCTCAGCTGGCTGTTGTTCGGGCGCGGGCCCGGGCCGGGCGAGCCGTCCAAGGAGTGGCGCCACGACCATGACAAGCCGGGGGTCGAGCATCCCAAAAAGGCGATCAAGTGCGACATGTGCTCAGGAATAGATGGCGGCCCGGCCTGCGTCCGCGCCTGTCCGACCGGTGCCGCGATCCGCGTCGCGCCTGAGGAATTCCTCACCGTCTCGCGGCTCGAAACGGAGATCGAATCATAGCCGCGCGTGCGCCGAGCCCGCAACGCCGCGGCGGGCTGAGCCATGACGGTTTCCTGCGTCATGCCGGCTTCCGCTGGCTGAAGGTCGCGCTCATATTGTCGGGCGTGGCGATCTTCGCTTATGCGCTGATCGACGTGCAGCCGCGCGCCAATGGCGGCAGCTGGTATGGCTATACGCTGGGCACGATCGCAACCCTGCTGATCCTGTGGCTTACCCTGCTCGGCGTGCGCAAGCGCGCGATGACGCGCGGGCGCTGGTCACTCAAGGGCTGGACCAGCGCGCATGTCTATCTCGGCCTCAGCCTGATCGTCATCGCCACGCTGCACACCGGCTTCCAGTTCGGCTGGAACGTCCACACTTTGGCCTATGCGCTGATGATGCTGGTCATCGCCTCGGGCATATGGGGCATCGCCGCCTATGCCTTCGTGCCGCAGATGCTCAGCGACAATCGCGAGGAACTGACCCAGCCGCAGATGCGCGACGCACTGCGCGCGATCGACCGACAGTTGAACGACGCGGCGCAGCCGCTCGACCCGGCCGATGCGGCGATCGTCGACCGCTCGATCGATCAGGATCCGTTCGGCGGCGGGCTGTGGCGACGCCTGTCCGGGCATTACCCGCGCTGCGCCACCGACTCGGCACAGGCTGCGATCCGCGCCCGGATCGGCAGCCGGCCGGATATCGCGACTGACCCGCTCGACCGGGTCGACGGGCTCCTCGAACGCAAGGCTGGCATGCTCACGCGGTTGCGGCGGCATCTGCGCCTCAAGGCGATGCTGGAGATCTGGCTGTACGTGCACGTACCCATCACCTTCGCGCTGATCGCCGCGCTCGCGGCGCATATCGTCAGCGTGTTCTTCTACTGGTGAGGGCGGCATGACCTTCCTCCTCCGCCAGTTGAGCCGCACCGCCGAGGGGCGCGAGATCGTCCGCGCGACGAAGGTCGAGCGCGATACGGTGACGATCGGTCGCGGCTCGAACAGCGACATCGTCGTGCCCGATCTGGCGGTCGCGCCGCAGCATGCGGTGATCGCGCGCAACAGCCCGCGGCGCATCGGCATCACCGCCGAGACCGGGTTCAAGGTCGAGATCGACGGGCGCGCCACCGCGTCCGGCGAGATCGATGTGAAGCGCGGTGGCGAGATCGTGGTCGGCGACGCGCGGATCATGGTGGCGCGTGATGCCGAGGGGACGATCGTGTTGACCGTCACCCGCACAGCCGCCGATGCCGAGCCGGATGACGAACGGGCCTTCGCGCTGGCGCATGTCCTGCCGGGCAAGCGGCCCATGGCCTATGTGCTGATCGCAACGGTGCTGGCGATCTTCCTCGCCTGGCCGATCTGGCACTTCACCCGCCCCGCGGACCCACAGGGTAGCCGCATCCAGGCGGATCGCAGCTGGACGCCGGGGCCGCTCAGCGCGGCGCATCACGGCCTCGAGGGCAATTGCAAGGCGTGCCATGTCCAGGCCTTCGTCGCGGTGCGCGATACCGCCTGCGCCTCGTGCCACAAGCAGGTCCACGACCATGCCCCGCCGGGCCGGTTGGCGACGGCACGGGCGCCGCTCGGGCTGGGCGCGCGGATACTCGCCAGCTGGGCGAAGACATTCAACAAGCCGGATCGCGGCGCCTGCGTCGATTGCCACCGCGAACATGAAGGCGCCGGGCCGATGCCGCCCACGCCGCAGCCTTTCTGCGCCGATTGCCACACCGCGCTGAAGGACCGGCTGGCCGATACCAAGATCGGCAATGCCGGCGACTTCGGCACTGCCCACCCGCAATTCCGCCCGCTCGTCGCGACCGCGCCGGGTCCGCAGCCGACGCTGGCGCGCGCACCGATCGGGCCGGGGCTGCGCGAGGCCAATGGCCTGAAGTTCCCCCATGCGCTGCACCTCGATACGCGCGGCGGCGTGGCGCAGATGGCACGGACGCTGAAGGGCCAGTACGGCTTTGGCGATGCGATGGCCTGCGCCGATTGCCACAAGCCGACCGCCGATGGGGCGCGGTTCCTGCCGGTCGACATGGAGCGCGATTGCAAGATGTGCCACAGCCTCGGCTTCGACCGCATCGGCGGCATGGTGCGCACGCTGCGGCATGGCGACATCGCGCAGATGATCGGCGACCTGCGCGCCATGTACCGCACCACCGGCCCCAACCGACCGCTCGAACTGGGTGGCATGGCGCGACGCCGGCCAGGGCAATACGCGCAGGGGCAGGTCTATCATGCTTATTTCGGCGCGGCATCGATGCGGCCGGGCAGCGCCGATGCGGCGATTCGCCAGGTCTTCTCGCAGGGCGGCGCCTGCTATGACTGCCATGTCGTCACCCCGCCGGGCACGAACGGCTCGATCGACTGGGGCGTGGTGCCGGTGCGCCAGCCGTCGCGCTATCTGATGCATGGCTGGTTCGATCATGCCGCACACAGCACCCAGACCTGCGCTTCGTGCCACGCGGCGGGCGAGTCGCGCGATGCCGCCGATGTACTGGTGCCCGGCATCGAGACCTGCCGCTCGTGCCATGGCGGCGAGAGCTCGGCGGCCAAGGTTCCCTCATCTTGCGCGATGTGCCACAGTTACCACCAGAAACAGGACGCGCCGTGGCGAAGCCGGCGCCGGCTTTCGCCGGCCTCGACGCCCGAAGCCGCCCTGCCGGGGGGAGGGCGAGCGCCATGAGCACGCCGTTGCGTCTATGCTGATCGCGCAGATCACCGACCTGCATCTCGGCTTCGACGAGGGCAATCCGGTCGAGTTCAACCGCAAACGGCTCGACGCGGTGCTCAAGGTGCTGATCGAGGGGCCCAACCGCCCCGACCTGCTGCTGGTCAGCGGCGACCTGACCGATCGCGGCGACGACGAGAGCTATCGCCGCTGCGCCGATGCGCTGGCGGGCTGTCCGTTCCCGGTCTACCCGACGGTCGGCAATCATGATCTTCGCGACGCGTTCGCGCGGCACTTTCCCAAGGTGCCGATGGTCGATGGTTTCGTCCAGTACAGCTTGCGCCATGATGGGCTGCGGCTGATCGTGATCGATACCCGCGAAAGGAGTCGGCATGGCGGCGGTTTCTGCACGCGGCGCGCGGCATGGTTGCGGGCGCGGCTAAGCGAGGACCGCGACACGCCGACGGTGATCGTGATGCACCATCCGCCGCTCGATGTCGGGATCGAATGGATGGCGACGCATGCCGACGAACCCTGGGTCGCCCGCTTCGCCGAAGCCATTGCGGGGCAGCAGCAGGTCCGCGCGATCCTGTGCGGTCACCTCCACCGCGCGATCGTCGCGCCGTGGCATGGGGTGACGGTGACGATCTGCCCCTCGACCGCGCCGCAGGTCGCACTCGACCTTAACCCGATCGATCCGGAAAGGCCCGATCACCGCGAGATGATCGTCGCCGAGCCGCCCGGCTATGCACTGCACCGCTGGACCGGGCAGGAGCTGGTCACCTTGTTCGACACCGTCGAGAACCATGTCGTGCTGGCCCGCTTCGACGAGAAGCTGCAGCCGTTGGTGCGCCAGTTGCGGGCCGAGTGGCCGGTTTCCTAACCCATTTTCCTTCCCCGGCGAAGGCCGGGGCCCAGCTACGAAACGTCGATTGGTTGGCGGTAGCGCTCCATCATTCTCATCTTTCCAACTGGGCCCCGGCCTCCGCCGGGGAAGCGGATAAGGTCGTTCTCAGGGCGCCCGCATCGGCGGGCGCCAGTCCTGCATCGTACCCGTATCGTTCACCTTCCACGGCGCGCCGCTGTGGTTGAGGAACAGGCGTTCCATCTCCGTGCGGTTGAACGGGCGCGAGCCGAGGCGGCCGAACACCGCGATCTGGCCGCCGGTCTCGTCCACCGCGCGGTCGCGGTCGAGGCCCTTGGATAGCGCGAGGGCGGGGGTGGGGGTGTGTGCCCAAGCGATCAGTTCGGGTTTGGGCGCAGGGGAGAAGCCGTAGAAGTTGGGTTGGCTGTCCGGCGCCGTCAACTGAATGACCTTGAGGCCGTTCCGCCCGTCGGCGACATAGGCGAACAGCGAAGCATTGGTGACGCCGATCACCACGTCCTGCGCGTCGCTCAGTTTCCCGTCGAAGGTGACATTCTGGTAGCGCAGCGGGCGGGTCGGGTTGGCCACATCGACGATGACCAGTCCTTCGGCGCCGGCCGCGACATAGGCATAGGTGCGCGCGACATAGAGGCGCCGCGCGTCGGCCAAGGCGATATGGCCCGAGGGGATTTCGACTGGGTCGCGCATACGGGTCACATCGAAGAGGGTCACACCGGTTGCGTCTGTAACCCAGAGATAGCGGAATTGAATCGCGCTGGCCCGCGCGTCGCGCAGTTTGCGGACCGCGGCCAGTTTCGGGTGGAGCGGGTCGGCGAGGTCGACCACCACGAGGCCGATATCGGCGGTGACATAGGCGATCTCGCCGGCGAGGATGACGTGGCGCGCGCCGTTGAGCACGCCATCGGGGTTCCAGGTTGCTGCGCGCTTCAGGAAGTTGTTGCGGAAGTTGCCGTCGGCCATCGTCTCGACATTGACGAGGATCAGACCCTCCCTGGCGTCGGTGACGGCGGCGTAGCTGTAGATCGGCAGGAACGGCTGCTCCTGGTTCATCTGGCGCATCGGCGCGGTGTTGCGCAGCGGGTTGATCGGCTGGTTGGTCGGCAGCGCGACGCAGGTCGCGTCGGTGCTGGCGATGTGGGTGTCATGGCCCAGCTTCGAGAAGGGCGCGGAGATGATTGGCGCGGATACGCCCTTGTTGGCGATCGAGGCAACGTCATAGACGCGGAAACCGCCGCGCCCCTCGGCGACGTACATATACTCGCCACGCTGCTGTAGGCAGCCGACGCGGTCGATCGTGCCCTTCACGACATTGCGGAAGGTCTCGATCGGGTGCGTCTCGCCCGAGCCGTGGCGGTCGAAGCTGGTGCCGCGCGTCCAGTCCTTCAGCTCGCGGCCATTCTTATCGACATGGAGCTTCCAGTAATCGGGATAGGCGTAGCGCTGGAGATAGGAGCCGATCACCGCCTGCGGCTCGTCCCATTCGGTGACGCGCACCGCCTCGAACCCGCCGGCAAGGCCGGTCCAGGCGTGCAGGCCGACAAAGTTGGTGTAGTTGGTGCCGAGCAGCAGCAGCTGCGCCATGATCGCATTGTTGTCGTCGGCGGCAGAGAGATGGCAGTCGCTGCACGTCTTGGTCTCGGTGGTGCGCACGGTGTGCGGGAAGTGCGGCGCGAAAGCCTGGCTGGAGAAGCCGATCGAACTGATCGGCGGTTGCTGGATATAGATCCGCTCGCGGCTGGCATTGGTCGAGGACAGGATCAGCGCGGAGCTACTTCGCACCGGGGCGATCTCATTGCCCTTGGTCGTCATGTGGATGCCGAGCTGGAACATGTCGTCGCGCGCGGCCTGCGGGTTGTAGGTCGCGAAGTTGCGGGTCTGCTCGCTATTGTAGTGGTGCGAGGTGGTTTTCCAGTTGGCCTCGATCGGCAGGTGGCAGCCGGAGCAACTGGTCGTCCAGGACAGATGGCAGGTGAAGCAGGCCATCTTGTCGTCGCCATGCGCGCGGTCTCCCGCCGCGACGCCGGGGCCGAAGGCGAAGCGGCCGTCATCGGCGCCGGAACGCGCCATCAGCTTGGCGCGGGCGGCCTTGAGGTTGAAGTATGGGCTGGTCGGGTCGACGCTGTCGCGCACCAGATGCACGCGCCACTCGAGGCTCGGGTCGACGATCGAGCGCTGGACCAGATGACGCTTGCCGCCGCCGTCATCGATCCATTCGAAACGTCGCCGGCCATCGGGGTTACGCAGCAGTTCGAGATCATTGCCCTGCGGCCGTGCGGCGGGGCCGGATGTGCGCAATGTCGGATATTGGTCCGCCGTGCCGTGGCAGTCCTTGCAGCCGATCTCGACCGCATTGGCGACCTCGCCATAGATCAGGCCATTGCCATGGCTGTCCTGCGCGAAATGGCAGTCGGCGCATTGCAGGCCCTTTTCGGCATGGATGTCCATGAGATGGACCGCCTTGCCCGGGTTGGTGCCGGGCGGCACGAACTGGCCCTCGCCGGGCTTGCGCCATTTGGCGGGGTCGTCGGGGGCGACGATATGCCCTTCCGCGTCGAGCAGATTGCCCTGGCGGTCGCGCTTGAACACGGCTCGGAAGTTCCAGCCATGGCCGTGATAGTCGGCGAACTGCGTGTCGTGCAGCGTCGGGTTGAGGTCGTTGACGTTGCGCAGGAAATCGACATCGTTCCACAGCCCGCGCACCGCGGCGGCTTCGGGATTGCGATCATTGGCCTCGCGGATCTCTGCGGCGGTCGGGTATTTCTGCACCTTGGGCCACATCGCCGGCGCGTCGGATTCATAGTCCCACATGGTGTAACCGAGATAGGAATTCAGGAACCCATTGGGCTGGTGCATGTGGCAGCTCATGCACTGCGCGGTCGGGATCGAGCGCGAGAAGGCGTGGCGGAGCGGGTGGCCACTTTCCGGCGTGACGAGGCCGCCATGGCCGGTGGTCTTGGCGGCGATGGTTGGGTCGACGGTGACGCTCCGCCCGTCGCGGCCATATTGTGCGTAGATCAGCGAATGGCGCGGCTCGCGATCGTTGGCGTAGATCACATGGCAGCCGGTGCAGCCCGAGCCGCGATAGTCGCCTGGCTGGTCGTTGGTGCCCATGAACCACAGCAGTGGATCGTTGAGCCGCGTCTTGTGGATGTTGAGGATCGGGATGGCGACGCGGAGACCCGTGCCGGGGCCGCGATTGCTCTGCTTGAGGTCGGGGCGGCCGGGTTCTTCCAGCCGCTGGATCGATCCGCTCGGGTTGGGCAGGCCGACCTCGGCAAAGGCGGTGCCGTTGTTGCGCCCGCCATTTTCGAACACGCGGAAGATGTCGCCGGGCGGCGTCACCTGCCAGGTCGGCAGCGGATAGAGCGCCGCCAGCGCGCCGCGCGCCGCCTGGTGCGGCGTGACCGTGCCTGGCGGCGTGCCGGGAGATTCGATCTTCGCGGGTTCGCCGGTCGCGGTATAGGCCTCGCCGAAGATGTAGCTTTTGAACGGGACGATGCCGTTATTGTACGCCGCGCCGCCGAACAACATCGCGCCCGAGGCCATGATCGAGCGTTCCGACGCCTCGATCACCTCGAGATGGCACGCGCCGCAGCTTTGCCGCACGATGCGATAATCGCCGGGATTGACGAAGCGGACGAACTCGGGCGCCTCGCGGTTGAGCAGGGAATAGCTGCGCTTGGGGTTGGCGCTGCTCGGATAGTTCCAGTCATGCGGGTAGCGCGGCAGGACATGCGCCCGGTCGCGTGCCACGACATAGGCGGCATCGGTGAAGCCGCGCGACGGATCGCCCTGCACCGTGGCGTCGCCGCCATGGCAATCGGTGCAGCCCAGGACCACCGCCGAGGAGGCGTGCATCGAGGGCTCGTCGGTTTTCGTATGGCAGGAATAGCAGCCGGCGGATTTGGCGGCGGCCTGTTCCGGGGTCTGGCTCATCGGCGCGGGCGGGGCGGTGATGTAGTGGCGCTTGACCGGTTTCTCGCCTTCGCTGGCGTAGAGCATCGCCGCCGGGACCAGCAGCAGCGTGGCGAGTAATGCCAGTTTGCGCAGATGCTGGGTCACCTGTGCTGCTCCCCGGCGAAGGCCGGGGCCCAGTTGGGAAGGGTTTAATAACTGCGCGCAACGTGAGCCAATATCTGCCCCCCAACTGGGCCCCGGCCTTCGCCGGGGAGCATGAATTGCCGGGTATGAGGAGAAGAGGCCGCGCATCAGTAGGTGAGGATCACGTTTGCGAGGATCGAATAATAGCGCTTGCTGCGGTCCGTCGCGGCGAACAGATCGCGTAGGCCGGCGCCCGGGCACAGCACCGCGCCTGACAGGCGCATGACGATGTTCTGTGATGCCTTGGGCCGGTAGATCACCGCCGTCGACAGATCCCAGCCGATCGAGCGCGGAATGCTACCCTCGTTGCGCAGCGTCTGCAGCACGGCGGTGTTGGCGAACCACAGATGGTTGGCATTGGTCGAGACACGCAGGCGCGGCGTCAGGTCGAAGTCGGCGCCGACGCCGGCGAGCATCGTGCCGGGGTTGTTGAAGTTGGACTGTCCCTCATCCTTCGATGAGCGCAGATCGTTGAGCACCCCGTTGCGCCCGCTGATCGCAATCGCGCGACCACCGCCGGCGAACGGGATCGACTGGCGGATCCAGTAGCTGGTGTCGGCGCCCGCGAAGATCGGGTTTTCGAGGATCGCGTCGAACCCCGTTTCCTTGTCGTCATAGGGGTTCTTGTCGCCGCTGGCGTAGAGGCCCGACAGGCGGACGCGCACCCAGTCGCGGTCGTAGCTCAGCTCGGCCGCCCCGAACTGCGCGTTGATCCGCGCCTTGCGGCCGGTGAAGAAGCTGTTCCGGTCGGTGCCGAGCGCCTGATAGGCCGAGAGCGTCAGGTTGAGCCGGCCGATATGCCCGTCGGCGTTGTAGCCGAGATAGACCACGTCATAGTTCCGGCCACGCAGATCGCCGAGCAGGGCGGGGCGGACCGGGAAACCGTTGTCGTCGATCTGGACCCGGCTCGCCTCGCGGTTGCGGTTATAGACCGCCGTCACCTGGCTGGTGAAACCGGGGATGAGGAAATCCTGGCGATAGACATTGGCGACGAACACCCAGTCGTCGCGCGGGCGCTGCGTCACGTCGTTGAGGCCGGAATTGGTGTCCTTCTCCAGCCGCCAGAAGGCCGCGAGATTATATTGCAGGCGGTTGCCGTCGCGGTTGCCGAACAGGCGGACACCGAGATTCTGGTCGTTGAACAGGAAGCCGCGAAAGTCGCTCTGGAAGGGTTGGATGCCGGTGCGCACGGAATCGAAATCGTAGCGATCCGACAGGTTGCGCAGATGGTAATCGATATAGGCTTCCTGAAGCCCAAGGAACTGGTCGGTGCGGTGGGTCGGCTTGCTCGGCTCGACGAACAGCACGCGGCGTTCGGGCACGCGGGCGTAGTTGATATTGAAGGCGAGGGTCAGCTTGTACTCGATCTCGGGTGGCTTGAACGCGGTCGATCCCTTCACCAGCGCCGCGCCGACGATGAAGGTCTGCGAGGCGACCACGCTGGCCTGCTTGCCGAACACGTCGAGGCTTTGCGGGCGATCGGTAGTCTGCACGCCGACGGGGATCGGGAAGGTGCGCGGCTCGACCACCGTGTCGCTGACCGCGTTCAGGGTGAAGAACCAGTCGTCCTCATGGATCGGCAGCCATTTGACCTTGGTGCGGTCGATCGGCCGGTCACCCTTCAGCGTGTTCTGGTGATAGGGATCGAACCAGCGTTCCTTGACCAGCCCGAGGCTCTCGATCAGCCGCCAGCGATCGGGCACCGGGATCTGGTCGGTCGGGAAGGCGGTCGGCGGGGGTGGTCGCACCGCGCCGATATTGCGCTGCGTCACCTCGTCGGGGAGCGGCTTGTTATAGCCGGGGCGGCGGCGACCGGGGATGGAATCGACCGGCGGCTTGTCGTTGATCGGCTGGTCGTCGGGCGTCGCCTGGGGCGGCGGCGCGGGCGGTACCGTCACTTGGCCCGAGGCGAGGGCGAGGGGGATCAGCAGCGGGCCCATACTCATAGGCCGCTGCACACATTCTGCGCGCTCGTGTCGAGGAACGGCGCGAACGGGCAGTTGACGTAGCGCAGCCGCACCTGCGCGTCGCCGAGATCGACCACGACATTGTCGGCGCGGATCGCGACGGGTGCGTTGCCGATCCCGCCGACACGGGCACCGGCATTGGACAGGCCGAGAAAGCCGACCATGTCATCCTGGTCGATGCCGTCGCCCGACACACCGACCGCGCCGACAAGGGTGCTGCCGCGATAGACCGGGACCGACCCGGGGAATATCTGAAGGCCGTTCTGCAAGCGGTTCTGCCCGGTGGCGACATCGGGAATGAACGTGCAGCGCGCGGGTGTGTCGGTGCCGCTGGCACCCGTCACGAAATTCAAATGCTGCGCAACATTTGTCAGGATCAAGGCCGATTGCAGGCCGGTCGAGAGCGGGTTGAACTGGGCGATCGGGCGCGACAGCGGACCGTTGGGGCGGGCGATCTCACCGTCGGGAAAATGCGGGCGGGAGAGCAGGCCACCGGCGCGATCGGTGAAGGCGGTGGCACCGGTGAGTGCGTTGGCATCACGCAGGAAGGTACGCGTCGCGCTGACGAAATGCTGCACGTCTGCGCTAGGGTCGGCGAGCAATTGCTGCGCAGCAAAGCGGCTCGACAGGAAGGTGGCGGTGCGCGCCTTTTGCAGTGATACGTCGGTGCCGAAGATCGGCGCATCGGGCGAGCGCACGATGCCGAGCACCGCGCCGCGCGTATCGACCAGCGAGATCGTCACCTGGGCGCGGCTGTCGAGCGGCTGGCGGATTTGCGCCCGCGCGCGGCTCATCACCGTGAAGGCTTCTTCGAGGATCGCGCGCGCCTCGGTGGCGCTCAGCGGAGTGGGAACATCGCCGGCATCGGTGCCGGCGCGGATCGGGAAACGGTTGGCGCCGGCGCCGTCGGTCAGCACGAAGGCGTCGCGGTTGGTGAACTCGCTCACCGTCGAGGCGCGCAGGCCCGAGGCCTCGCTGCCATAGGCTGTGCCAGGGATGATTGCGGCTGCAGCATAACCGCGCACCATCACCAGCGAGCCGAGCGCGGGGTCGGTCGCCGCGTAACTCGCCGCGCCCGTCGCCATCAGTCCCGTATAGGCCATGTCGGTGTAGCGCAGTTGGGTGCCGTCGACATAGACATGGTCGGCGCGTACGCTCTCCGGCGCCTCGAAGCCGAGCGTGCCGGCCAGCGCGATCGCCTCTTCGGGATCATTGTCGATATCGATCGAATTGGCGTCGAGGCCGTAGACGCCATCGGCCATCACCCCGACGCCGCCGACGACCACACCGTTCTTGTAGAGCGGGAAGCCGCCGGGATCGGCCGACAGGCCCAGCGGCGAGCGCTTGGGGCCGATCAGCGCGGCGGTGCCGACCGCGCCGTAGCGCGCGGACAGGTCGGAGCAGGGCAGCTGGCTGAACTGCACGCCGAACAGCGGGCCGCTCTCCAAGCCGAGCGTCGAGGAGCCGGGCGGGAAATTCTGCTGGACGATCTGGCTGGCGGTGCGGGTCGAAAAGGCGTTGCCGCCGCTCGACAGATAGGCGCCGGTCACCGCCTTGGCGATCGCGCCGGCCTCTGCCGGGATGGTGAGGTTCTGCGCGTCCATGTTGACGCCATTGGGCGCGGCGGCCGTCACGGCATTGGCGCGCGCGCCGGTCATGCGGAACACGGCGAGCACGTTGCCGACACGGTCGGTCACCGCGATCACGCCGGGGAGGTGGCGGGCACTGGCCTCGGCGGCGGCATGGGCGATGACGTTCTGCACATCGGTGACGCTGAGCGCCTCGGCGGCCGGGACGCTGTAGAGGCCGGTGGGGGCGGGTGCCGGGGCAGGGGTTGGTGTCGGGGTGCTGCCACCGGATGCGTTGCCGCCGCCGCAGCCTGAAAGGATCAATGCGACGCTGGCGAGCAAGGCGGTGGCCCGGCTTCTCCTTCTTAGCCCCTCCCTTTCAGGGAGGG
>NZ_JAQGLG010000264.1 GCF_028292965.1 Sphingomonas bacterium | reverse complement strand
GTCGCCTTGTCGAAGAACCGCAACAGCGCCTTCATCGCCGAGGCTTTGGTCAGGCTCAACCATCCCGGCCAGGCCGCGGTGGCCGTGGTCAGGCTCCACCGCGAGCATGGCGACGCGGCGATCCCGCTGATGCCGCTTTACGCCCAGAGCACGGCGTCGCTGCGCGCGCGGCCGCCGATCGTCGCCGAATTCGAGCGCATGGGCTTGCCGGCCTTCTGGCGCAGCAGCGGCAAGCTGCCCGATTTCTGCCGCACCGCGGCCGGCGCGTCATATTGCGGCGGGCTGCACTAGCGCCGTCCCTAACCGCGCACGTGGAAGACCATCAATCGCGCGCGCGGAAGACCATCGTTTGCCGCCGCCTGCCGTCTTTTCCATGGACGCTGACGACACGCGGCGCGGCGTGCCCATGCGATCGGCGTTGCGGGGGCGGGGGCGTGGTGGGGATGGGCACCGTCCGCACCTTCCCGCCGGGCGGCGTGAAGCCCAGCTCGATGAGATTGGCCACCTGGGCATTGCGCGCCGCGATGCTGCGCGCACCCAGCACCACGACGACGACCCGCTTGCCGTCGCGCTTGGCCGAGGCGGCGAGGTTATAGCCCGCATCGACCGTATAGCCGGTCTTGATGCCGTCGACCCCCGGCACCTTGCCGAGCAGGTGATTATGGTTGCGCATGACGCGCGTGTTCCACGTCACCTTGCGGATGCTGAAATAGCTGTAGAAATTCGGATAGCGCTGCAGCAGCACGATCGACAGCTTCGCCATGTCGCGTGCCGTGGTGTAGTTGCCGGGGTTCTTCAGCCCGGTGGCATTGGCAAAATGGGTGTCGCGCAGGCCCAGGCGCTGCGCGGTCGCGTTCATCCGCGCGACGAAGAATTTCTCGCTGCCGGCTAGCTTCTCGGCCAGCGCCACGGTGACGTCGTTGGCCGAATCGACCGCGATCACGCCCAGCGCATTGCGCGCCGTCAATGATTTGCCCGCCGCGATGCCCAGCCGCGACGCCGGCTGGCGCGCCGCCATGCGCGATATGGTGATCGGCGTCGTCGGCCTCAGCCTTCCGTCGCTCATCGCCTCAAAGGCGAGATACATGGTCATCATCTTGGTCAGCGAGGCCGGCGCGCGGACCGTGCCGGGCGCATCGGCATAAAGCGTGGTGCCGCGATAGGCATCCACCACCAACGCCGATACCGGCGGCAAGGCGCGTGCGCGCGCATCGGCCGCCGGCACGGCCGTCATCATCATCGTCCCCGCCGATGCGAACACCAGCCCCCTTTTACACCACACGATACGCTTACACCTTTGTTCGAATCCGCTCAGGCGGATCGAGCACCGGTGCGCAATCCGTCCGCGACGATCCATGGCAGGTGCAAGACGAATTGGGGATGAAGCGGGTTCCTCAAGGGCTGGATCGGTGCCCGGCCCGGATTCATGTCTCCCCGTCGCAGGTCCCGGACAGGCGGCCCACAGCTGTGCCATGGCCGCAACGAGATTTTCTACCTCGCGCAACCAACCCGTTCGCGGAATGGTTGAATGCGGCGCACGCCCGGCGAATCGGCGGGCTGGCGGCTGTGGCAAGGATGGCCCGTGATGAGCGCGTTCGGATTCAACCCGCTATATTCCGGCGCCGGCCTCGCCGTCGGCGTGCTGGTCGGCATGACCGGCGTGGGTGGCGGATCGCTGATGACGCCGCTGCTCGTGCTGCTGTTCGGCTTCCACCCCGCCACCGCGGTCGGCACCGATCTGCTCTATGCTTCGGCGACCAAGAGCGTCGGCACCGTGGTCCATGGTTTCGGCAGGACGGTCGACTGGCAGGTGGTGCGGCGCCTTGCGCTCGGCAGCGTGCCCGCCACCCTGCTGACGCTGCTGGTGATGCACTTCATCGGCACCCGCTTCGACGGCACCGACCGGCTGATCACGGTAACACTCGGGCTGGCGCTGATCGCCACCGCCGTTGCGATGCTGTTCCGCACCCGCATCGTCGCACGCTTCGGCCATGCGCTCGATGCCGTGCCGGAACGCCGCATCACGCGCTGGACGGTGCTGCTCGGCGCGATCCTCGGCGTACTGGTGTCGCTGTCGTCGGTCGGCGCCGGCGCACTCGGCATGACCGCGCTGCTGATCCTCTATCCCAAGCTGCCGACCAACCGCCTGGTCGGCTCGGACATCGCCCATGCCGTGCCGCTGACCCTCATCGCGGGTGCCGGCCATTGGGCGATGGGCTCGGTCGATTTCGGGCTGCTGCTGTCGCTGCTGACCGGATCGGTCCCCGGCATCATCATCGGCAGCCTCATCTCGACCCGCATCTCCGACGCGCTGCTCCGCCCAATCCTCGCCGGCACGCTGGCCATCGTCGGCGGCAAGCTGCTCTTCTAGGCTGGTTTCCAGGAACATCTTTCCCCGTCACCCCGGACTTGTTCCGGGGTCCACTGTGCCGCGTAAGAAGTGGCTGGTGCGTTTGCGGAACGGTGGATGCCGGAACAAGTCCGGCATGACGGTGGGATTTTACTCCGCCGCCACCAGTCGCCGCTGGCCACTCCGCGCCGGCGTGGCCGCCACCAACTCCAGCGGCGCCGTATCCCCGGCCCGCCACTCCGCCGGCATAGCATCGGCATCGCTGAAGTAGCTGCCCCAGATATCGGCCAGCTCCAGCACGCGTGCGATCGACAGCGAGGCGCGTGTGTCGACCACCAGCGACGGGAAGGGTAGGCGCACCTCCGGTCCCGGATGCAGGTTGCGCAGCAACGGCGCCTGGGTCGCGCCATAGGACAGCGGCGAAAACAGATAAGCGCCGGCGATATTCTCGACATAACGCCGCGGTGAGAGCTGCGCCCAGCGCGCGATCGCCAGGCAGGCGATGCCTTCGCCCAGCAATATCGTCGGCTCGGTCGCGGCGCGCAAGGCATTGTCGAGCTGCAACGCCCATAGCCCGCGATGCGGATTGGCATCCATGTCGAGGTGCAGCGGCGTCACCCCGGCCAGCGGCGGGGCCGACCAGTGGCGCACGCCATCGCCGGTGACCGAAACGGTCAGGATCGGGTGGCTGTTTGCGACATCGTAGCTTAGCAAATCGAGCATAAGACCTCCGCAACATCGAAAGCCAAAGGGTTGGCGGGTCGAACCGCCGGCGACTCACTGCCTGAAGTGCTTTAGGCTATTCCCAGTTCCGTACCGGACAATAGACCTGCGCCCAATCGGGGGCGGAATGCGCCGGATCGCGGGCTTGCGTTGCGCGCCGAAATAGGGACGGTTGCAGCATCGTCGCGCAAGCGTCGGAGGAGGGGCGCGAAATGGCTTTCGAGACGATCCTGGTCGATGTCACGGGCGGAATCCTGACCATCACGCTCAACCGGCCCGATCGGATGAACGCCTTCACCACCACGATGATGCACGAAATGGTCGCCGCGTTCGACCAGGCGGACGGCGACGATGCAGTACGTGCGGTGATCGTCACCGGCAGTGGCGGGCGTTCTGTGCCGGTGCCGATCTCGGCGCGGGCGGCGCGACATTCGACTATCAGGGTCGCGCCGATCACCTCGACGGCGGCTCGCCGATCCGCGCCGATGGCAGCGTCGATCTGTCGCATCCCGGCGCGCGCGACACCGGCGGGCGGCTGGTGTTGCGCATCTTCAATTGCCGCAAGCCGGTGATCGGCGCGATCAACGGCGCCGCGGTCGGCATCGGGGCAACGATGCAGCTGCCGATGGATTTCCGCCTCGCCAGCACGGCCGCGCGCTTCGGCTTCGTCTTTGCGCGACGCGGCATCGCGCCCGACGGCGCTTCGAGCTGGTTCCTGCCGCGCCTCGTCGGCATCGAGACGGCGCTGGACTGGTGCTATTCGGGCAAGGTGTTCGGCGCCGACGAGGCTTTGGAGAAGCGCCTGGTGCGCTCGCTCCACGCGCCTGAAGACCTGCTCCCCGCCGCCCGCGCGCTGGCGCTGGAAATGACGGCGGACTCCGCCCCCGTGTCGGTCGCGATGACCCGCCAGATGCTGTGGCGCATGCTCGGCGCCGCCCATCCGATGGACGCGCACCGCATGGACAGCCGCATGATCTGGGCACGCGGCGCCTCGGCCGATGCGACCGAAGGCATCGCGGCATTTCTGGAGAAGCGCCCGGCGGTGTTCGGCGATTCCGTAAGCGCGGGACTGCCGCATGAATCGCCGTATTTCGAAGATCCCGACTATTTCTGACGCGTGTCGCGACAGGATCGAGGCTCAGATCAGCCAGGCAAAGGCGCGCGCGATGAAGGCGCGGCCGTCCGCTTCGATCGGCGCGGCATGGGCCATCAGCACCTTCTCGGCTGGCCAGGCCAGAATCCGCTGAAGCGCGGCGCGCGCCGTGCGCCGGTCGAGAAAGGCCATGCGGAATTTTCGCGGGACGGCCGGTTCGGGCGCCGTCATGAGATCCCACCGCGCCACCACGGCGCGCCAGCCGCTGAACCAGCCCGGCGTGAAATGCTGGATCAGGTCGGTGAAGATCACCGTGCGGCTCTTGCGGTGGAAGAAGACCACTTCGCTGGTGATCACATTGCCCCGAACCACGACCTGGTCGATCTCCCCCGACCAGCCCGGCGCGGGGCTGTCGTCGAGATCGCCGTCAAAGACGATATCCTTGCGCCGTTCGCGCAATCGCGGTGCGGCGTAGAGCCGGGCAGCGGGATAGGCCGCCTGCCACTCACCGATGAACAGATGATGGAGCGCGTTCGGTGCAATGACGTGCCGCACCTCGCCGAGCGCATCGACCGCGGCGCGGAGTTCGTCGCACAGCGCCCCGGGCGACCAGATGAACAGCGCGCCGCCCGGGAGCCTGATCACCGCCATGCGCGTGGGATAGCGAAAGCCGGCTATGTCGGCGATCGGGCCGTCCGCTATCCAGATCTCGTCACCGAAGGGCTGCAGCATCGTCGTTTCCAACACACCGCGACCGACTGGCCGCAAGGCACCGCCATAGCTTTACATTCCAATGACCTGATTGCCGAGCGACCGGTGCGGGTCGGGACCCGTTTTCGCGCGGCAAGTCGATCACGTTCGAGGTCGACGCCAACGGCGGCTGAGGTCCGTCCCGCTCTTACTCTGCCGCGGTGATATTCGAAGCCTGCTTGCCCTTCGGCCCCGTCGTCACCTCGAACGCCACCTTCTGGCCCTCGTGCAGCGACTTGAACCCGTCGAGCTGGATCGCCGAGAAATGCGCGAACAGGTCCTCGCCGCCGTCATCCGGGGTGATGAAGCCGAAGCCCTTCGAATCGTTGAACCACTTCACGACGCCTGTCGCCATTGTCATTCCCCCGGCTGATGATCCTGCCTGTAAAGCGCGATGCGCGCACCGTGCGCGTGTTTCAACCCCGGTGACGATTGCGCCACGCGCCAACGATCGCGAAATTCAGCCTGCCGTCACGCGCTTGAGCACGAGGCAGGTCGCGTCGTCCGAGATTTTCAGTCGCGGAAAAGTGCGACACGCATCGTCCGACCGCTCGAGCGCACGAACCCTTTCCAGCACCGCATCCGCGCCATCGCGCAGCGTCGCGACGATCATGTCGCGATCGTCGCCAAGCGCATATTCGGTGGCGTAGCGTTCGAAACCATCGCTCATCAGGATGACGGCGTCGACCGCGGCGAGGTCGATCGACCGCTGCCAGCCGCCGAACGACGCGCCGGCGGCGGGCGTGGAGATCGGGCAGGGGCTGGCGCGAAGCTGCATCTCGCGCCGCTCCCTGAGCCACGGCTTCTGTTCGGCCATGATCGCTGCCGGGGCGAAGCCGTGCGACGATTGCGAGGCCATGACCCGCTCGCGCACCCTGTTCTCGGCCTCGACATTCTCGCCCAAGGTGATTCGCCTGACCTTGCCGTCCCGGTCCATGGTGAAAGCCGGGCAATCGGCGAGATGAAACAGATCGCCACGACAGGCGCCGCCCGTACCGGTGATGCGGATGACGGTCACCGCCGCGATCGGACAGGCGTAGAGCGGCACCGCGCCAGCGCGGGCATCCAGCAATGCCGCATAATCCTGCGCCACCGCCGCCGCAGCCTCCGCGTGCAGGTCCCTTGCCGACAGCTCGCGCCCGGCATGGCGCGCGATCGCGCGCGACAGCGCATCGGCGAACCAGGCGACATCGCCCGATGCGGCGTCGAGGTAATTCTCGTCGGCCAGCGACGTGCCGCCATCGATCACCCAGGCATAGACACTCGCCGCCGTGCGCACCCATCCGGTGGCATCGTCATTCTCGACATTGCCGAGACAGGGCTGCGACGCCAGTTGGCCAAGCTCGAAATCCACCAGCGCACTCCAATCGGTTTTGTCGCCTCCGCGTAATATGACACGGCGTGTGGGATATCTCGCGCACGTTGCGTGAATTTTTGACGTAGCGGCGAAAGCTGATTCAACGCCGGCGCCGAGTGCTGCATCCTCCACCATGACCCCGGTTCGCCGGCGGGCTCTTTCTCATTGTCGATCATCCGAACGAGCGTCGCCGCGCGCTCTGTTATTCCCTTGTTCGGGTGCCTGTTACCGCCCTGTTATGGCGCGCGCTGCCCCTGTTATCGCGCTCTGTCCTTTCCCTGTTATTTTGCCTGTTTGTTGGACCGCGTTCGTACCGCAAGTATCTTTGATCAAACGTCAAAATCACGTTCCGGCAGCGCGGGAAAAAATTTACGAAACAGAAGAACAGGGAAAAGAGCGGCCGACGCTTCCGCCTATTCCCCCGTAAAGTCCGGCGCGCGCCGTTCGATGAAGGCGTCGATCGCCTCGTCATTGTCGCGCGTGGCGTGCGCCAGGCTCTGCATCGCGGCGGACAGCTCGAGCGTGGCGGCGAGCGTCGCGGTCTGCGCCTCGCGCAGCAGGCGGCGCGTCATGCGCACCGCGTGCGGCGGGTTGGCGGCGATCTTGTCGGCGATGGTCCGCGCGGTGGCGAGCAGGTCGCCCGCCGGCACGACGCGGCTGACCAGCCCGATCTCCAGCGCATAGGCTGCATCGAAGGTCTCGCCGGTCAGCGTCAGTTCGGTCGCGCGGGCAAAGCCGATCACGCGCGGCAACAGCCATGCCCCGCCATCGCCGGGCACGATGCCGAGCTTGACGAAACTCTCTGCGAACACCGCGGTGTCGGCGGCGACGCGCACGTCGCACATGCACGCCAGGTCGAGCCCCGCCCCGATGGCGGGCCCGTTGATCGCCGCGATCACCGGCACTTCCAGCGCGTGGAACATCAGCGGCAGGCGCTGGATGCCCTCGCGATAATTGCGCCGCGTCTGCGCCGGGAGGGTAGCGCGCAGGCCGGTGCCGTCCTTCATCGCCTTCAGGTCGCCGCCGGCCGAAAAGGCGCTGCCCGCCCCGGTCAGGATCACGCAGCGCACGCCGATATCGGCATCGGCCGCCTGCATCGTTTCGAACAGCAGGTCGATCAGGCCGTTGTCGGAGACCGGGTTGCGCTTCTCGGGCAGGTTGAGCGTGACGGTCAGGATCGCGCCGTCGCGCTGCGTGAGGATGGGATCGGTCATATGGTATCCTTGGTGCGCCCGTTTTCCTCTTCGTCACCCTGAACTTGTTTCAGGGTCCATGCGCGGTCAGGACTCGCAGGAGCGTCGCTCTTGGTTCGAATGACCGCGCATGGATGCTGAAACAAGTTCAGCATGACGGGCTATTTAGATGGCTCGCGCAAGCGAAGACCCGGTTTCACTTCGCCTCGGCGAGCAGTTGCTTCGCGGTTTCGGTCGTCCAGTCCATCCCGCCGGTCATCCGCCACACTTCATGGCCGGTCGAATCGTACAATATGCTGGTCGGCAGGCTCGCCTGATAGGCGACGCTCAGCTTCGTCTCCGGGTCGGCATAGGATTGCAGATGCGTGACGCCGTGGTCGCGCAGGAACTTCGCCGCCTTGACTGCGCCGTCGGCACCGAGGTCCTGGCTCACCGCGACGATGGTGATATCGGCGGCGGCCTTGTCGAGTGCCGGCATCTCGGCGACGCACGGGCCGCACCATGTCGCCCAAAGGTTGAGCAGGATCGGCTTGCCGGCGAACGCCTTGACCGCGCTCGGCTTGCCCGCGGGGTCGGTGAAGGCGATGTCGGGCGCGGCCTCGCCCTTGTGGCTGCGGTCGAGCGTGCCGATCACATCGACCACCGCCTTGTCGTCTTTCGCCGGCGTCCGCGCGACGCCGGTGCCGATCTCGTCGGCCGGCGGCTTGCTCGGCGTCGCTTGCGGGGCGGCCTTGTTCTGCTTATCGCACCCGGCGACAGCGCCCAGCAACAGGAGCGGCACGATCACCGAGCGTAAGGACAGGGAAGAAGCCATGGGGCACGCATCCAATGCGATGTGGGGCGGACGCTTCGCCGAAGGTCCGGCGGCGGTGATGCGCGAGATAAATGCCTCGATCCCGTTCGACAAGCGATTGTGGCGGCAGGATGTGGCGGGCTCGCAGGCGCATGTCGCGATGCTCGGGGCTCAGGGGATCGTGTCGGCGGAAGATGCGGCGACGATCAGCGCCGGCCTG
>NZ_JAQGLG010000196.1 GCF_028292965.1 Sphingomonas bacterium | reverse complement strand
CCGTCAGTCATCACGCCGATCCGGTGCTGCTCAGTTGGTGGTCGACCGTATTCGAGCTGCCCTGCGTCGCGATCGGCGGCATCACCCCGGCCAACGCCGCGCCGCTGGTCGCGGCCGGGGCCGATTTCCTTGCCGTGTCCAACGCGGTATGGGGTGGCGACGAGGCCGCCGCTATCCAGGCATTCGCGGCGGTGCTCGGCGGGGGGAAGTAACAAATGCCCAGGGCACGGACATTCCTGTGGATCGCCAGCGCGATCATGCTCGCCACGGCGGGGTTCCATTTCATGGGCTGGTTCCTGGCGCGGGGCCAGTTCGCCGGCCCCGCCCAGCCGCTGGTCGAACTGATGTGGTTCAGCCTCGACGTCGACTGGCTGGTCGTCGCCGGCCTGTGGTTTGCGGCCGGCTATGGCGGCGCGGCGCTGCTGCGGCCGCTGGTGATCATCTCCGCGATCATCCCGCTCGCCGCGGCGGTGGCGATGTTCTTCGTCATCGGCCCGGCCTTCTTCGGCCTGTGGCTGCTCGGCCTGGCCGGTGCCGTCGCGATCATCGGCGCGATCCGGCTGGGTGATGAAGCGATGGCGGTCACACCACCGGTCTGATCACCAGTGGCGGACGGGTCCGCTGTCGACATGGACGAAGCCGTCACGCGGGTAATAGCCCACGCCACCGCCGCCAAGCGACAGCGCTGCGCCACGCAGCCGCTCGAGCGACACGCCGGGGATCATGATGTCGGTGGCCTTGCCCAGCATGTGCTGGCTCTGGCTGGCGACGCCGCTGTGCTCGCCGCCGGCGTGCTGTAGCATGGCATTGGTGCGCGGCGTCCGATAGCCCGAGATCAGATCGATCTTCTGCCCGCCCGGCACATCGAGCCGTTTGCGCAGCGCCACCAGCAGCGCGAGCAGGCGCGGGTCCATCGCCGTCGCCTGGCCGGTACGCCAGTCGCGCAGACCGTGATTCAATTCGGCAAGCCCAGCGGGCACAAAGCGTCCGTTGCGCGCGAACACCGCATCGACGCTGTCGTTGTTGTGGACGTTACGAATGGCGAGCCGCAATTCGCCCGTCGCGGCAAAGGCGGGAAGGGGAAGCGCGAACAGTGCCGCACCCGCCGCAACACCGGCAACCACCTGCCGCCGGGTCGGGGTTTCGGAAACAAGCGGCTGGTCCATCGTTGTGTTCATGCGGACAATCTAGGAAATTGAATTGAAAAGAAAAACAACGCTTCGTGCAGCCTGGCTCGTTCTCGCCCCATTCTGTCTCGGTGCGGCCTCTTCGCAGGGAACCAAACCGAAATCCGCCGTCGATCAATCGGTCCTTCAGGTGCAGGTGATCCTTGATCATCTCGGCTTTGCGCCCGGCGTTCTTGACGGCAAGCGCGGCCAGTCGCTGACCGCCGCGATCAAGGGGTTCCAGGAATCACGCGGCCTGCGCAAGACCGGGTTGGTCGACGATGCGACATCGGCGGCGCTCGATCGGTATCGCGGGTGGCGCGCCGTGCGGACCTTGCGGCTCAGCGCGGACTCGCTTGCGGGACCGTTCGTCAATCCGCTGCCGAAGAAGCCGGAGGATCAGGCGAAGCTGCCGGCGTTGAGCTATTCCTCCGCCATGGAAAAGCTTGCCGAGATGTTCCACACCACGCCGGCGGTGCTGCTGGCGCTGAACGGCGCGGGCACACCGCTCAAGCCGGGTTCGCCGGTGGCGTTCCCCAATGCGTTGCCGACCTCGCGCGATTATGACGCAAAGCTGCCGGCGGACTGGCGCAAGACGTTGAACGATCTCAACGTCGACGCCGTGCAGCCGCAGGGGACCAAGGTGGTGGTCGACAAGTCCGATCAGGTGCTGCGCGTGCTCGACGCAGATGACCATCTGGTTGCGCAGTTCTCGGCTACGATGGGCAGCGAGCATGACCCGCTGCCGATCGGGCGGTGGAAGATCCAGGGCTTCTCGTACAATCCGAAGTTCCACTACAACCCCACCCTGTTCTGGGACGCCAAAGCGAGCGACAAGGCAGCGACCTTGCCGGCGGGCCCGAACGGCCCGGTCGGGGTGATCTGGATCGATCTGTCGAAGCCGCATTACGGCATCCACGGCACGCCGGAGCCGAGCACGATCGGCCGCGCCGAAAGCCATGGCTGCATCCGCCTGAGCAACTGGGATGCCGCGCGGCTGTCGCTGATGATCAAGCCCGGCACACCGGCGGTGTTCCAGGAATGACCGCATGCGTTTCCTGATCGGCCTAGGCGGATTGATCCTGGCGGTGCTGCTGCTGTGGATCGCCGCGCTCACGCTGCTGCCCGATGCGCGGGTCGCGACGACCCGGCCGATCGCTGTCGATCCTTCCACGGTTCAAACCAATGCCGGCGGCGGCGATGTGCTCGAAGTGCCGATCGCCGGCATTGCCCGCAGCGCGTTGGCGGACAGCTGGGGCGATCCGCGCGACAATGGCCTGCGCCCGCATCATGGCATCGACATCATGGCGCCGTCGATGACACCGGTGCGCGCAGCCGCGTCGGGTACGATCGAGAAGCTGTTCCAGAGCAGGGCTGGCGGCACGACGATCTACCTGCGCACGCCACAACGCGACTGGACGCTCTATTACGCCCATCTCGCCAGCTATGCGCCGGGCCTTCGTGAAGGGCAGGCGGTGCGCTCCGGCGATGTGCTCGGCTCTGTCGGGGATACCGGCGATGCGGGCCCGGGCAATTATCACCTGCATTTCGGCCTGACACGCACCACGCCGGACCAGCATTGGTACCAGGGCGAGGACGTCGATCCCTACCCGTACCTTGCCCGACAGCAGCCCCTTCGCTAAAGGCCCGCCTTCGCTCTTTCCAGCAGGTACAACATGAAGATCAACGCGGTCGAGATTCGTCCCGGCAACATCCTTGAATATGAAGGCGGTATCTGGCGCGCGGTGAAGATCCAGCACACCCAGCCCGGCAAGGGCGGCGCGTACATGCAGGTCGAGCTGAAGAACCTCATCGACGGCCGCAAGAACAACGTCCGTTTCCGCTCGGCGGAATCGGTCGAGAAGGTGCGGCTCGACACGACCGACTTTCAGTTCCTGTTCCGTGAAGGCGATCAGCTGACCTTCATGGACAAGATCAATTACGAGCAGATCGTGCTCGACGCCGGCATCCTCGGCGATGCCGCGGCGTTCCTGCAGGATGGCATGGACGTGGTCATGGAGCTCTGGGAAGAGCGCCCGATCTCGGTGCAGCTGCCCGACACGATCGAGGCGCTGATCGTCGAGGCCGACGCCGTGGTGAAGGGCCAGACCGCTTCGTCGAGCTACAAGCCGGCGTTGCTCGAGAACGGCGTGCGCGTGATGGTGCCGCCGCATATCGGCGCCGGCACCCGGATCGTCGTCGATGTGTATGAGCAAACCTACGTGAAGCGCGCGGACTGATTTTCTCCCCCTCTCGCTTGCGGGAGGGGGTTGGGGGGTGGGCGCCCGCCCTCCACGTTGCGCGACGTTGACAGCGCGAGCCCACCCCCGGCCCCTCCCGCTAGCGGGAGGGGAGGAGTAAGTAAGAATGCCATCCCATTCCGGTCTCATGACGGTCATCGACCGCGCCGCGCGCAAGGCGGGGCCGCGGTTGCGGCGTGACTTCAACGAGGTCCAGCATTTGCAGGTCAGCCGCAAGGGGCCGGCCGACTTCGTCACCATCGCCGACCAGCGCGCCGAACAGACGCTGTATGAGGAACTGAGCCGCGCGCGGCCGGATTGGGGTTTCCTGATGGAGGAGCGCGGCGAGATTGCCGGCGATCCTTCGAAGCCGCGCTTCATCGTCGATCCGCTCGACGGCACGACCAACTTCCTCCACGGCATCCCGCACTTCGCGATCTCGATAGCGGTCGAGGAGCCGCTGCCCAACGGCAAGCGCGAGGTGACCTCGGCGATGGTCTATCAGCCGCTGACCGACGAGGCCTTCTGGGCCGAGAAGGGTCGCGGCGCCTGGGTGCAGGAGCAGCGGCTGCGTGTTTCGGCGCGTCGCGACCTGTCCGATGCGTTGATCGCCACCGGCATTCCGTTCCTCGGCCATGGCGACTTCGCGCAGTGGAGCCGCATCTTCGGCGCGATCGCGCCCGAGGTTGCCGGCATCCGCCGCCTCGGCTCGGCAGCACTCGACCTAGCCTGGGTCGCGGCGGGGCGTTTCGACGGTTTCTGGGAATCCGATCTAAAGCCATGGGACGTCGCGGCGGGGCTGTTGCTGGTCAGGGAGGCCGGCGGCTTCGTCACCGATTTTCGCGGCGGCGACAAGATGATGGAGCGCAGCGAGTTCCTCGCCGCCAATGACGGGCTGCAGTCGCGGCTGCACAAGCTGCTGGCCGGCGCACTGAGGTGATCCTGCTGGCTGCGCTGCTCGCGGCACTCGCCGCACCAGCGCAGCCTGACGCGACGACGGTCATCACCGTGCCTGCATCGCATAGGCTGATCGAGGGCATCGCCACCGATGGCGAGACGATCTGGCTGAGCAGCGTGATCGATCGCGAGATCCTCGAATGGCGGCCGCACCGCGCCTTGCGTGCTCGCCACATGCCGCCCGACGCGGCCCGGCCGCTCGGCCTAGCCTATGATGCCAAGCGCCGCTGGCTGTGGATCGCGACCGATTGCCCGGAGATCGTCGCGGCTGACACCTGCACAGGCGGTGGCCTGATTGCGCTCGACCGTGCCGGTCGCCTCGTCGCGCGGCTGGCGCCACCGACGGGTGTGGCCCATTTCGGCGACGTGTCGGTGACCGATGGCGTGGTCCATGTCGGCGACTCGTCGAACGGTGCGGTCTATCGCTGTCGGGACACATGCACCGTGCTGGAGACGGTCATACCGCCCGGCATCGGAGGCAGCGCGCAGGGCAGCGCGGTGTTCGGCGGGGCAGGGGAGGTGCTTGTCGCCGACTATTCGGCAGGGCTGGCGCGCGTGGATCAGGCGGGCAAGCGCACCCTGTTGCCGCGCGAGGATGGCCGGCCGTTACGCGGCGTCGACGGGCTGGTGCGGAGCGGCGACTGGTTCATCGGCGTGCAGAACAGCCAGGCGCCCGGCGTGGTGTTTGCCTTCCATGTGTCGGCGGATCGTCAGCACATCACCGACCTGCGCGGGCTGGGCGGCGACAGGGTGTTTCCCGAGCCGACCCAGATCGTAGTGGCGGGGGGCAAACTCTATGTCGTGGCCGACGCGCAATGGACCGCCTATGACAAGGGCCAAGTGCAGCGGCCCGCCCAGCACGCAACGCCGGTCATGATGATGCCGGTGCCCCGCTGAGCTCAGCGAGATCGTGTTGCAAGATGGCCGGCGAAGTACCGGATCCTGTGGCGATCTGGGTAGTGGATTCAGTTGTGGAAGAACACTGCCCCAGCCTTCGCTTGTACGACGGTCGACAAACGATCATGCTGCTCGCGTAATGAAGCGGGAGAGGAGCATGAAGCGGATCCTCGGCATCTGTCTGGCGCTGTCGTTGGGCGCCCCCAACGTCGCCCATGCGGAGGATGTCGTCGGGCGCTGGCGCATCCAGGCCGATGGCGGCACCTGCAGCGCATCGACCTCGCTCGGCGACGGTAAATTGTTAGTGGTTTTCTCCAAGCCGCCCGGCGGCGAAAATAACGGCGGCTTGATGATCGGCAGTGGTGCGAGCGGGAAGGTTTCCGACGGGCCGGCGGTGGTCGAACTGGTGGGCCGGGGCTCGGTGACGGGTACATATCATGCGCGCGGTTATGCCGAGCTTTCCGGCTATTGGCTGGGCTTTGGCGCGGCGACCGATCTGGGTCGTTATCCCGACAGCTGGCAACTCAAGGCGATGAAGGACGGCGAGGTTCTGGTCGACCAGCCGGTAACCGAGTTCAAGGCCGCAGTGACGGCGCTGGAGACCTGTGCGAAGAAGCCGGCCTGAACGGCCGCGGCGTCGCTCAAGGCGGGCGGGGGCAGGCGCGCGGGAAACGCTTGTTGAGATTCATTCTCATGCCCCAATACCTTGCCCCCTCCACCCCATCGTCCTAAAGCGCCGCAATCTGTTCGCACTTGCGAGAAGCCCCCTTGGTCGACCTGTCACAATATCTGCCGATCCTCCTGTTCCTCGGCATCGCCCTGCTGCTGTCTGGCGCGTTCGTGGTGCTGCCGATCATCGCGGCGCGTTTCACCGGCGCACACAAGCCGACGCCGGAAAAGCTATCCGAATATGAATGCGGTTTCCCCGCCTTCGAGGACAGCCGCAGCCAGTTCGACGTGCGTTTCTATCTCGTCGCGATCCTGTTCATCGTGTTCGATCTGGAAGCGGCGTTTCTCTACCCCTGGGCGGTGACGGTGTTCAAACTGGGCTGGGTCGCCTGGATCGCGATGATGGTGTTCATCGCCGAACTGGCGCTCGGCCTGGTCTATGCGTGGAAGAAGGGAGCGCTCGAGTGGGAGTAGAACTCACACAGGCCGCCTCCGGCGGTGCGATCGTTCCGCCCCATCAGGCGTTCTTCAGCGACCTGAACGGCGAGCTGGGCGACAAGGGTTTCCTGGTCACCTCGACCGAGGACCTGTTTCAATGGGCGCGCACCGGCAGCCTGTGGTGGATGACCTTCGGCCTGGCGTGCTGCGCGGTCGAGATGATCCATGTGAACATGCCGCGCTATGATCTTGAGCGTTTCGGCGCCGCGCCGCGCGCGAGCCCGCGCCAGTCGGACGTGATGATCGTCGCGGGTACCTTGTGCAACAAGATGGCCCCGGCGCTGCGCCGCGTCTACGACCAGATGTCGGAGCCGAAATACGTTATCTCGATGGGCAGCTGCGCCAATGGCGGCGGCTATTATCATTACAGCTACAGCGTCGTGCGCGGTTGCGACCGCATCGTGCCGGTCGACATCTATGTCCCGGGCTGCCCGCCGACCGCCGAGGCGTTGCTGTACGGTATCATGCAGCTGCAGCGGAAGATCCGCCGCGTGGGGACGATCGAAAGATGAGGGGCGAAGTGAGCGTGTCGCCACCAAATTCCTCCCCGGCACGGGGAGGGGGACCGCGAAGCGGTGGAGGGGGATATCCCCACACGTATCGCTTGCGGCCCGCCCCCTCCACCAGCCTGCGGCTGGTCCCCCTCCCCGTGCCGGGGAGGATTTGATGCGGGCGCCTGCACCGGCTTATGCCGCGAATGACGGCGTGATCGACGCGGCGACCGCCGCGCTCGGCGGCAATCTGCTGTCGGGTGTCGAGGCGGTCAGCGAGGTCGCGCTGCATGTCGACCGCGAGAGCCTGATCGAGACGATGACCGCGCTGCGCGATACACCTGGCCTCGAATATCAGCAGCTGATGGAAATCGCCGGGGTCGACTATCCCGATCGGCCGGACCGCTTCGAGGTGGTCTATTGCCTCCTCAGCCTGACGCGCAACCACCGCATTCGCGTCCATGTGCAGACCGACGAGGTCAAGCCGGTGCCGTCGGTGACGGGCATCTGGCCGGTCGCGGGCTGGCTCGAGCGCGAGGTGTACGACATGTACGGCGTGCTGTTCGCCGGCAATGCCGATCTGCGCCGCATCCTGACCGATTACGGCTTCCGCGGGCACCCGCAGCGCAAGGACTTCCCGCTGACCGGCTATGTCGAGCTGCGTTATTCCGAAGAGCAGAAGCGCGTGGTCTATGAGCCCGTGCAGCTGGCGCAGGATTTCCGCACCTTCGATTTCATGAGCCCGTGGGAGGGCGCCGAATACATCCTGCCCGGTGACGAGAAGGGTATGCTGCCCGAGGCCAAGGGCGCGCCGACACCGCTCAAGGCCGACGAGATCCAGAAGGCAGGCGCCGCAAAGGCCGACGCGCCATCGCCTGCGCGCACGCCTAAGGTCACCGAAAATGTCACGCAGACCGGGGAGGGCAAGGCCGAGCCGACGCCGAAGCGCAGCCGCAAACCGAAGGACCCCGATGTGATCCCGACCAAGGGCAAGGGGCAGAACCAATGAGTGATGCACTTGACCCGGTCGTCGCGCAGATCGATGCGGAAGGCACCGCTGGTGGCGATGTCTCGATCCAGAATTACACGATCAATTTCGGCCCGCAGCACCCGGCGGCGCACGGCGTGCTGCGTCTGGTGATGGAGCTCGACGGTGAGATCGTCGAGCGGGTCGATCCGCATATCGGCCTGCTCCACCGCGGCACCGAGAAGCTGATCGAATACAAGACCTACATTCAGGCTTTGCCCTATTTCGACCGGCTCGATTACTGCTCGCCGATGTGCATGGAGCATAGCTATGTGCTCGCGGTCGAGAAGCTGCTCGACCTGGAGGTGCCGATCCGCGCGCAATATCTGCGGGTGCTGTTCGCCGAACTGACGCGCATCAAGAACCACATGCTCAACCTGGGCAGCCACATCATGGATGTCGGCGCGATGACGCCGAACCTGTGGCTGTTCGAGCTGCGCGAAGACTGCATGAACTTCTATGAGCGGGTGTCGGGCGCGCGCATGCATGCCGCCTATTTCCGCCCCGGGGGCGTGCATGAGGATGCGCCGCTCAAGTTGCTGACCGACATCGCCGACTGGCTCGACACGCGGCTGCCGCGACTGTTCGAGGATGCGATCAGCCTCGTCGCCGACAACCGCATCTTCAAACAGCGCAACGTCGACATCGCCGTGGTGAGCCGCGAGGATGCGATCAAATGGGGCTTTTCCGGCCCGATGATCCGCGGTGCGGGCATTCCCTGGGACCTGCGCAAGTCGCAGCCATATGACGTGTACGCGAAGATGGACTTCGACGTGCCGGTCGGCACCAAGGGCGACTGCTACGACCGCTTCATGGTACGCGTCGAGGAAGTCCGTCAGTCGGCGCGGATCATGAAGCAGTGCTTGGCCGAGATGCCGGAAGGGCCGATCGCCAGCCTCGATCGCAAGGTGGTGCCGCCGAAGCGCGGCGAGATGAAGCGCTCGATGGAAGCGCTGATCCACCATTTCAAGCTCTACACCGAAGGGTTCCACGTGCCGGCCGGCGACGTGTATGTCGCGACCGAGAGCCCCAAGGGCGAGTTCGGCGTCTATCTGGTCTCGGATGGCACCAACAAGCCCTATCGCTGCAAGATCCGCCCGACGGCGTTTAGCCACCTCCAGGCGATGGACTTCATGTCGCGCGGGCACATGCTGGCCGATACGACCGCCATCCTCGGCGCGCTCGATATCGTGTTCGGGGAGTGCGACCGGTGATCTCTTGGAGTGCCGTTCTGCTTTTTGGTGCTTCGACGGTTTTGACCCCGACCGAGCGCTTCGTGAGCTTTGTTCGGGCAGGTGATCTTGCCCGCGCGGCTGCGCTGGTCGACGGCAGGACTCTTATTGACGGCGATATCAATGGGCATTCGAAGTCGCTGACGCCGGGCCAGGCTCTGGAGTTCTCGAAAGGTTGTGAACTTTCCTCAAGGCGAACCAAGTCTCATGGCGATTTTTATCGTCTTTGGTGGAACTGTGGAACTGAGATTGATCAACATGGTGCACTGGCACGGGTAACTGTCGTCGTGGACGTATTGCCGACCGGGGCGAAAGTTCTTCTTCGGAATGTTGAACGGCTCCTTTCTTATAACGAGCAGAATGTGAAGGATGATCTGCGAAGCAGCCCTGAAGAGGCGAAGGAAAGCGTTACCGCTTTGGCCGCGGCGGGGACTGCCGGAGACGTCGCGACATTGCGAAACCTTTCTGGCGGCGTTGCATTTACGCCTGGGAGCGATGCATTGCTGCGAATTTCTATTGATGATGTTGCGGCCAAATTGAAGGGGTGCTTCTCCCATATTCAACGCCAGCCAACTCTAGCCTACGGCGGCGAGGTAACATGGGCGTGTTCTGCACCGCTTGAAGGTAGGAAGTGCTATAACATTGGGTATTCTGTCGTTACGCGCGGCGAGGGTTACTGGTTGAATTTGGGTCGGTGGGATATCTACGACCATCGATGCGGCCCGCTCTCACCGCCGATGCCACCAGCAGTGCCCCTGCAAAAGGCTAGCTAAATGACAGGGCCTTCCAACCTCCGCATCGACACCGCTCACCGCATGATCGCGCTCTACAACGCGCAGGATGCAGACGGTTATGTCGAACTGATGACCGATAGCGCCTGCGAAGCGACCTATCGCGGGGCCGTGCTGCGTGACGGCAAGGAAGGCGTGCGTTCCGGGCTGAAGGCGATGTTCGCGCAGTTCCCCGAGAACCGGGCCGATATCCTCACCTCCTACGTGCTCGGCGAGACGGTGATGCTGCACGAGAAGGTCTCGCGGGCGCCCGACGGCGACCAGTTCGAGGTCATGTCCATCTATTCCTTCAGCGGCGACAAGGTCGATCGCGTGGAGTTCATTCGGTGATGTTCGACGCCGCACAAACCCGCGCGCGCTGGGGCGCGTTTGCGTGGTCGGCCGAGAACGCCGCATCGATATCGCTGCCCATGGAGCAGGTGCGGTGAACATCACCGACGCCCAGGCCGCGGCGATCGAGGCATCGGCTGAGCGCGCGACCGAGGGCGTGTTGACGCTTGCCGTGCCCGTGGTGCTGCTCGTCCTTGGCGCGGTGCTCGGTTTCACCATGCGGCGGCCGGCCGAGGAAGATGGCTTTGGCGGGCGCCCGTTTCGCAAGACGCCGCTGATCATCTGCTGGGGGCTGGCGCTGCTCATCGTCGTCAGCCAACTGGCCCGTCCTGGCCCGCCGGCGCAGGCCGGCGCGGCGACGGGCGCCGCGACTCAAAAGGCGCTGCGCGACATGGGGAAGGTGAAGTGATGGTCGACACCGCCACGATCCTCGGCGCGCTCGATATCGTGTTCGGGGAGTGCGACCGGTGAATCCGTGGTCTCGCTACCGTGCGCACTTGATCAGGCGTGCCACCGGGTTGTCGCGCCTCGGATGGTATGCTGAATCCGCGAAACAAGGTGCGCCGTGGCTAGCGGTGATGCTCGCACTATGCGTTCCTGCAAGTTTCATACGCGAACCTCATCGCTTGATGGCAACATTCGCCGCTTGGATGCCCGGCGCTTCTGGCTGGCTGTATTCGCAAGTGATTATGGCGATGACACATTTTGCAGACCTAAAAGGTCGGAGGGCGCCTCATGGTTGAGGCTTTCCTTTCCCTCTTGGTGCTTGGCAGCATCCTGCTGGGCGTAACGCTGCTGCCGCGAGTCTGGCGGCTTACGGTGTTGTGTCTATCGATCGGAGCGTTCGTGTGGCTCGACACCGCCGGCCGCGGGCATGAATACGCCTATTTGCTCGGCCCGATCCTTGTGGCTCCCCTCGGAGCAATTTACGGCGAGATAATTTCCCTCTTGCGCAAAGCCATTCCTGTTAGAGCAAAGACCCATGGCTGAAGCACCCCAAATCCCCGACGAGGCCGAGACCCGCGCGCGTTGGGGCGCGTTTGCGTGGACGACCGAGAACGCCGCCAAGGCGAAGGAAATCCTCGGCCGTTACCCGCCCGGGCGCGCGCAGTCGGCGTCGCTGCCGTTGCTCGATCTCGCGCAGCGCCAGGTCGGCGCCGAGACCAATACGCAGGGCTGGCTGCCGGTGCCGGTGATCGAGTTCGTCGCGCGCGTGATCGGCGTGCCCTATATGCGCGTCTATGAGGTCGCGACCTTCTACACCATGTTCAACATGGCGCCGGTCGGGCGTTATCACGTCCAGGTGTGTGGGACGACGCCGTGCATGCTCGCCGGATCGGACGATGTGTTCGCGGCGTGCAAGAATCACGGCCTGATCAAGGGCAAGACCACGCCCGACGGGCTGTTCACGCTGACCGAGGTCGAGTGCCTCGGCGTGTGCGCCAATGCGCCGATGGTGCAGATCAACGACGATAATTTCGAGGACCTGGATTACGACCGCACCACCGCCGTGCTCGAGGCGCTGGCGCGGGGCGAGACGCCGACGCCGGGCTCGACCATCGGCCGGCGCGCGAGCTGCCCCGAGGGCGGCCCGACCAGCCTCAAGGAAATGGCTACCGAGAACCACGATTACCGGGGAGAATGGGCATGAAGGACGTCAATCCGATCGTTGCCGTGCTGGCCGTCATTGGCGGGCTGGTCGTGCTGGGTTTCATCCTGCGCGTGACCTTCAGCCTGTTACCGTTGCTGATCCTCGTGGCGATCGGCGTGGTGGTCTATCTGTTCGTCAAGCAGGCGGCGGGGCGGCGGTGAACCTGTCCATATTCCCGAGTGCTCCTGCGAAAGCAGGAGCCCAGGGCCAAGAACGGCTCGGCCGGAACCCTGGACTCCTGCGTTCGCAGGAGAACGGTAGAAAGAAGGGCGACGCAAGTGCTGGCCGATAAGGACCGGATCTTCACCAACGTCTACGGTTTTCAGCCCTGGGGGCTGAAGGCCGCGATGGCGCGTGGCGATTGGGACAATACGAAGAAGTTGATGCAGATCGGGCAGGACCCGATCATCGACACGATCAAGGCGTCGGGCCTGCGCGGGCGCGGCGGGGCAGGGTTTCCGACCGGCACCAAATGGTCGTTCATGCCCAAGGAGCCCAAGCCGGATCGGCCAAACTTCCTGGTCATCAACGCCGACGAATCCGAGCCGGGCAGCTGCAAGGACCGCGAGATCATCCGTCACGATCCGCACAAGCTGATCGAGGGCGCGCTGATCGCCGGTTATGCGATGCGCGCGCGCGCCGCGTACATCTATATTCGCGGCGAATATATCCGCGAGGCCGAGGTGCTGTTCGCGGCGGTGGCCGAGGCCTATGCCGCCGGGCTGATCGGCAAGAATGCCTGCAAATCGGGTTATGATTTCGACGTGTTCGTCCATCGCGGCGCCGGTGCGTATATCTGCGGCGAAGAGACCGCGATGCTCGAGAGCCTGGAGGGCAAGAAGGGCCAGCCGCGGCTGAAGCCGCCGTTTCCGGCAGGCGCCGGGCTCTATGGCTGCCCGACCACGGTCAACAATGTCGAATCGATCGCCGTCGCGCCGACGATCCTGCGGCGCGGTGCGGACTGGTTCGCCAGCTTCGGCGCGGAGAATAATCGCGGTACCAAGCTGTTCCAGATCAGCGGCCATGTGAACAAGCCATGCGTGGTCGAGGAAGCGATGAGCATCCCGTTCCGCCAGCTGATCGAGGAACATTGCGGCGGCATTCGCGGCGGGTGGGACAATCTGCTCGCAGTGATCCCGGGTGGATCGTCGGTGCCGCTGGTGCCGGCGGCGCAGATCATGGATTGCCCGATGGATTTCGACGGGCTGAAGGCGCTTGGTTCAGGCCTCGGCACGGCGGCGGTGATCGTGATGGACAAGTCGACCGACATCGTCCGGGCGATTTCGCGGCTGAGTTATTTCTACAAGCATGAGAGCTGCGGCCAGTGCACGCCGTGCCGCGAGGGCACCGGCTGGATGTGGCGCGTGATGGAGCGGCTGCGCACCGGCGACGCCGACATCTCCGAGATCGACACGCTGCAGCAGGTGACCAAGCAGGTCGAAGGCCATTCGATCTGTGCGCTGGGCGATGCGGCGGCGTGGCCGATCCAGGGACTGATCAAGCACTTCCGGCCGGAGATCGAACGGCGCATCAACGAGCGCAACGGCACCGGCGGGCTGGAACCGATGATGGAGGCGGCGGAGTGAAGCTGCTTCCTGTCGTTTCCGCCCTGGCATACATGGGGTTGGGGCTTGGCGGCGGGCCGTCGTTCGCCGATGCGCCGCCCGCGCCCGGGCTGGCATATTCGGCCGTACGCATCATCGGTTTCTGCATGGCCGATCGCAGCTCGCCGGCGGCGCGGCGCGTGGTCGATCAGGATTATGCCGCGCCGGCCTATCGCGCGGCGCTGGCCGCGTTGGTGCAGCCGGTCGATAGCTGCATGCCGTTGGGGCATATCGTCTACAATCCGGTCCAGCTGGGCGGCGGCATCGCCGAATATTTTCTCGCCTCGCATATTTCGCGCGGTTCGCTCGAAAGCGAACTCGCTCATGGCCCGATTGATCGCGAGCTCGCGTCGAAGGATGCGACCCAGCGCCTCGGCGCGTGCATCATCCGCAAGGCGCCGGCCAAGGTGGTGGCGCTGTTGAAGGCTGTGCCCGACAGCCCTGACGAACCGCGTGCCTGGCGTGAGATCACGCCCGATGCCTCGGCCTGCGTGACTGAGGCACACAGCGCACGGCCGGGCGCCGCTGGGCTGCGCGCGATCCTGGCGCTGACCAGCTATCATATCGCCACCCGCACGAGCAGCGTGGTGACAGCGAAATGAGCGCGCTTCCGCCCTTCGTGCGAGCTGCGCCAATGGTTTTCTATGCGATCGGCGTGCTCGATTTCGCCAAGAACATCATGCCGTTGTTCACCTATCTCAGTTCAGGCACCTATCGCTCGATCGATTATTCGAGCGACCTTCGCCCGCAGTTGTTCGCGGTGTTCCTCTCGGCCGTGATTTATGCGTCCGGCTGGGTAGCCTATGGCGTGATCACGACGATCCTGCTTTCCATCCACGATCATATTCAGGGTTTGCGCCTGTCGGCTGATGCCGCGGCGATGGGCCGACAAGGTGGCCAAGATGCCTAAACTCAAAGTCGACGGAATTGAAGTCGAGGTCCCCGCCGGCGCTACCGTGCTCCAGGCGTGCGAGGCCGCGGGCAAGGAGATTCCGCGCTTCTGCTATCATGAGCGGCTGTCGATCGCCGGCAATTGCCGCATGTGCCTGGTCGAGGTGAAGCCCGGGCCGCCCAAGCCGCAGGCCAGCTGCGCGCTGCCGGCCGCCGACAATCAGGAGGTCTTCACCACCACGCCGATGGTCAAGAACGCGCGCGAAGGCATGATGGAGTTCCTGCTCATCAACCATCCGCTCGACTGCCCGATCTGCGACCAGGGCGGCGAATGCGATCTGCAGGACCAGTCGATCGCCTATGGCCGCGGCCATTCGCGCTACACCGAGAACAAGCGCGCGGTGACCGAGAAATATATGGGGCCGATCGTCAAGACGGTGATGACGCGGTGCATCCAGTGCACGCGCTGCATCCGTTTCGCCGAGGAAGTCGCCGGCGTCGAGGAGATCGGCGCGATCGGGCGCGGCGAGGATATGCAGATCACCTCGTACCTCGAGGGTGCGGTGACGAGTGAGCTGTCGGGCAATGTCGTCGATCTGTGCCCGGTGGGCGCGCTGACCTCCAAGCCGTACGCCTTCGAGGCGCGGCCATGGGAGCTGAAGAAGACGCTGACCATCGATGTGATGGACGCGGTCGGCACCAACATCCGGCTGGACAGCCGTGGGCACCAGGTGCTGCGCGCGCTGCCGGTGATCAACGAGGACGTCAACGAGGAATGGGCGTCGGACAAGACGCGTCATGCGGTCGACGGGCTGGTGCGGCGGCGACTCGACCGGCCGTTCGTGCGGCGTGACGGCAAGCTGGTCGAGGCTACGTGGGACGAGGCTTTCGCCGCGATCGCCGACCTGAAGGCGGGCAAGAGTGTCGCCGCGGTGCATGGCGACCTGCTCGACTGCGAGACGATGTTCGCGGCCAAGGCACTGCTGGCGTCGATGGGCTCGACGCTGCTCGAAGGCCGGCAGACGGGGATGGATTACGACACGTCGTCGATGGCGGCGGTCAATTTCAACACCACGATCGCCGGCGCCGAGCGCGCCGATGCGATCCTGCTGGTCGGCACCAACCTACGCTGGGAGGCGCCGCTGGTCAACACGCGGATCCGCAAGGCGATCAAGCGCGGTGCGAAGGTTTTCGCGATCGGGCCCGAGGTCGACCTGACCTACAAGGTGACGTGGCTGGGCAACGACCTGTCCGTGCTGGCCAAGCTGCCCAAGCCGGCGATGGACGCATTCAAGGAAGCCGAGCGGCCGATGGTGATCGTCGGCGGCGCGGCGCTGAAGGGCGGTCACGGTGCGGCGCTGAAGCTGGCCAAGGCGTATAATGTCGTGCGCACGCTGGCCGATGGAAGCGCATGGAATGGTTTCAACGTGCTGCACTTCTCGGCGGCGCGCAACGGGGGGCTGATGCTCGGCTGGGCGCAGCCGGGCGGGATCGCCGATGTTGCCGCGGCCAAGCCCAAGCTGGTGTTCTTCCTCGGCGCGGACGAGGTCGATTTCTCGAAGTTCGACAACAGCTTCAAGGTCTATATCGGCCATCATGGCGACAAGGGCGCGGCCGTTGCCGATGTCGTGCTGCCGGGCGCGAGCTATGCCGAAAAGTCGGGCACCTGGGTCAATCTCGAGGGTCGCGTGCAGCGTGGCGAACGCGCCGTGTTCCCACCGGGCGACGCGCGCGAGGACTGGACGATCCTGCGCGCGCTGAGCGAGAAGCTCGGCACCGTGCTGCCGTTCGACACGATCGAGGAATTGCGCGCGGCGATGGCGCTGGATTGTCCGGATCTGGCGACGACCGGCCTCGTCACCTTCCCGTGGAATCCGCCGGCGATCGATGCCAAGGGCGAGGGCGAGGTGACTTATCCGATCAAGGATTTCTATCTGACCAACGCGATCTGCCGGGCCAGCCCGACGATGCAGCGCTGCTCGGCGGAACTGGTCCACGGCCAGGCCTTTGCGGAGGCGGCGGAGTGATGGAACTTGTTAAATCCTCCCCGGAATGGGGAGGGGGACCGGCGAAGCCGGTGGAGGGGGCGTGCCGCCGACCTCAGCGCTCGTGGAGGTCCCCCTCCACCAGCCTGCGGCTGGTCCCCCTCCCCGTGCCGGGGAGGAATTTTCGATGACCGCCTTCTTCGTCTCGCACGGCATGGAATATGGCTGGGCGTGGTTCCTCGCCACGATCGTCGGCATCCTCGTCATCGCGCTGCCGCTGATGCTGGCGGTGGCGATGATCATCTATGTCGACCGCAAGATCTGGGCGGCGATGGCGCTGCGCCGCGGCCCGAATGTGGTCGGGCCGTTCGGCCTGTTGCAGAGCTTTGCCGACGGGTTGAAGGTGTTTCTGCAGGAAACCATCATCCCGTCATCGGCCAACAAGGGCCTGTTCCTGCTCGCGCCGATCATCACCTTCACCGTGGCGCTGATCGTGTGGGCGGTGGTGCCGTTCCAGGCCGGGGTGGTGTTGGCCAATATCAATGTCGGCCTGCTCTACGTGCTCGCGGCCTCGTCGCTCGGCGTCTACGGCATCGTCATCGCCGGCTGGGCATCGAACTCCAAATACCCCTTCTACTCGGCGATCCGTGCCGCGGCGCAGATGGTCAGTTACGAGGTCGCGATCGGTTTCGTGCTGGTCTCGGTGGTGATGTGGGCCGGCAGCTTC
Source organism: Sphingomonas bacterium (assembly GCF_028292965.1). GTDB lineage: Bacteria > Pseudomonadota > Alphaproteobacteria > Sphingomonadales > Sphingomonadaceae > Sphingomonas. Next base: position 1,492 of record NZ_JAQGLG010000196.1, on the reverse strand, counting down.
AACCTGACGACGATCGTCGAGGCGCAACGCGGCTATGCCTGGGGCTGGATCAACGGCAATTTCATCAACCCGCTGCTGTTCCCGATGGCGGTGGTGTTCTTCATCTCCTCGCTGGCCGAGACGCAGCGCGCACCGTTCGACCTGACCGAGGCGGAGAGCGAGCTCGTCGCGGGATACCAGACCGAATATTCATCGATGAGCTTCGCGCTCTACTGGCTCGGTGAGTATGCCAACGTCATCCTGATGTGCGTGCTCAACGCGACCCTGTTCTGGGGTGGGTATCTGCCGCCGCTCAATGTCGGCTGGATGTACGCGGTGCCGGGGATCATCTGGCTGCTGGGCAAGGCTTTCCTGTTCTTCTTCCTGTTCAGCTGGGTGAAGGCGACCGTGCCGCGCTATCGCTACGACCAGCTGATGCGGCTGGGCTGGAAAATATTCCTGCCGCTGTCGCTGTTCTGGGTGTTCCTCGTTTCCGGCTACCTGATGTGGATGCGTGTGGGGTTCGGGGTATGAGCCTCTTACTTTTGAGCCTATTGGCCACAATGGCGGAGCCTCAGCGTGAGGTCGTACCGCTCACTGCTGACTTTATTCCACGCGTGACGTTCGGTTGCCACGGACCCGCAGGCTCGGCGGGTTTCTACATCGTCGAAGTTCAACATAACGCGGCTAAGCATCTGCTTAGTGTCAGTAGAACGCTGAATGGCGTTTCTACGGATTTTGATTTTCCGAACGGCGCGAAAAACTTATTTTTTGAAGGCGATGAAAGTCACGGCAATTTTTGGTTCATGGCCGAAAAAATCCGAAGTAACGAAAAGGTCTCCGTCGAATTTTTGGTTGCTTCTCTAAAGGCTGGCCGAACGTCTGGGGAATTGTCGCTTACAGTAAATGGAGCAAAATGGTCGGGGCACTGTGACCTTGTTCCCAACCCTCCGGAAGTGGTTCCCGCACAATGACCATCGGACAGATCATCAAATCCTACACCTTGTGGGAGTTCGTGAAGGCGCACGCCCTCACGCTGCGGTACTTCTTCAAGACCAAGGCGACGATCAACTATCCGTTCGAGAAGAACCCGATCTCTCCGCGCTTCCGCGGCGAGCATGCGTTGCGCCGTTATCCGAATGGCGAGGAGCGCTGCATCGCGTGCAAGCTGTGCGAGGCGGTGTGCCCGGCGCTGGCGATCACGATCGAGGCCGAGCCGCGCGACGATGGCTCGCGCCGCACGACGCGCTACGACATCGACATGACCAAATGCATCTATTGCGGGCTGTGCCAGGAGGCGTGCCCGGTCGATGCGATCGTCGAGGGGCCGAACTTCGAATTCTCGACCGAAACGCGCGAGGAACTGATCTACGACAAGGCCAAGCTGCTCGACAATGGTGACCGGTGGGAAAGCGCGATCGCCGCGAACCTTGCCGCCGATGCACCGTATCGGTAGGCGGCGCGCCATGCTGGAACGGGCAACTTTGATCCTCCCCGGAACGGGGAGGGGAAC
>NZ_JAQGLG010000116.1 GCF_028292965.1 Sphingomonas bacterium | reverse complement strand
GAAGACCCAATGGATACCCTTGGCACTTGCCTCGACCGCCGCGGCGCGCGCGGTGCGGCGGGCGAGCTCGGGATCGAAGCTCGCCGCCTCGCCCAGTGGCACGGGGAAGGTCGTCTTCATGCCGTGGATCACATCCCCGGCGAAGATCAGCGGAATCCCGTGCGGGCTCTGCTCGATCGCGGTCTTTTGCAGCTCGCGTCCGGCGGCCACGCCGATGCCGTTGAACAGCCCCGTCATCTTGCCCGCAGCAATCGCCGCCTTGAGCGATTCCATGCTCTGCTGCGCCAGGCCGGGGTTGATCGCCGGCCCGTCGGTGCGCGCCGGGTCGCTGAAGATCGACAGCTGGCCCGCTTTCTCCTCGATGCTCATTCTCGCGATCAGGCGCTCGATCAGCGGATCGGTCGCCGGCGCGGCCTTGGCCAGCGCAGGCAAGGCGGCCGAGACGAACGCGATCGCGGACGCGCCCTTCAACAGATCGCGGCGGGAAACGGATCCAGCCACTATAACCTCTCTCCTGCCCATCTGCGGTCCCGAATCGCGGCGGCGTGCCGGAACGGAATAATTTTCTGCTTGGCGAGTGCGCATGAAACCGGTTACGAAGCAAGCCATGGAACCGGTTACGCGGCCCGCAAGAGGCCGATAGATCGTTCAGCCCGGCACAGCGCTGGCAAGGGGAAGGACTGAAGCAAGGCGATGGCTACGGCCTGCAGCACCACCATCGATCTCCGTACCGCATTGCTGCGGACGGGAACCGCGCGCCTGACCAATTCGAGCACGAACCAGGAAAGATAACGGGGCGGCCACCCGCTCCGAACAGGGGATACGACATGAACAAGCTGATGAAGGCGAGCCTGCGCGCGGCGCTTGCGACCACCGTTCTCGGTGGAGGCATGCTGATTCTTGCGCTGCCCGCCGCCGCGCAGACCACATCGACTGTTCGAGGACATGTCGACGGCGCCGCTGCTGGCGCGACCGTGACCCTTACCGACCTCAACACCGGCCATCAGGATACGGCCAAGGTCGACGCCAGCGGCAACTACATCCTGGTCGGCCTGACGCCGAGCACCTACCGCGTCTCTTCGGGCAGCCTGAACGCGGAGGTGGTGGTACCGCTGGGGCAGGCGGTGACGGCCGATCTGGTCGCCGCGCCGGCGACCACCACCGGCGACGTCGTGGTGACGGCGTCGCGCGCCCGGGACGTCAAGACGCCGGTGGTCACCACCAACGTCTCGCGGTTTCAGATCGAGAACCTGCCGAACGGCGATCGCAACTTCCTGAACTTCGCCGCGCTGGCGCCGGGTGTCACCGTCTCGCCGCCGCAGCTCGGCGGCAAGGCTCGCCAGGTCCAGGCCGGCGGCATCAATTCCGACAATACGAACACCTTCATCGATGGCATCAGCATCAAGAATCTGGTGAACCATGGTGGCACTGTCGGGCAGAACCTGTCGTCGGGTAACCCGTTCCCAGCGTCCGCCGTCGACCAGTTCGACGTCCAGACACAGAATTTCCGGGCCGAGTTCGAGCAAGCCGGCTCGGCCGTCATTTCCACGGTGACGAAAACCGGCGGCGAGAAGTTCCACGGCGAGATTTTCGGCGAATGGCAGCCGAGTTCGTTCATCAGCCAGAACTATGATGACCGGCCCGGCCATCTGAACAACGCGACAGCGCCCTATCGGCCCAAGCCGCATTTCGACACGAAATATTATGGGGGCAACCTGGGTGGCCCGATCATCAGGGACCGACTGACCTTCTTCGTTGACTTCGAGGGTACGAAGAAAACCTTCGGTTCGAATGACGTCACTGTCTATCCAGGCAACATTCCTGGTATCACACCCGCCGCGGCGACCTATGCCCAGACCGCGCGATCACAATATAACGGCAGCTTCCCCGCCGATTTCAACGAGAAGCTGTATTTCGGCAAGTTGACCTTTTTCGCGACGCCGCAAGACACGATCAACGTGAGCGCCTTCATCCGCAAGGAGTCCAATCTCCAGATCAACGCCGGCGTGACGACGACGGACGCATCGAGCAACAATCGCAATGACGAGCATCGCTATCAGCTCAGCTGGAGCCATCGTGGCGATAGCTGGCTGAATGAGTTCACGTTTGCGCGCGACGCCGCCGCCAACGGCTCGATCCCCAATGTCTCAGGTCCGTCAGTCATCGTAACCGCCGGTGCGGGCATGGGGACCGGCAACGTGCTGGTCCTTGGCGGCACCAACTTCGCGCAGGACGATCATCAGTATCAGACGCTGTTCAAGGACAATGTGACCTTCTTTGGCGGTGCGCATACGGTCAAGCTCGGCGCAAAGATCAATTTTACCAAATTGCAGCGCCTTGAGGACAATAATAGCCAGGGCACATTCTTTTACTCAGCCACGAACTTCACGGGCATTGGGGGCGCCGAGCTGCCCTATGCAGCGTCGATCAATAGCGCCATGGTGCAGCCGGTAACGGCCAAGAATACCGAAATCGGCTTGTTCGTGCAGGACGACTGGCGGCCGGACGACCATTGGCAGATCAGCGCGGGCTTGCGCTGGGACTATGAGTCAAACGCGACCAACAACGACTTCGTCACACCGGCCGCGATTGCGGCGGCGCTCAGGGCCTATCCAGGCTGGAAGGCGGCCGGCATCAACCCGGACGACTACATATCGACAGGGAACAATCGGAAGGCGTTTCTCGGCGCCTTCCAGCCACGCCTCGGCGTTTCCTACGATGTGGGGGGTGATCGCGATCTCGTGCTCAGCTTTGGCCTCGGTCGTTATTACGATCGCTCCCTGTTCATCGACTCGGCGATCGAGACGATCAAGGACAAGTATGAGTCGATCGTAACCTTCAACACGCCCGCGGGTTCGGGTTGTACGGTTGGCACACAGAACTGCCTCGCGACGATCCCGACCAACGTCGACCAATTGCGCGCGCTGGCAGCGATGCAGGGCGGCGAAGTGCACTTGCTAAACAACCGCACCCGCATCCCCTATTCGGACGAGCTGAATTTCGGGATCCGCAAGCGTGTGGGCAAGATCAACACGTCGATCACCTTCTCCTATATCAGGTCGCACAACATCTATCAGGAGGTGGTTGGAAATCGGCTGCCCGACGGCACCTACAGCCCGGGTGGAAATCCGATTTTCGTCTATCAGGGCGTGCCCTATGCGGCCGGCATCTTCTACGGCGGGTCGGCCATCTTCAACGCCCCGCTTCCCGGATATGGCAGCATCTTCATCGGCAACAGCGATGGCAAGGCCAATTATGCCGCCTTGTATCTGCAGGCCGACAAACCCTTCACCGAACAATCCGGCTGGGGATTCAGCACGACGCTGACCCTCTCCAGTTCCCGTTCGAATGATTCAAGGAACGGCGGATCGATCGGCGACCCGTTCAATTTCGACGCGCCGACCATCGGGCAACAAGGCTATGGCAATTCGAGCGGCCTCGAGCGGTGGCGGTTTGTCGCGACGGGCACCGTCAAGCTGCCGTTCGACATCAAGGCGACCACGTTCGTAACGCTGTCCTCGGGGCCCTCCTATGGCGGCGTCGTGTGCGGTGCTCCCGCCACCACCCCGGGCAATGCCGGATGTTACCTCACCAATTTCGGCATCTATCGGCCCAAGGGGATCGGGTACAAGAATGTCGACTTCAACATCACCAAGACGTTCAAGATGCCCTGGGATCATGGCCATGAACTGACGGTCTACTTCCAGGCGCTGAACGTCTTCGATTTCGTAAACCGCAATTACTCGCAATGGAGTGGCGGTTTCCAGAATGTCGGCGGCCCCGGCCCCAGCCTCGCCCCGGATACCGGCTCGGTCGCGAGCCAGGGGCGCAATTTCAAGGTCGGCGCACGCTACCGGTTCTAGGCGAGAAAGGGATGAGCCGACGACGCGTCGGCTCATCCTTCGACGCCAGACGCCTCGCCATCAGGCAGCGAGCGGCGGTGCCTTGCAATGGCGATCGATAAAGGCGGCGTGGTCGGGCATGCCCGTCGCGACATCGGCGGTCACTTCCGCGATATCGCTGAGGAACGACGTCCGGACATGGGCTGAGACGATCGCCGCGTTGGGATCCTGCCCCATCGCCAATCCCTGACCCAGCAACACTTGGACCCAGCTTTCCACGCGGAACAGCTCGGCCGCCGCGCGCTTGTAGAAGCGGCCCGACGAGGCGAACAGCTCCAGCCGCTCCGCCAGGCTGTCCGGGATCGCCATGTTCTTGAGATACGCCCAGTATGGCGTGTGTTCGCGCTCGGTCACCTTGTAATGGGCGACGATGAAATCGCGCACGTCGGTAAATTCGAAGTCGTGCTGGCGGTTATATTCGGCGACATCAGCGGCGGCGAAACCGCGATGCGGGAAAAGGCCGAGCAGCTTGATGATCCCCGTCTGGATGAGGTGGATGCTGGTCGATTCGAGCGGTTCGAGAAAGCCCGACGACAGGCCGATCGCGACGACATTCTTCTCCCAAGCCTTGTGTCGCTTGCCCGGGCGGAAACGCACCGGACGCGGATCGGCGAGCGGCTTGCCGTCGAGGTTGGCGAGCAGCACCGACGCCGCCTCGTCGTCGGAAATATGGTTGCTCGAATAGACGTGACCGTTGCCCGTGCGATGCTGAAGCGGGATCCGCCACTGCCAGCCATGATCGCGCGCCGTCACACGGGTATAGGGGGTGAGCGGCGCGACCCGCTCGC
>NZ_JAQGLG010000114.1 GCF_028292965.1 Sphingomonas bacterium | reverse complement strand
GAGGTTATGTCCGTCGATCGGGCCGACATAATAGAAGCCGAGTTCCTCGAACAACGTGCCGCCCATCGTCATGCCGCGCGCGAACTCGTCGGTCTTGCGCATCCCGCTGGCAATCGGCCGTGGCAGTCGCTTGGCGAGTTTGCGCGCGGCATGACGATGGGCGGCACGTTGTTCGAGGAACTCGGCTTCTATTATGTCGGTCCGATCGACGGCCATAATCTCGAACACCTGATCCCGGTGCTCGAGAATGTCCGTGACGCCGAAGAGGGCCCGATCCTGGTCCATGTCGTGACCAAGAAGGGCAAGGGCTATGGCCCGGCCGAGGCCGCGGCGGACAAATATCACGGCGTGCAGAAGTTCGACGTGATCACCGGCACCCAGGCCAAGGCGCCGCCGGGCCCGCCGCAATATCAGAATGTGTTCGGCGAGCAGCTGATCAAGGAAGCCGATCGCGACCCGACGATCGTCGCGATCACCGCGGCGATGCCCTCGGGCACTGGCCTCGACAAGTTCGCCAAGGCGCATCCCGATCGTTGCTTCGACGTCGGCATTGCCGAGCAGCACGCCGTGACCTTCGCCGCCGGGCTGGCGGCGCAGGGCATGCGGCCGTTCTGCGCGATCTACTCGACCTTCCTGCAGCGCGCTTATGACCAGGTGGTGCACGACGTGGCGATCCAGAACCTGCCGGTACGCTTCGCGATCGACCGCGCCGGGCTGGTCGGCGCCGATGGCGCGACGCATGCCGGCAGCTTCGACGTGACGTATCTCGCCACCTTGCCCAACTTCGTGGTGATGGCAGCGGCCGACGAGGCCGAACTGGTGCATATGACGCATACCGCGGCGCTGCACGATACGGGTCCGATCGCGGTGCGCTACCCGCGCGGCAACGGCACCGGCGTGGCATTGCCCGAGGTCGCGCAGCGGCTCGAGATCGGCAAGGGGCGCATCGTGCGCGAAGGCCACAAGGTCGCGATCCTGTCGCTCGGCACGCGGCTGGGCGAGGCCTTGAAGGCGGCCGAGGCGCTGGAGGCGCGCGGCCTGTCGACCACCGTCGCCGATCTGCGCTTCGCCAAGCCGCTCGACGAGGCGCTGATCCGCAAGCTGCTGACCACGCATGAGGTCGCGGTGACGGTCGAGGAAGGTTCGGTCGGCGGGCTCGGCGCGCATGTGCTGACGCTGGCCAGCGACACCGGGTTGATCGACGGCGGCCTCAAGCTGCGCACCATGCGCCTGCCCGACCTGTTCCAGGACCAGGACAAGCCCGACACGCAATATGCCCAGGCCGGCCTTGATGCGGAGGCAATCGTCGACACGGTGCTCAAGGCGCTGCGCCACAATAGCGGCGTGGTCGAGGCGCGGGCCTAGAAAAGGCCACCGCCGCTTACGATCCGGAAACCAGCGTCGCGCTAGAATCGCCCGGGCGGGAGACGCGCGATGCGTGAGGAGTTCGGCTGGCAGCACAGAAAGGGGAAGCGCGTGGCGGACTGGAGTCCGCCGCCCGACGCGCCGCGCCCGGTCGGGCCATGGCGTTACCTGCCGGCGGTGGCGATCGGCGCCGCGCTGTTCGGCACGCTCGCCGGCCTCGCGCTGCTCCGTGACGATGCGCAGCGGCGCGACCGGTTGCAGCGCTGGGTGGCGACGACCTCGGACGCGGCGCCCGCGCGGCGCTGATCCGGCTCAACCCTTCGCCACCGTCCCACTGATCTCGCCGTCGGTGAAGCGATCGGTGTGGATGTTGAGCACGACATGGCCACCGCCCATCGCGGCGATGAAATGCTCGAAGGTCGCCTCGGAGCCGAGCAGCTTGGCGCCGGCGGCATAGTCGTAATCCTTCATTCGCACGCGAAAGCCGTCGCGGGTCGGCTGGTAGGTGGCGCCGTAAGGCAAGGGCAGGACGAGCACGACATCGTCGCTCTGGCCGGGCCGGGCGATATATTCGTGGAAATGGATCGGCCCGATCGGCCCCTTGACCAGCTTGTCCCACAGAGCGTCGACGGTCAGCGCGTGCACCGCGAGATCGACCGAGACGCGGTGGGTGACGGTATCGACGCGGACCTTCGCCGTACCGGTCGCGGCGGAGCCCGTGGCGCTGGTCGCGGTCTTGCCGTCGAGCGTGGCATGGAAGCGCAGCGTTTCCGCCTGCGCCGTGCCGGCGAGTGAGGTCGCCGCAGCCAGCGCGAGCAGTTTCGTGGTCATGCGCATTCCCGTCCCCTCATCATGTCGGTCATTGAGTATCGTCCGCGGGGCGCGCGGTTCAGTTCGCCGGCACCGTGCCGATGGCGCGCGCGACCTGCAGCGTGTCGGCATATTGCTGGAACGCGGTCACCTTGCCGTCGATGATCCGCCAGACATGGACCATCTGGGCCCGCATCGCCCGGCCGGTCGCCTTGTAGGTGCCGAGATAATGGCCGAGCGCGACGACCGTGTCGCCGGCGTCGAGGATCTCCTCGGGCACCGCGGCGAACCCGTTCCACTCGCCGCCGCAGCGCGCGAAGACACCCTGCGCCACCGCCATCGGCCCGACATAGGGATTGCCATCGGCATAGGGGAAGTTCTCCGCCTCGTTCCACACGATGTCGGGGCTCATCGCGCCGAGCAGGCCGGGCACGTCGCCGCTGGCAAAGGCGTCGTAGATGCCGCGGATCAGCGCGACGTTTTCCTGTGACATGTCTCTCTCCCTGCCCGTCGTTGCCGGGAGGATGGCATGGCGCGGCGGGGTGGGGAAGGTGCATCTTGCGGCTAGGTTCGGGATGGCGGAACGTGCATGATCGGTGCGATCGACAGGGGATGCGCGATGAAAGCGGCGACGATCGTGATGGCCGGGGTGATTGGCATGGCCGCGCCGGCCGTCACTTCCGCTTGCCGTCGTCCTTGGCGCCGGGGCCGAACGCCGCATGCAGGCCGATGCCGCCGCCCGGTTGCAGGCCGAAGGTGAGGCCGGGCGCGAGCGTCACCCGCAGGGGTTTGTGGAGGAAATTCCGCGCTGCCGGTGGTGGCGGCGGGATCGGGCGCAGCCGATATTGCTCATCGTCGCGCCGCGCGCAGACGACGATGTCGCCATCCTCCGTTAGCGGGCAGGGCCTGGGTCGCGCTACACGCACCACAGGTCGCAGGTCGGCCGGACCCGCCGGTCGCACATAGGCCATCTCGGCGGCGCGCGGCGGCATCGGTTCGGCTTGTAGCAACAGGGGCAAGATGGCCCTCCGGAATGGCGATCCGACAAGGTTGTGCGCGGGAAAGCGCCGGCATGCAACGCCCCCCGTGTGCCGCGATACTGGCCCTGCGCGGCGAATCGCCTATGCTCGCGGCAGGCAAGGGGAGAGGCATATGCGGCAATGGGCAAAGCGCGGAGCGATGGCGGCCGCCGCGATCATCCTGTTGCTGCTCGCCTGGGAAGCCTTCACCGTCATCCGCGCCAGATCGCGCACCCAGGCGATCCTCGCCGCCAATGCGCATCCGGCGACGACGATCGACCAGATCGGCGCGCGGCGGGTGGCGATGCTGCTCAAGGTCGAGGATCCGGGGTTCTTCCATCATCACGGGGTGGATTTCTCGACGCCGGGGCAGGGCGCGACGACGATGACGCAGTCGCTGGTCAAGCGACTCTATTTCCCGGGCGGGTTCAGCCCCGGATTCGCCAAGATCGAACAGAGCCTGATCGCCCGGTTCGTGTTCGACCCCGCCACGACCAAGCGGCAACAGCTCGACATGTTCCTCAACCTGGCGAGCTTCGGCAACGAGCAGGGGCGGCAGGTGACCGGCTTCGCCGACGCGGCGCGGACCTTTTTCGGCAAGCCTTTGGCCGCGCTGGACGACCGCCAGTTCATCAGCCTGGTCGCGATGCTGATAGCGCCCAACGCGCTCGATCCGGTGCGGCACGCCGGCGACAATGCCGAACGGGCGCGCCGGATCATGGCCTTGCTGGCCGGACGATGCCGGCCGCGCGGCGTGACGGATGTGCGCTACCCGGATTGCGCGACGGCAGACGGGAAACCGCGCTGGCCGGCGACGCCGCTCTGAAAAAGCGTCCAACAGATCGACCTGTTCCACCTGCTTTTCGGCAGGTAAATTTTTTGCAGCGTAGATTTGCCGTCCGGTTGACACTTTCTCCAGCATGATCAGTGGCTTGGTAAAACCCTCCTTTCCAACATAACAGGTGCGGAACAGGCGCCCGCCGACCTGCTGAGCAGGTCGGAACAGGAGCCTGCTCACATCCAACATCGACAATGAGAAACAGCGTGACCCGGCGCGGACGCAGCCCGGGCTTGACGAGCATGCCCGAAGGTCGCGGGCGATTGAATCGCGCCGGGGTGCCGATGGCGCCGAAATGGCTGCGACTTGATCTTGCCGCCGCGCCGAAACTCGGCCAGTAACCGCTTGGGCATTCGGGGGAATTTCTTCGCTATCTGCGAATAGGTGTGACGGCGCGGTCCGGCGTCTCGTCCTTTCTATGCCTTGAGGAGAGATCATGCGTCGTTTTTTGCCCGTGCTTGGCCTGTTTGCTCTCAGCGCCTGCGGCGGCGGCGGGAGCTCCGGAAGCAGCGGCACCCCGGCGATCGCAACGCTCAGCGTCACGCTGACGCCGGCGACGCAGGCGGCAACAGCCAGCGAGGATGCGTCCGAAACCACGCTGAGCTTCGACGCGGTCCAGGCCGGGACGACGTCCGATCCCGTCTTCGCCGATCTGCAGTATGACAAGGCGGTGCTCGCGCAACAGGGCAGCATTGTGCAGGGCGCGGGCAAATATAGCGTGAGCTTCAAGACGCTGAAGGATCTTGGCGGCGGCATCTACAAGGGCAACGTAACCTTTCGGCTGTGCCGCGATGCGGCGTGCGCCGTCGTCTATCCCGGCTCGACCCAGACCTTCGCCTACAATTTCAACGTGCAGTTGAAGGAATGGGAGGCGCTGCAACGCAATGCGGCGCACACCGGTTACGTCCACGCGACGTTCGATCCGGCGAATTTCACCAAGGGATGGGAGTGGGCGCCTGTCGGTACCAACGACATCGCCGGGGTCGCGACGCGTAGCGGGTCGGTGGTGGTATCGCGGACGAATGCGGACGGCACGCATAGCGTACACGCTCTGGCGAGCGCGTCGGGCAGCGAGCAATGGGGATATAATCTCGGCAGCGTGTACAGCGCCAGTGCGCCGTCGATCGCAGGGGACCAGGTGTTCGTCTCGTCGATGGTGATCTCTTCGAGCAGCAACCAGAATGTCGTGCTGAACGCGACGACCGGCCAGTATGTCCGCGCGATGTTGTTCCCGGCCCAATGGTCCTATTTCATGCCGCCCACGCCCTATGGCGGCGGGCTGTACCAGGCATCGGGTTATTTCGGGAATGTCGTCTATGCCTATGATCCGGCAACGGGCGGCACCAGCTGGACCGTCAACGGCAAGGGCGGCAACATCTGGGACGGCGAGACCCCCGCGGTCGACGACAAATATGTCTATTATTACTCGGGTGCGTCGCTGGACGTTTTCGACCGGACGACCGGCGTGCTGTTCAAGAGCATCCCCGACCCGTTCTTCGCCTGGGCGGGCTATTCGTATAATGGCGGCCCGCTACTGGGGTCGGCGGGTAACATCCTTGCTTATTCCGGTTCCTATAATGGCGGCGGCAACGGCGCGCCCAAGCCGCTGGTGAATTTCGGCCTGTCGGCGGGCGTCTATCGCTGGCGCACCTCGGACGTGTACGAGACGGTGCCGGCGCTCGCCAAGGGTGTGGTCTATGTCGCGCGCAATGGCCCGGCGCGGCTCGATGCGATCAGCGAGGACACCGGCGGCGTATTGTGGAGCTGGACGCCGCCCGCAGGCGAGGCGTTTCGCGGCAATGCGGTCGCCACCGATACGCTGGTGTTCGTCAGCACCGATCGCAACGTCTATGCGGTGTCGCTGACCGGCACCCATGCATCGGCATGGTCGGCCGCCGCCTCCGGTGATCTCGCCATCTCGAGCGAGGGCCGCCTGATCGTGACGAGCCGGCGGACGAGTCTGGCGAAGCTGGTCACCTTCAACCTGCGCGCTCCGTAACCAGGGGGGAGCGGCGGCGCCACGACGGGCTGGTCGGCGGGAAGCGTGCCGAAGTGGCGCCCTGTCGCGCGAACGCAGTGAGCGGTCGTGGCATGTGATACCGTGATGCGGTGCTACGGCGTGATCGAGCGCCCGCATCGCCGACGGAGGGAGAATCTCGTGACCAGTATCGCCATTGTCGGCCCCGGCGCGATCGGGGCTACCGTTGCGGCGTGGCTCGCCCAGAGCGCGGGGCATGAGGTGACGTTGTGCGTGCGCACGCCGGTCGACCAGCTCGTCGTCGCGACGCCGGGCGGGGTGATCCGCGCGACGCCGCGGATCCTCACCGATCCGGCACAGGCGCGGCCGGTCGACTGGGTGCTGGTCGCGACCAAGGTCTATGATGTGGAGGCAGCGGCGCGCTGGCTGGCGCCGCTGACGGCTGCGGAGACGCGGGTCGCGATCCTGCAGAACGGCGTCGAGCATCGCACCAACTTTGCCGCGCTGGTCGCGCCCGAGCAACTGGTGCCAGTGATCGTCGATATCCCGGCCGAGCGATCCGCGCCCGGGCGGGTGCATCAGCATCGTTACGGCACGCTGACTGTGCCCGATGACCCGGCCGGCCGGGCGTTCGTCGCGCTATTTGAGGGCACGCCGATCGAGGCGGGTACGACGCCGGACTTCACCACCGTCGCGTGGCGCAAGCTGGCGATCAATTCGAGCGGGATCATCGGCACGCTGATCGACAAGCCGTTCGGCATCACGCGGGACGAGGGCGTGGCGGACGCGATCCGCGTGCTGGTCGCCGAATGCGGCGCGGTCGGGCGTGCCGAGGGCGCCGACCTGCCGGAGACGCTACCCGACGAGATCGTCGCTTATTACCGCGCCCAGGCGCCGGAGCTGCGCAATTCGATGCACAACGACCGGCTGGCCGGGCGGCCGATGGAGCTGGATGCGCGCGACGGGGTGATCGTGCGGCTGGGGGAGAAGCATGGCATTGCGACGCCGGCGCACCGCATGCTGGTGGCATTGCTGAAGGCGGCGACGGCTTAGGGCCGGTACCTATTCCGCCACGTCCTTCCCACCGGACCGGGGCTTCGATCCATCGTAATTATCGGGAAGATCGGCCACCCGGGCGACGAACCCGCGCAGCACTTCATAGGGGTCGGTGTTGGCGATCCGCTGCCTGTCTTCCACCTCCGTCTGGCCGCAGACGAGGCGCTGCATGCGTTGTCCCGCGCTATCGGGAGGTACGGTGGTCCATGCGGTCGATTCCGCGCCGAGATCGCGCCCGGAGCGATCGATGGCATGACCGACAGCCTGATAGTGCGGGCCGTCACATTCGTAGGTATAGCTGTCCTCGAAGAAATCCCACACATTGCTTTGAAACATGGCGACATAGCCGGTCGCCGTGGCGAGATGACCCTTTCGCACCGTGGTCGCGAGATCGACGAAGACCAGCTGCCTGTTACCCGGACTGATCACGCGGCCGGTGATGACCAGATCGGCATGGCCGGGCGCCGACGCCGGGACGACGTGCGTGCCGGCCGTCACGCGGCGGATCGGGGCCGCCGGTCGTGTCGCCACGGCGGCACGCGTCGGTGCAGCGGGTGGCGCCGGCGCACGTGCCGACGGGCGGGCCGGTTCGGCCGCCACGGTGCGGGGGATGCGGCTGCACTCGGTGAAATATTCCGCCATCTTGTCGTGGATGTCGCGCAGATCCATGGCGCTGCCCCAGCGCTGGCCGCGGTCGTCCTCGACCCACAAAGCGAAAGCGTTGGCGGCGAGAAGGCGGGCAAGGGTCTCGTCGGACATGCCACGCGAGACGGTGATGCCGCCGCGATCATAGCGTGCGGAATCGGCGCCGCGCCGATCGAGCGCGAGCTGACCGTCGAGCTCGAAATAGGCGCGGGTCAGTCCGCGCATCTGGGTGGCATCGGTGTAATCGGCGTGGAGCCAGGTGTTGATCCGATATCCGCCGGTGCCGCAGATCACCGCGGTGCTCATCTCCATGTCGTAGCGCTGCTGGGTGAGCATCAGCACCGGGACCATGTCGACCACCTTGATCTCGGCGGTGCTGGGCCGTGCGCCGTCGTTGACGAAGCCGAGCGCGCGGGCCTGTTTAGGGGTGAGCCACATGATCGACGTGGGATCGACCATGGCCTGTAGCGCGAAGGCGTTGGGGTCGACGTCCATATGCGAGAGATAGGCGACGATCAGCCCCGAAATGGCCTGGGTCTCGGCGATGGCGGCCTTGCGTTTCGCGCTGGAGAATTGGTGGATGCCGAGCCGCCCGCTATTGGCGGCCATGAAGCGGTTTTCGCCGCCGGCATAGGCGAACACGCAGGCGCTGGCGCAAATTGCCTCGGATTCTTCGTCGGGCTTGTCGTCGGGGCGGCCGATCGCGGTGTTGAGATGATGGCTGCGGATCTCCTCGCCGAGCTTCATGCTCTCGGCGACCTCGCCGCCGGGAGAATCGAAGTAGATGCGCGCGTGCTCGAGATGGCTCGTGCGGATCAAGGCGAGCAGGGCCTCGGTCGCGCCCGCGGTGATCGGGCCGCTGGCATAGACGGTGCGGTCGCCATGATCGTGCTGGCGGTGCGCGGCGATGGTGGCGGCGGTCTCATTTTCCAGCGTGAAGCTCATCGCCCGGTCGGACGCATTCGCGGGCGCCGCGCCGCCGGATACCAACAGGCCAAAAGCGAGCAGCAGGGCGGCACCTGCGCGGATGGCGTGCCAGCGTGGCGAACCCTCGATCATCTATTCCCCCGGTGGCCGACAGCCCGTTGCGGCACCGCGCCGGCCATCGGCGTCCGCACGGCGCAGGCTAATGCGGCTGCGGGTGCTTGTCCATGTGGGAGGGCGGGTAGGGCGTTATGATAGGGGGATTATTGTGTATCGCGACCGATGTGGGGGGCGGGCAATGCGGGCGATTGGCAGCAGCGCGTATCTATAGTATTTCAGGCGCTCCCATCTTTCGCTCGGCAGGTTCGAATGATCGCGATCGCACTATTGCTGGCGGCGCAGAGCGCCATGCCGATCAAGCATTATCCCGGCTGGGAGCTGTATCGCCATAGCAGCGGCTGCACGCTGATCGGGCATTTCGGCGAGAGCGGCGTGATGCAGATCGCCGAGGATGCCGGCGCCTATCGCACCTTCATCGGCATTCGCGACCCGCGCTTCGATGCGGTCGCCGGCCGACCCTATGAGATCGCGCCGGTGCCGGTGCGCGACGGCACGCCGGACCTGCGCCACACGCCGATCATCGCGCGCGGCATGCCCCATGGCTATATCATGACGCTGAAGGGCGACGGCATCCTGGGCAGCATGGCGAAGAGCCAGCAGATCCGCTTCGCGATTGCCGGTGGCGGGGCGGTGATGACGCTGAACCATGGCGCGATCGCCGCGCAGATGGACGATCTGAAGCAATGCGCGCGGGGGGCGTTGCGCGAAGGCGTTGGGTCGTCGTCGCTGATCGGGGCGTAGGTGTTTGTGGTGATGGTGATGGCGACGGAGCCGCAATATTCGCGGTAGGGTTGGGCCAGGTGCGTAGCTATTCAGGGGTCATCGCACCCGTCGCCGTAATTTTTTCAGGCGCTCGCGGCTTTGCCGCAGAGTCCGACCAGGTCACGCGCCATGGCATCGAGCGCGCGCGAAAAGGCGATGTTGAGGCCGCCCTTTATTTCAGCGTCCCCCAGCACCCAGTTCATGCGTGAGGCACTGCCGCGATAATATTGATCGATGGATCTGCCGTCGGAGCCTTTCGCCTGGATCTTGAAAACGGCGCTTTCGTTGAGGCTGACCTGTACGGCGTCGATCCAGGCCGTTTGCAGCGTGACATGGGCGTTCACGACCGCCGGGCTCTCGACACCCGGATTGCTGAAATCGACGGCGATGCCGCGCGCCTTCAGTCCATTGACGATGGAAATCAGCCAGACCGTCCGGTCCGGTGGCGCCAGCACGGGCTTCCCGCCCAGCATTCCGAGCATTTCAGGCGAGCGGCGGATATCGACGATCTCGACGATATGAACCGCGCAAAGCGGGGCGCCGGCGACCGCGAAGGACACGGGCGTTGTCGGCTCGATATAGACCGGATCCAGCACGACCGGCTTCGATGCCGCCTGCGCGGCCATCGGCGCGGCGGCGGCCAGCAGGACGAGATGCCCCTTCCTGCCAAGCCGCCTCAGCCACCCCGCGCCCGATCGCGCGGGCCGGGTCATTGGGCCACGGTGTCCGGCAGCACCTGCGCCGAGACGAAGCCCGGCGCCCAGACGGTCGTGGTGCCGGTGCCTTCCGCAGCGAGCTGGCGCCCCGAAAAGCCGCCCGCGACGATGCGCTTATTCTCTTTGCTGTTCATCGCCTTGATGTTGTCCGGCGTCAGACTCAGCGACCTGATCGTCAATCGCTTCACTTCGCCGAAACCCAGGGTCAGCACGGCGCGCGCACGCTTCGCGCCATCGGCCGCCCACAAGGCGGCGTTTGCGGCCTTGTCGTTCGTGCTGCCGGCCAGCGTCACGACGCTGGTCACGGACTGGTTGTAATCGAGATTGCGGTAAGACAGGCGATCGGTCGGCTTGATGGCCGCGCCCTGGGCGTTGGTGGCGCCCTTGTGAACGATGGAAATATGCTCGACCACCCGGATGCTCGAGAAGTCCGGCGAAAGGTCATAGGAAAACGTCACCAGGGCGAGCTGGTCCCCGTTGATCGTGTCGAGGAAACCGCTCTGGCCGGCCGCCGAGGTGTCCTTGGAGAAGCTCGGCGTCGTCGCGTTGACCCAGGACAGGTCGGCCGTTTCGGCCTTCGCCGTATCGATCGCCAGCGCATCGACGTCGAACCCCGTCAGCGAATTGCGCAAGGGCGTGATCAGCTCTTCCGCTTTTTTCGCCTTCCCCGCGTCGATGGCGGCGCCGAGGAGAGCGCCGAACAAGCCACCACCCGTTGCGACTGCGATGTTCGACGGATTGATGTCCGATTTGATTTCGCTTTGCGCGACCGAGACGCGCAGCGCGACACCGCCCGCGGTGCCGCGCATCTTGTCACCGATGAAGCTTTGCGGACTGACGTCTGCCGCCATGGCGGCGGCGCTGTACATGCCAAATGCGACCAGCGCGGTCGCGCGCAACCCTGTTTTCATTGATCCCCCCCGGATTCGATACTGACATCTACTTGGTAGACGGTCTTTTTCCTTTCAGGCAAGCTGAAAAGCGGTCTTCGCTACATTGTGATTAGCGGAAGCCAGGCGAGGGAGGTCGAAGCCATTATCGCTCCTTCACCGGGCGAGGGATGCGGCCTTGGCGCATCTTCATTCGCGACGAACGCGGGAGATTTTCGCCCGGCCAACTTGGCGGTTCGGTATCAGGTAGGGGGCGCCTCGGTTGAGGTCGATCTTGTGGATGTCCAGGCGCTCGTGGTTCGACTTTGCACGCGGGTGGAGGGAAGCTGCTATTTAGGGGTTTTGGTGTGTGTCACCGTAATCGCGGGTAATTCTGTGCCTTGCCTCATTTGGGCCTTTTGCACGTGCCACCCCAATTCGATCTAACTATCACCAACTCATTACAAGGGGAGTGCGTTGTGAGCGACAATCACAGTTTTGTTGGAGCCGCCATTGTCCGGCGGGCAATCGACCTCATTCACGACGGAGACGAGGTTCGTTTGCTCGTCGACGATTTCCCCGCCCCGGTCGACGATATCAAAGAGATCGAACTGTGCGATAACGACGCCGTGGCGGTCTTTAAAATGGATTGGGGTAAAATGGTATTGGCGACCCGCGTTGTCACCGGCCTGCAGGTGACAAGCCGGCGACCCTAATGGGCCGCATTGCTCTAGAAGCAACTGTTCCGCACTCCGGAAGGTTTTGTGCCGCTACAGTGGAGTTTTGTAGGGCGGTTGAGGTGACCGGTAGCGGACGAGCCAGCCTCAGAACTATTTAGGAGTTCTGGTGTCTGTCACCGTAATTGTCGCTGTCTTTCTATTTTTGTCAGTCACTTTAGGATTATGCTCTACCAAAATTCGGTTAAACTCAGCATCAACCTTTTTTTCTTGGGCCGCACGTTGGCGTCGATGGTCCTCTTCTTCTAGCATCTGGAAAAGTACCAACTTCACCACGGTAAACATGGACGCGCATTGCTCTTCGCTTAGTTCGTGAATCCCCAGGCTAAGTATGGTGAATAAGCGCGAATTATCGACGACCTTGCGCGGAAGTTCATTTTTCAAGACATCGATGCGCTCATGCATCCGGAGTATTCTAAAATCGTCGGCGGCTGGCTTGGGTTCAGGCATGCGCTCATAAGTTCGAAAAATCATTCTTTCGAACACCCGCCTCAAATAAACGAACGCACCTATTGCTGAGTCATGAGAAAAAAGTCCGAGGGCCTTGCTTAATTCGCTACGATCGATTTCGCTAAGTGACTGACTGAAAGCGCGCAACTCTCCTTGGGACAAATCGCCCATAGAAGGCAATTGTCCTATCTTTGTTAGTCGGTCATTCGTCTCAATAAATATATAGCTATAGACATGAAAGCATCGTTGGCAGGTTGCAAAGGTAGCGAATATGGGCGGCGGCTTAATCTGAGATGCATATTGGCCACCGATCGTTCGTCCGAGAACCGCCTGTGCCCGGATTCTAAAGGTGGTTTCACGGCGGCACTTTACACAGAACGTATCAAATCCATTGGCTTCCGCATGACGAAGTTGAAATACGACATCTTCGCCTAGTTTTTCGCGAGTGTCTAAATGTGAGTATAACCCTCGTTCAAGAAGTAGGCTAACGGCGGCAGCCTTAGCCTCAGCGAGCGCTATCCTTTCTGCTTTTTCGTCAGAGCTTTCTTCTGTCACTTGGCTAGATCCCCACCGCGCGCGTAGAATACGCGGATAATGCACGCGGTGCGGATACTGCCCGGCATGCGCAGCTCTTGCTCACTCAGCCGCAATCCCGGCCTTGGAGAACATATCCCCCTCGCCGCCAGCGCTACCCGCATCGGCATCCTCATTTGCCGCCTTGCCGCCCTTGGCCTTCTGGCGCTTGTCGAACCCGTCCCACACCTCGTTCCAGTTGCCGCGCGTCGCGGCCTTGGAATATTCGGTGGCGCGCTGTTCGAAGAAGTTGGCGTGCTCCACGCCGTTCAGCATCGGCGCGAGCCAGGGCAGGGGGTGATCGTCGATCATGAACATCGGCTTCATGCCGAGCTGGCCCAGCCGCCAGTCGGCGATGTAGCGGATGTACTTCTTGATCTCCTTGGGCGTCATGCCGTTGACCGGTCCCATCTCGAAGGCGAGGTCGATGAAATTGTCCTCCAGGCGGATCGTCGTCTGGCAGACGTCGGCGATGTCGTCCTTGACCGCCTTGGTCAGGCACTGGCGCTCCTGGCAGAAGGTGTGGAACATCTTGATGATGCCCTCGCAGTGCAGCGACTCGTCGCGGATCGACCAGGTGACGATCTGGCCCATGCCCTTCATCTTGTTGAAGCGCGGAAAGTTCATCAGCATCGCGAACGATGCGAACAACTGCAGGCCCTCGGTGAAGGCGCCGAACACGGCAAGCGTCTTGGCGATGTCGCGCTTGGAGTCGACGTTGAAGCCCTGCATGTAGTCGTACTTGTCCTTCATCTCCTTGACGGTGAGGAAGACCGAGTACTCGGTTTCGGGCATGCCAATCGTGTCGAGCAGATGGCTGTAGGCGGCAACGTGCACCGTCTCCATCGCCGAGAAGGCGGCCAGCATCATCTGAACTTCCGTGGGTTTGAAGACCCGCGAATAGTGCCGCATGTAGCAGTTGTTCACCTCGACGTCGGCCTGGGTGAAGAAGCGGAAGATCTGCGTCAGCAGATGCTGCTCGCTGGCCGTCAGCTTGTTGC
>NZ_JAQGLG010000110.1 GCF_028292965.1 Sphingomonas bacterium | reverse complement strand
TGCTGGAGCCCATCGGCAACATCCCGCCAGCCGAGGCCGAAGAACGATATTACGCCATCCTAGACGAGGCGCGCATGGCCGCGTAACTTAAACCGAACAGCCTCCGACAGACCCGGTGCGGTTCAGTATTCATTTTCAATGGCATAAGCGTGGGCAGCGTTCATCCGGTTGATCCCCCATCAGCGCACTCACCAGTATGAACAGATGTCGATGCCTTGCGAAAGCGCCTACACGTCAGCAAGCGGGAGATTGCCAGTCAAAGAGGTATACGGTGGGTCGAGCCCCGTTTCCTACCCAAAGCGCCCCAAGCAGGACCCAAACGCGTTCCCAGCCGAAAGGCACTTCCGCCGTATGTATCGGGATTCCCTTGTGGAAGGGGTGGTGCCGCTTACAGGACTCGAACCTGTGACCCCCGCATTACGAATGCGATGCTCTACCAACTGAGCTAAAGCGGCGCGCCGCCGGCCCTCCGGGCCGGTTGCGAGGGCGGGCGCTTATCAGACGTCCGCCGGGCTGACAAGCTGTCGGGGCGCTCCGGCGCGCCGCGCGCCACACCTTTACGCATCGTTTACCACGTGGGGTGCAATAAGCGTCGGTAACCACGGCGCCACGGGCCAGCAGAGGCAAACCGACTCATGGATAATGTTCGCGGCTTCGATGACGAGAATCGTATCGAAACCGGCTATCACGACGATGTCGATGACAGCGTCGATCAGCCGCAGATCGACATCGGCAGCGATGAGCGCCGCATGCATGTCCGCGCCTATAATCACTGGGTCTCGCTGCTGCGCGGCCGCGCCTATCCGCTGATCGAGGATCTCGATCCCGACAATATCGCCGATTTCGGCCCGCACAGCGTGCTGCTCGATTTCTCGCAAGGGATCGAGAACCCCGCGATCGCCTTTCTCGGTCGTGCGCTGCGCGAGGAATGCGCGCTCGATACAGACGTCACCCACATCGCCCAGGTCCCGGCGCGCTCGCTGCTGTCACGCCTCACCGACCATTATCTACAGATCATCGCCAACCGCGCGCCGATCGGCTTCGAGGCCGAGTTCGTCGGCACGCGCGGCCACAACACCATGTACCGCGGCATCCTGATGCCCTTCTCGTCGGACGACGATTCGATCGACTTCATCTATGGCGTGATTAACTGGAAGGAACTGGTCGACGCCGAGACCCAGGCCAGGCTCGACGCCGAGCTCGACGCCGCCGTGCGCACCGCGCCGCGCCCGGTGTCGGCCGCCGCCGCGCCCGTCTGGGCCGATGGCCCCAGCGCCGGGTTCGACGAACCGGCCGACGATGAGGCCGATGCCGACGATACGCTTGACGGCGACGCCGCCGCCACCTTGCCCGCTCTATCGCACACCGCCGGCGTATCGAGCCTGAGCGACCGGCTGATCCTCGCGCAACAAACCGCCGCCGCCGCCCGCGCCGCCGACACCCGCACCCGCGCCACGCTCTACCGCGCGCTGGAACGCGCGCATGATTTCGCCGCCGCCGCCGACAGCGATCCCGCCGCCTATGAGGCGCTGCTCGATCAGGCCGGCATCGCCGTTCAGCTGCGCGCGCCGATGACCCCGGTGGTCAAGCTGATTTTCGGCGCCGATTACGACAAGACGCGCCTCACCGAATATGCCGCCGTGCTGTCCCACGCCCGCCGCCACGACGTGCCGGTCGGCAGCCTCGCCGAACTGCTCGATGCGGCAGAGGGCGGCATCAAGGGCGTCGTCCGCGCCGAACGCGCCGCCCGCGCGCCGGCCGTTGCCGCACTTGCCCCGCCCGATCCGCGCAGCCTGTTCGACGGCCACCCGGTCCTGGCCAGCGTCGCGCTCGACGTCGCGGCCGAACCCGGCAGCTATGTCGTGCTGGTCGCCCGCGTCGCCGCCGACGGCAGGCTCGATGTGGTCGCGAAGCTCGACGGTCAGGATGCGCTGGTCGAGAAGGTGATTCGGGCGGCCGCGAAATAATATTGCTGCCGGTTCACCGCCGCTGAACCTTCTCTTTGCGTCGCTCAAACGCTGCGGCGCAGCATTGTTTCGCACCTGCCACAGGCCTTGAGCCGCACGTTTTGCGGGCGCATAGGGTGGCGCCATGGCCAAAACCACCATCGCTTCGCTGTCGGATGCGCTCGCCGCCCGGCTGACCAAAGGTGCGCTTCCCGGAGAGCTTCAGGGCTTCGGCAAGAACGAGCAGAAGGAGGCCGCGCGGTTCATGGCCGCGACCGCCGGGCGCCGCGCCGCCGGCACCAGCGTCCAGGCGATCGAGCCCCTGGCCGGCACCGACCCGCGCCGCCGCATGCGCCTCGCCATCGTCAATGACGACATGCCCTTCCTGGTCGATTCGATCGCCGGCACGATCGGCGCCCACGGCATCGGCATCGATCGCATCATCCACCCGGTGCTCGACGTCACCCGCGACGCCGACGGCGTGCTGACCAGCGTCGGCAAGGGCGGCACCGCCGAATCGATGATCTATATCGAGACCGACCGCGCCGATGCCCGCGAACGCCGCGAGCTGGTCGCCGCGCTCGACGCCAATCTCGCCGATGTCCGCGCGGCGGTGGCCGACTGGCCGACGCTGCAACAGATGCTGGCCGACGACATCGCGACCGCCGGGGGTGGTGAGGGCGCCGCGCTGCTGCAATGGTTCCTCGACGGCAACATGACCTTGCTCGGCCATGAGCGCTGGCAGGGCGACAAATGTGCCGACAAGCTCGGCATCGCCCGCCACCGCCACGACGTGCCGATCCTCGCCGAGGCCTCGCGCAAGCTGGCGATGGAGTGGTTCGCCAAGGGCGGCGAGGCACCGCTGCTGCTCAAGTCGAACCTCATCGCGACCGTCCACCGCCACGTCCCGCTCGACCTGGTGCTCGTGCCGATCACGCAGGGCAAGAAGGTCGTCGGCCTGTCGATCCATGCCGGCCTGTGGACCAGCTCCGCGCTCAGTGCGGCACCGCAGGACGTGCCCGTGCTGCGCGCCCGCCTCGCCGCGCTGGAGGCCAAGTTCGGCTTCAACCCCAAGGGCCATACCGGCAAGGCGCTGACCCATGCGCTGGCCGCGCTGCCGCACGACCTCGTCACCGCCTTCGACACCGCCGCGCTGGAAGAGGTCGCGCTGACCGCCATGTCGCTGGCCGACCGGCCGCGGCCCAAGCTGGTGCTGGTGCGCTCGATCCTCGGCCGCCACCTGTTCGCCTTCGTCTGGCTGCCGCGCGACGACCTGTCGACCGCGCGCCGCATCGCGATCGGCGACATGCTCGCCGAGGCCGCCAACGGCTCGGTGCTCAACTGGTCGATCGCCATGGAGGACGGCGTGGTGGCGATGATCCGCTACACCATCGACGTACGCGGCGCCGGCGTGCTGCCCGACACCGCCCCGCTCGACGCGCGGATCGAGCGCATGGTGCGCGGCTGGATGCCCGCGGTCGAAGCGGCGCTCGGCGAACTGGGCGACCCCGCCCGCGCCACCCGCCTCGCGCTGCGCCACGCCGCGAGCTTCCCCTCGACCTACCGCACCGCCAACGGCGCGGACGAGGCGGCGCGCGACATCCTCTGCCTCGCCCGGCTCGACAATGCCGGCAGCCGCACCGTGCGCCTGTACCGCGACGGACAAGGCTCGGCGCGGCTCAAGATCTACCGCTTCGGTGGCGCGCTGGCCTTGTCCGACGCGGTGCCGGTGCTGGAGAATTTCGGCTTCCGCGTGATCGAGGAAGTGCCGACCGCACTGGCCGACGACGCCCAGGGCTTCGTCCATGAATTCCTGATCGAGGCCGGCGGCGGCGTCGCCAACATCTTCGATGGCGACACCCATGTGCTGGAAGGCGCGATCGCCGCGGTCCTGGAAGGCTCGGCCGAGAACGACCTGTTCAACCGGCTGATCCTCGACGTCAACATGGCGCCGGCGTCGGTCGTGCTGTTCCGCGCCTGGTTCCGCTACCTGCGCCAGGCGGGCATGACCTATGGCCTGGGCACCACGGTCGACGCGCTGCGCCGCGCGCCCAAGGTGGCCGCCGCGCTGATCGCGCGCTTCGGGGCCGCACACGATCCGGCGAAGAAGGGCAAGGCCGCCGCCGGCATCACCGCCGCCGACGCCGCGATCGACGCCGGGCTCGACGACGTCTCGGCGATCGACGACGACCGCATCCTGCGCGCGCTGCGCAGCGTCATCGCCGCGACGCTGCGCACCAACGCCTTCGCCCCCGCGGGTGAGACGGCGCTGGCGTTCAAGCTCGATTCGCACCTCGTGCCCGGCCTGCCCGCACCGGTGCCGTGGCGCGAGATCTGGGTGTACAGCCCGCGCCTCGAAGGCATTCACCTGCGCGCCGGCCCGGTCGCGCGTGGGGGCTTGCGCTGGTCCGACCGGCGCGACGACTTCCGCACCGAGATCCTGGGCTTGATGAAGGCGCAGCGCGTCAAGAACGCGGTGATCGTGCCGACCGGTGCCAAGGGCGGCTTCTATCCCAAGCAGCTCCCGCCGACGTCGAACCGCGACGCGTGGCTGGCCGAGGGTACCGAGAGCTACCGCATCTTCATCCGCACCTTGCTGTCGATCACCGACAACATCGTCGCCGGCAAGGTTGTCCATCCCGCCGGCGTCATCGTTCATGACGGCGAGGACCCCTATTTCGTCGTCGCCGCCGACAAGGGCACCGCGACCTTCTCCGACGTCGCCAATGCCATCGCGCTGGAGCATGACTATTGGCTTGGCGACGCCTTCGCCAGCGGCGGCTCGGTCGGTTACGACCACAAGGCGATGGGCATCACCGCCAAGGGCGCGTGGCTCAGCGTGCAGCGCCACTTCGCCGAGCGCGGCGTCGACGTGCAGAACGAGACGATCCGCGTCGTCGGTTGCGGCGACATGTCGGGCGACGTGTTCGGCAACGGCATGCTGTTGTCGAAGACGCTGAAGGTCGTCGCGGCGTTCGACCACCGCCACATCTTCCTCGACCCCGATCCCGATCCCGCGGCGAGCTGGGAAGAGCGCGCGCGCATGTTCGCGCTGCCGCGCTCGTCCTGGGCGGATTACAACCCGGCGTTGATCTCCAAGGGCGGCGGGGTGTTCCCGCGCACCGACAAGGTGATCAAGCTGACCAAGCAGGTACGTGCCGCGCTCGATCTCGACGTGGCGGAGATCGACCCGATCAGCCTCATCTCGGCGATCTTGAAAAGCCCGGTCGACCTGATCTGGTTCGGCGGCATCGGCACCTATGTGAAGGCGCGCGCCGAGAACAATATCGCGGTCGGCGACCCGGCCAATGACCGGTTGCGCATCGACGCCGAGGACATTCGCGCGGTGGCGATCGGCGAGGGCGCGAACCTCGGCGTAACCCAGGCCGGGCGCATCGCCTTCGCGGCGCATGGCGGGCGCATCAACACCGACTTCATCGACAATTCGGCCGGCGTCGACTGCTCGGACAATGAGGTCAACATCAAGATCGCGCTCAACCGCGAGATGATCGAGGGCCGCCTCGCCTACGACAAGCGCAACAAGCTGCTGGTCGAGATGACCGACGACGTCGCCCACCTCGTGCTGGAGGACAACCGCCTTCAGACGCTGGCGCTGTCGACGATGGAGAAGGACGGCGCGCGCGCCGTGCCGAGCTATGTCCGCGCGATCGAGATTTTCGAGGCCGGTGGCCGGCTCGACCGTGCGGTCGAGGGGCTGGCGGGCAATGACGACCTGCTGCGCCGTTCGCAGGAGGGCAGGGGGCTGACCCGGCCCGAGCTGGCGGTGCTGCTGGCGACCGCCAAGCTCGCGCTGCAGGATGCGATCGAGAAGGGCGAGCTGGGCCTCGACCCCGATCTCAGGCCCGATCTCCACGCGACCTTCCCCAAGGCGATGCGCAAGAAGTTCGCCACCGCGATCGACGAGCATCGCCTGCGCGGCGAGATCGTCGCCACCAAGCTGGCCAATCGCGTGATCAACCGCATGGGCGTGCTGCACCCGTTCGAACTGGCCGAGGAGGAAGGCGCGGCGATGACCGACATCGCGGCGATGTTCGTCGTGGTCGAGCGGCTGTTCGACCTGCCGAGCCTGTGGGCCGAGATCGAGAGCGCGGCGATGCCCGAAGAGGCGCGGCTGGCGCTGTTCGACGAGGTGGCGGTGGCGACGCGTTCGCAGATCGCCGACCTGCTGCGCGTGACCCGTGCGGGCACCAGCCCGGGGGTGACCTATGCCCGCCTCGCCAAGGGCGTCGCCCAGCTCGACAAGCAGACCAAGGCACTGCTGCTCGAAGAGGCGAGCAGCCAATCGGCGCGTATCGCCGCGACGCTGGAGACAGCGGGTGCACCGCGCAAGCTGGTGCAGCGCGTGGTGCGGCTGTTCGAACTCGACGGCGCGGTCGGGCTGGCCGATCTGGGCGCGCGGCGTGGGCTCGACGAGATCGTGCTGACGCGTGCCTTCACCCGGCTCGGCCAGGCGCTGGGGCTCGACTGGGCGCAGGCCAATGCGGCGCGGATCGACTCCAGCGATCCGTGGGAGCGTTTGCTGATCGCGGGCCTCGCGCGTGATTTCCAGCAGCTGCGGCTCGAATTCCTCGGCCGCGGAGAGGTTGGCGCGCAGGCGCAGGTCGATGCCTGGCTGGCGGAGATTGCCGGCCGCGTCGCGCAGTTCAAGTCGGTTGTTGATCGCGCGCGCAATGCGCCGGCACCCAATGCCGCGATGCTGGCGCAGATCGCGGGTCAGGCGCGGGTGTTGCTGGGGCGCTGAGGGGCACGGGCGCTAGTGCGATTGCGGCGATGGGGACAGTTGCCGACATGGCGACACGTAAGCGCCCATTGGCAACGGGTTTGAATCAGGCTGATTGCTAGAGCGTCTTTTTCCCCTCGCCCCTCGCAGAGGGGAGAGGGTTGCGCAGACTTGGCTCGCGTTCTTCACGCGGGCCTAGTCGGAGCTGGGAGAGGGGTGTGCGGCGCGTTTGCGCCGCGCGGTCCTGCGGACCGCCACCCCTCTCCCAACCTTCGCTAGGCAGCAAGCTGCCAAGCTGGGGTATCCCTCTCTCCTCAAAGAGGGGGCGAGGGAGAATCGTGCTTCCGCCCGCTCCCGTATGCCTCCGCCATGAACCCGATGTCATGCGCCCGTCGTTGAGGCGCTATGTCGCGGCGCGCATCCTGGGATGAGCTTCGCATCGAGGAGAGAGAATATGCGCAAGATCATCATGACCGCAGTACTGGCGGGATCGCTGGCGTTCGGCGCCTCGGCGGCCGATGCCAAGGGCTGCATCAAGGGTGCGATCGTCGGCGGCGTAGCGGGCCATTATGCGCACCATCATGCACTGGCCGGCGCGGCGGCGGGGTGTGTCACGGGGCATTATATCGCCAAACACAAGGCGCAGCAGCGGGCGGTAGCGGCACAGCAGCCAGTGCCGGTGCGTCACTGATCGGCAGTCGTCATCGCCAGGGGACGGGAGGCCGGCCCCCCAGACGCGGAAGGCGTCGGAAACGGTCGCCGCGCCGCTAGCGATGGACAAGGCGATGCCCGATAATTTATCTTCGGGCGATGATCCCGCTCATTACCCGCGCCCTGATCAGCAGCGCCATTCAGTCGGAGAAGATGGTGCAGGCCGGGGAGGCCTATTGGCGAGAGGGGCGGGTGGACGATATTGAAATCGACGAGGCGATGGGGACGATCACTGCCCGGCTGCGGGGTACCGCGCGCCAGCCCTATGAGGTGACGATCGTCTTCGACGACGACTTCCCGGACAATCCGCCAGACGTCGATTGCTCTTGCCCTGTGGGGTTCGACTGCAAGCACGGCGCCGCGACGTTATTTGCGGCTCAGGCGCGATTGTCGAAAGTCGCCTCGACAGCCTTCGGGCCGAAAAAGCTACCTTCCGCGAAGTCCGCTCCGCTACCACAGCCGCTCATCTTCTGGTTGTCGGAGGCACAGGCGTCTCACATCCAGCGGCAAAGGGCGGTGCCCGAGATATGTTACATTGTGTCGCCGCGTGCGTTGCATGCGGTCAAGAAACCGAAGGGCAAGGCGGCGCCCGCAATGCCGGTCTCGCTACCATCTGAATTGTCGGTCAAGATCTGGCTGAAACAGGGAGTATCCGACGGTCGCGACGAATGGGCCGAGCCGAATCGTTATGATCGCTACTGGCTCAATCAGATTCGCGATCCCGTCGACGTGTGGCTGGTGAAGCGACTGACCGACTATCATGGCGATATGGCGGGCGGATCCGCCAGGGGGGTCGCCGGCGCCGACTGGATCGACCAGGCCATCGCCACGGGTCGCGCGCGCTGGCGCAAGACGGACGGCCCGGCCCTCCATTTCGCGGAAGAGATGAGCGGCATTTTCCGCTGGGTGACGACCGCCGGGGGCGAGCAAAGGTTGACGCTGGCCGAGGTGCCCGCCGGCATGACGGTCATCGCCCTGCCGCCGCCGTTGTTCGTCAATGACGAATCGGGTGCGGTGCATCGGATCGAGACCGGTGTGGAGCGCATGTCGGCCGAACACCTGCTCCGGCTCCCGGCCGTGCCGCCACATGCCGTCGCGGCGCTTGCTGACCAATGGGGCCGCCTGACGGGCGACACGGTGCCGCCGCCCCGGCTCGCCAACCTGACCGATCTGGGCATGATCGCGCCCACCCCGGTGCTGAGCTTTCGTGAGGAAGCTGTCGACGTCATCCTGCCGCAGCGCGGCCGATACTATGCCGACCGCATCGTGAAAGCCGCGACGGCGATCGTGCGGCTCGGCTTCGACTATCAGGGCATGCTGGTCACGCATGCCACAGACGAGACGCTGATCCTGCACGTCGCGGAAACTGGGTTGGTTCAGTTCCAGCGTGACCTGGCGGCCGAGAAGCGGGCCTTTATCCGCCTGGCGGATCTCGGCCTCTTGCCGCTCAAAGCGTTCGATCGGGTGAAGGCAAAAAGCGGTCAGGCATGGGATCTGACGCTCGCGATCGGCGCGGCGCCCGCCGATTATGCCGGAATTTTGCGGGACCAGGTGCCGCGCCTGCAAACGGAAGGGTGGCGGATCGCCTATGCGCCGCGCTGGTCGCTCAGTTTTGTCGAAATCGAGCCGGGCAGCCTGAACTTCGACGTCAGATCCTCGGGCGCGGATTGGTTCGATATCAGTCTCGGCGCGCGCATCGACGATATGGTCATCGACATCCTGCCGCTGTTGCGGCGGATGCTGACGCAGCACGGTGCCGCGCTGCTCGACCATCCCGGCGACAATCTCTCGATCGAGATCAGGCCCGGCAAACTCGCCCAGGTGCCGATGGTGAAGGTCAGGCCGGTACTCGAGATGCTCCTGACGCTCGCCTTACAGGGCTTTCCCGGCGCGGAGAAGTTGCGTCTCCCCGCGCGCGATCTCGCGGCGCTCGCGGATTTTGAGCGTGGCACGAACACGCACATCACGTGGACCGGGGCGGAAGCGCTGCGCACGCTCGCCCGCGCATTGTCGCAACTGGCGCTGGTCCCCAGCAGGACAGCCGATGATTTCGTGGCGACGTTGCGTCCGTACCAGCAGCAGGGATTCGACTGGCTTCAGGCCCTCCATGGCGCGGGTTTTGGCGGTGTGCTGGCCGACGATATGGGTTTGGGCAAGACCGTGCAGGCACTTGCGCATATCACGAAGCTGAAGGCGGCGGGCGCACTCGAAAATCCCGCTATGATCGTCTGTCCGACATCGGTGCTGCCCAATTGGCAGGCCGAACTCGCGCGGTTCGCGCCGCAGCTTTCCGTCCTCTCCTGGTACGGGACGGCGCGCAAGACGGCAGCGCACGAACTTGGCGAACACGATGTGATCCTGACCAGTTACCCCCTGCTCGTGCGCGACATCGAGATCCTCAGGAAAGAATCGTTCGGCCTGATCATCCATGATGAGGCCCAGATGCTCAAAAACCCCAAGACCGCCAGCTTCAAGGCCGCAAGACTGATGATGGCTCGCCAGACCATCGCGCTCACCGGCACGCCGGTGGAGAATCGGCTGACTGATGCTTGGAGCTTGATGGAATTGGTGACGCCGGGGTTGCTCGGCACCATCGATCAATTCAATCGTACCGTCGCCAGGCCGATCACGCGCGACAATGACGCTGGCGCCAAAGCTATTCTCGCGCGCCGGTTACGGCCGTTCATGTTGCGGCGAACCAAGGATCAGGTGGCGGGGGAATTGCCTGCCAAAACCGAAATCCCCGAATTGATCGAGCTGGGTGGCGCCCAACTCGCGCGCTATGAATCCACACGCTTGCTGATGCGGAAAAAGGTGCGCGACGAAATCGCGCGGGTCGGGCTGATGCGATCACATATCGTCTTCCTCGACGCGCTGTTGAAGCTTCGGCAAATCTGTTGCGACCCGCGATTGCTGGCCGGGCAGGAAGGCTCGGCCAAAGATTCCGCGAAACTCTCCCGCCTGATGGAGATGCTCCCGGAACTGCTCGCCGAGGGGCGCCGGGTGATATTGTTCAGCCAGTTCACGTCGATGCTTGACCTGATCAAGCCAGAATTAAGCGCGCGCGATATTTCCTTTAGCGAGATTCGCGGTGACACGCGCGACCGGGTCGGCCCGGTCTCCGCGTTCCAGGCGGGCGAGGTGCCGGTGATCCTGGTCAGCCTGAAAGCCGGGGGCACCGGCCTCAACCTAACCGCTGCGGATACCGTCATTCTCTATGATCCGTGGTGGAACCCGGCGGTCGAAGCCCAAGCCATCGACCGGGCCCACCGCATTGGCCAGACTAGGCCGGTCTTCGTCCATCGTCTGATCGCGCAGGGCACAATCGAGGAGAAAATCCTCTCGCTTCAGGACAGAAAACGTTCGCTTGCCACGACATTGTGGGGCGAAGGCGACGACGCGGCGCCCGCGAAACTAACCGAGGACGATGTGCGCTTCCTGCTCGGGTGATCGCGACGGACCATCTTCGGGTCGTAGCGGGATGCGAGTGGATCAGGTGGCCTCCCGCTTCATCGTTTCCGTCGCCCCTTATCCCATCCGCTCCTTCAGCTCCGCCTTCCAGTTGCGAGCGCGCCACCACATGATGATGCCGGTGACGGCGAGCAGCGCGGGGATCAGGCCGCCGAGGAAGATGATCGTCTGCCACAGCGCGCCCATGCGGGTGCCATCGTGGATGCGACGCATCAGCCGTGCGGTGGTTTCGGGTGGGGCGGGTGTCAGCTTCGCCGCGCCGGTGGCGTCGTCGATCGTGACGCTGTCCTGGCCGTCGGCCAGCGCGACCGACCAGACCGGTTTGCGATCGGTCGGCCAGGTGATTTGCTGCCAGTCGCCGGGCTTCACGCGCTGCGCGCCGGCAATGACCGCGTCGATGCCGAGATGCGGCGTGGCGAGCGGCTGGGGGCGGGCCATGCCGCGCTCGCCAGTGCCGCGCGCCATGCCGCCGCCGAACACGCCGGTAAAGGAAATCCACATGCCGGTCAGCGACAGGACGAACAGCGGCAGCGCGACCCAGAAGCCGGTGAGGTGATGGAGGTTGGTATCGAGGTTGCGGTGGCGGCGCCAGCGCAGGCCTCGCACCCATTTGCCAACCGTTGGCCACCACAGCCACAGGCCGGTGAAGCAGGAAAAGGCCATCGCCACGCCGATCCAGCCGACGATCGCGCGGCCCATGCCGGGGATCATCAGGCTGCCATGGATCTGGTGCATGGCACGGATCAGGCCGCTATTGCCGCTCGCCCGGTCGAGCAGGCGCGCGCTGGGCGGGTCGAGCCACAAGGTGGTGCGGGCCGGCGGGCCGGCGGCCTGGATGCCATTCGCCAGACGCTTCGCGGGCAGATTTGCCGCGATGACCACCGGACCGTCATCGTCGCGGCTCATCGTCGCGATATTTTCGCCGGGCTTGAGCGCGGCGTGCGCGGCGTCGACATAGGCTTGGGTGTCGGTCGCGGCGCCGCCGCTGACGGCGTAGCGCTGCGGGTTGAGGCCATGGTCGAGCGCGGCGTCCCACACCAGAGCCGCGCCGGTCACCGACAGCGGGATGATCAGGATGGCGAGGATCAGGCCGATCCATTTGTGCACCTGGAACCAGGCGCGGCGCATTGCCAGCTTTGTCATTTGATATCCTGGAGTGGTTCGTGCCGGCCGCACGCCAGTGTTTCCGCGAAAGCAGGAACCCAGAGCCGCATGCGTGGCGCCTGTAACCCTGGGCTCCTGCTTTCGCAGGAGCACATAGAAAGGGCGCCGGTGGTCATTAAGCCTCCGCCCAGTGGCGGAGGAGGTTGTGATAGACGCCGGTCAGCTTGACCGCCGCCGGATCGCCCTGGCCGTTGGTCGCGGCGACCGATTGCACGGCGCTATCGAGATCGAACAGGATGCGGCGCGCCTCATTGTCGCGGACCATCGACTGGATCCAGAAAAAGCTGGCGAGGCGGGTGCCGCGCGTGACCGGGACGACATGGTGCAGGCTGGAGGCGGGGTAAAGCACCATATGGCCGGCCGGGAGCTTGACCGCCTGCTCGCCGAACGCGCCCTCGATCACCAGTTCGCCGCCGTCATAGCTTTCCGGGTTGGCGAGGAAGAGCGTCGCGGACAGGTCGCTGCGGATGCGGAAGCCGCTGCCGCGGCGGATGCGGATCGCGCTGTCGACATGGGTGCCGAACGCCTGGCCGCTGGCGTAGCGGTTGAACAAAGGTGGGAAGACCTTGAGGGGCAGCGCGGCGGCGACGAACAGCGGCGAGGCGGCGAGCGCGTCGAGGATGATGGTGCCGGCGCGGCGCGCGGCGTCCGAATCCTCGGGCAGTTGCTCGTTGCGCTTGGTCAGCGCGGATTGCGTGCCCGAGGTGGCGTTGCCGTCGATCCAGTCGGCGGCATCGATCGCCGCGCGGATATCGCTGAGCTGCTCGGGGGTGACGAGATCGGGGACGGCGATCAGCACGGCTCTGTCCTTTGGCCGGCACCCTGGCGCAGCGCCTGCAGGCCGCGGCGGCGGAAGGCGGTGATGTCGGCCGTGGCGAGCCACACGCTGGCTTTCGTGACGAAGGCCGGGGTGGCGGTTTCGCCGGCGCGGCGGAGCCAGCCGATCGCTTCCTCGATCTTGCCGGCGGCACCGAGCATGCGGGCATGGTTGAAGGCGCCACGGAAATCGCCGCCCTGCGCGGCGCGGGCATAGCAATGCGCGGCCGCTTTCAGGTCGCGCGGCACGACCCAGCCATCTTCGTGAAAGCTGCCGACGAAGTTGATCGCCTTGGCATTGCCCATGGCGGCGGCCTTGCGGAACCAGTTCAGCGCGGCGGGCTTGTCCTCGGCCACGCCGTCGCCGAGCGCGAGCAGGGTGGCGTAATTGTACATGCCCCAGTCGAGCCCGCGTTCGGCGGCGACCTTGTAGCAGGCGGCGGCGCGGGCCTTGTCGGGCGCGGTGCCCCAGCCGAGATTGTAGCAGCGGCCGACCATGTTGATCGCCATTAGATGATGCTGGGCAGCGGCGCGGGTGAACCAGGCGAGGGCGGCGGGTTCGTTCTTTTCGATGCCGTTGCCGTCGAGCAGGAGCTGGCCGAGCAGGGTCTGGGCCTCGGCTTCGCCGGCTTCGGCGAGCTGGCGCAGGAAAGCCGCGCGTTCTTGCGGCGGGGCGGAAAGGCGGGCGGCGATTTGTTCGGGGGTGAGGTCTGATAAATCCTCCCCGGAACGGGGAGGGGGACCAGCCGGAGGCTGGTGGAGGGGGCTGGCCACAGGCGTGGCGTTTGCGGCGCTCCCCCTCCACCCCGCCGCTTCGCGTCGCGGTCCCCCTCCCCGTGCCGGGGAGGTATTGATTTCTTCGCGCATCAAAACTTCGCCGTCACCGTGCCGAACACCGTTCGCCCGGCGGCGATGGTGGCGTAGTGGCTGGTATAGGTGTTGCTGAAATAGGCCTTGTTGGTGAGGTTCTGCGCGTTGACGCTAACCTCGACATGGTCGGTGAGCTTGTAGCGCGCCTGGGCGTCGAAGCGCCAATAAGAGGGCACGCCGCGCGTCAGCACCGTGGTGGCGGGGGTGACGGTGACGACACCGGCCGCGGTCTGGGTGGCGAAGCGGTTATCGGCATAACCGCCGATCTGGCGGCTGGAATAATAGGCGCCACCGCCGAACGAGAGGCGGCTCGTCGCCTCGATGTTGGTCGACAGCGTGAAGCTGTCGGTCGCGGTCTGCGGGATTTGCTTGCCGTTGTTGACCGATGGGACATAGACCACCTGCGCGGCCTGGGCACCGACGGCCGGCGCGGTCAGCGCGGTGAAGCCGGCGTCGAGGATCTTCGGGTCGAGATGGGTGTAACCGCCGAATACCGTCCAGCCCTTGAGGATCGTGCCGTTGGCGGTGAACTCCAGCCCACGGATACGGGTGCGGCCGAGAAAACCGACCGTGTTGGCGTCGATCTGGACGCGGGCATTGGTGATGTCGGTCTGGAACAGCGCGAGGCCGAGCGCGAGCTTTTCGTGGAACAGGCTGCCCTTGGCGCCGACCTCATAGGATTTGGTCTTCTGCACCTTGAGGCTGTCGAGGATCGCCAGGTTCACCGCCGTGCTGGTGGAGGGCAGCGCATTGTCTTCACGGCCCTCGCCGAGCAGGCTGTTGGGCGGGGTCGCGGCGGTGGCGTAGCTGGCATAGATGCTCGTCTCGGACGTCGGCTTGAACACCAGGCCGGCCTGCCAGTTGAACAGGCTGTCGGCGCGACCGAGTTGCACGGCGGTGGCGCCGACGGCGAAGGGCAGGGTGACGGTCGATGTGAAGCGATCGTAGCGCGCGCCGAGGTTGAGGATCAGCGACGGCACGATGGTGATCGAGTCGAAGCCGTAAACCGCGACGGTGTCGGCGTCGTTCTGGGTCTCGGTGTTGGGCGCGCCGCGGACCACCGGCGTCTGCACGGTCGAGGTGTCGCTGGTATAGTTCACCCAGGGATCATTGGCATTGGGGGTGAACAGGCTGGTGCAATAATAACGCGCGATCGTCGCGGTGTTGCAGCGCGGGCTGATCGTCGAGCCGGTGGCGAGCACGAAGGCGCCGCGACGGGTCTTCTCCCACGAAATCTCGGCGCCGACCGCGAAGCTGTGCTCGATGCCGCTGGTGTGGAACTTGCCGTTCAGGTCGAGCTGATCGACGATGCTCCTGGTATAGCCATAGCGCGTGTTGGCGCGGCGCCAGACATAACCGCCGGTGGTGACGTTAGTGCCGCTATTGGTCGTGGTGGTGCCGAACACATTACCGGTGCTGTCGTCGGGCAGCAGGTAGCTATAGGCCTGCTCGCTATGGTTGTAGCGCGCGGTGTTGCGCAGCGTCAGCCGTCCGAAATCATGCTCGACGCGCAGGGTCGCCTGGTTGGTGGTGGAGTCGCGGAAGTCGCGGTCCCTCAGCCCGTAAAAGGTCGAACGCGCGACATAGCCGGTCTGGCCGCTTTTGGTGGTGATGGTGCCCAGTGCCGGCGTGGTGAAGACGTTGCCGGCGGGCGCGTTGCACATTGTTGCCGAGCAGACATAGAGATAGGGCAGGCCACTGTCGGGCAGCTCGTGGCTTTCGAGATAATAATAGCTGGCGGTGAGGCGGGTGTCGGTGCCGAGGCCGATCGTCATGCTGGGCGCGAAACCCCAGCGGCGGGCATAGATGGCGTCGCGATCGACGACATTCTGGTCGTGCCACAGGCCCTGGACACGGAAAGCGACGGTGTCGCTGACGCGCAGGTTCACGTCGCCGGTGACGCGCTTGTAATCGCCATTGCCATAGCTGGCGCTGACCGAGCCAAAGGTCGACAGCTGGGGCAGTTTGGACAGGATGTTGATCGTGCCGCCGGCGCTGCCGCGCCCGCCCAGTGTTGAATCAGAACCGCGCACGATCTGGACCGAGTCGATCGCGAACACTTCGCGGGTCTGCGAGGCGAGGTCGCGCACGCCGTCGACATAGATGCTGCCCTGGCTGTCGAAGCCGCGGATAAAGGGGCGGTCGCCGATCGGGTTGCCGCCCTCGGCCGCGCCGAAGGTGATACCGGGCACGGTGCGTAGCGCATCCTGCAGGCTGGCCGAGCCGGTCTGGTCGATCACGTCGCGTGACAGCACGACGATCGATTTGGGCGTGTCGACCAGCGGAGCGACCTGTTTGGGGTCGGCGGGCTTCTGCTCGCGCGTGCCGTTGACGATCACGTCGTTGCGGTGCTGCGGGTCCTCGTCATTGGCCGGCGTCGTGTCGTTGCCGTCATCGGCCCAGGCGGGGAGGGAGGCGAACGCCCCGACGCAGGACAGGGCCAGGAAAGCCGGCTTGGCAACGGGATGACGGCGGGCAGTGGCGTGGCGCAAGATTGGTCCCCTTTCGTTGGGGTCCAGCTATTGCGAGTCACTCGCAGTGTCAACGCTATTGAGAATAATTCGCAATTTATAGTTCACGCGAAGGCGCGAAGGCGCAAGAGGTTGTGCCGGGGTCGGGGGCGCCGCCATCATGAGCGCTTCGCTTGCGCCTAAGATTCTTTGTTCGCGCAGAGACGCGGAGACGCAGAGAAGAAGATTCTTCGCGCCTTCGCGTCTTTGCGTGAACCTGATTATTGCCCGGCACGATAGAGCGCCTTCGGCGCAGTTCGGCGCGGCGGGTACCGCAAATATCTCTGCGTCTCCGCGTCTCTGCGCGAACCACTCTTCTTCGTCAGTTACGCGGCGTCGCTGCCAAGTTGGTCCGCCAACAGCCAGCTGCGCAGGGCGCTGGCGAGGTTGGGTGGGTCGGGGGCGAGGATGCGGATCGCGTCGATCTCGGCGATCAGGGCGTTGAGCGGCAACGTGCGGGTCGTGGCGGCGGCTTCCAGGGCTTGCCAGAACAGCGGTTCGAGGCTGATCGAGGTCTGGTGCCCGGCGATCGTCACCGAGCGTTTGATCGGCCCGCGAAATCCGCCCGGTGGCGCGGCGATCACGGCGTGTCGAAGAGCGCGGCGAGCTGTTCGATGATCGTGCCGCCGAGCTGCTCGGCATCCATGATCGTGACGGCGCGCTGATAATAGCGCGTCACGTCATGGCCGATGCCGATCGCCACCAGCTCGACCGGCGAGCGGCCCTCGATCCAGCCGATCACCTGGCGCAGATGGCGTTCGAGATAGCTCCCCGAATTCACGCTGAGCGTCGAATCGTCGACCGGCGCGCCGTCCGAGATGACCATCAGGATCTTGCGCTCCTCGGGCCGGGCGATCAGCCGCGAATGCGCCCAGAGCAACGCCTCGCCGTCGATATTCTCCTTGAGCAGCCCCTCGCGCATCATCAGCCCGAGCGAAGTCTTGGCGCGACGCCACGGCTCGTCGGCCCTTTTGTAGACGATGTGGCGTACGTCGTTGAGCCGGCCGGGCTGGGGCGGGCGCCCGGCGGCGAGCCAGGTCTCGCGCGACTGGCCGCCCTTCCAGGCGCGGGTGGTGAAACCGAGGATCTCGGTCTTGACGCCGCAGCGCTCCAGCGTGCGGGCGAGGATGTCGGCGCTGATCGCGGCGATCGAGATTGGCCGGCCGCGCATCGAGCCGCTGTTATCGATCAGTAGCGTGACCACAGTGTCGCGGAAATCGGTCTCGCGCTCGATCTTGTAGCTCAGCGACAGGGTCGGGTTGACGACGACGCGGGCGAGGCGGGCGGCGTCGAGGATGCCTTCCTCCTGGTCGAAGTCCCAGCTGCGATTCTGTTGCGCCATCAGGCGGCGCTGGAGGCGGTTGGCGAGCTTGGTCACCACGCCCTGGAGATGAACGAGTTGCTGGTCGAGATAGGAGCGCAGTCGGGTCAGCTCTTCGGCGTCGCACAATTCGGTCGCGGCGATGACCTCGTCGAACTGCGTCGTCCAGGGCTTGTAGTCGAAATGCGGCGACAGGTCGGAGAAGGGGCGGTTGGGGCGCACGGGGAGCATGCCCTCGTCACCTTCGTCGCCGGGATCGCCATCCTGATTGTCGAAATCGTCCTCGCCTTGTTCGCTGTTCTCGCCCTCTTCGCCTTCGGCGTCGCGCGGTTCGCCGCGCGCGTCCATCTCGCCCTGGCCCTGCTCGCCGGGCTCGTCGCCTTCCTCGCTGTCGTCCTGCTGGTCGTCGGTGCCTTCGTCCTCATTGCCGCCCTGATCGGCCTCGTCGGGCAGCATGTCGCCCTCGATCAGCTCGAGATCCTCGAGCAGGCGGTTGACCAGCCCGGCAAAGGTGCGCTGGTCGTCGATCGCCAGGCCCAGCGCGTCGAGATCGCCGCCGGCTTTCTCTTCGATCCAGTCGCGCACCAGCGACAGCCCGGGCGCGGCGAGCGCGGGCGATTCCTGGCCGGTGAGCCGTTCTCGCACCATCAGGCCGAGTGCCGTCGACAGCGGCACCTCGTCCTTGTTGCGGGCACGGGTGATCGGATCGCCGCGCAATTTCGCGTCGAGCGCGGTGGCGAGGTTGGCGGCGATGCCGGCATAACCACGCGCGCCGAGCGCCTCGACCCGCGCCGTCTCGACCGCGTCGAACACCGAGCGCGCCACAGCCTCGGCCGGCGCGCCGCGATTGTGCAGGCTGGTATCGTGATGCTTCAGCCGCAGCGCGAAGCCATCGGCGAAACCGCGCGCCTCAGCGACCTGATCGGCCGGCAGGGTGCGCGCCGGCATCGGCACCTTGATATGCTTGCCCGATTGCGCCGGCGCGTCGGCGGTGAAGGCGAGCTCGATCTCCGGCTCGTCGGCGATCGCGCGCGCGGTGCCGCCAAGGACGTTCTTGAAGCGATCGAGAGGAGTATCAGTAGCCACGGCTCAATTCCGGCAGCACGATATGGCCCGGTGCCAGATCGTGATCCATGCGGATCGTCGCTTCCATGGTTTCGGGGTTGTACGCAAGCACCGTGACGACCGCGCCGTTGATTACCTTGTACGCCGGCAGCTTGGTGACCGGGATGACGGTGCGGGGTTGGGCGAGGTCGCGCATCATGCCGAAGCCGGCGACTTCGAGATCGACGGCGATGCTGTCCTTGCCGCCGGCGGGGCCGACATAGCGCAACCGCGCGACGCTCTCGCCGCCGAGTTCGATGCCTTCGATCAGGGCATATTTCGCGGCCGGGATGATGAACGGGGCGCGGCCCACCTCGCCCTTGGCGCCGATCAGGAAGGCGTGATCGAAGCTCTTGTCGCCGTCGGCATCATAGATGCAATAGCG
Organism: Sphingomonas bacterium; assembly: GCF_028292965.1. Classification (GTDB taxonomy): domain Bacteria; phylum Pseudomonadota; class Alphaproteobacteria; order Sphingomonadales; family Sphingomonadaceae; genus Sphingomonas. The sequence continues at coordinate 1,225 of NZ_JAQGLG010000110.1, read as the reverse complement.
CGTGTTGAGATGCGTGCCACGCAACGCACCGACCAGGCCGAACAGCATCTGGCCGGTCATGATCTTGCCGGTCGAGGCCTTTTGCTCGTCCTCGCAGAACACGCCTTCGGGAATGCCCGCGACGCCGGTAACCGACTCGGCATGGAGGATGTCGCCGCGTTCGAAGCGGCGCTTCTCGCCCTTCCAGTCGAGCGCGACCGGTTCGCCGAGGATGGCCGAATCGGGGCGACCGATCAGTGCGCGCGAGATCACCGCGCCGGGCAGCACCTTTTGCGGGCCCTGCGGCGACAGGGTTTCGATCAGGCGCAGCGGCGGGGCGCCGGTGGTGACGCGGGGCGCCGGATTCTTCGCCGCGACCAGCAGGAGGGCGGGAAGCGCGATGAACAGGAGAAGGCGACGATTCACCATTGTACGCTACAGCCGAAGTTGGCGAAAGCGGGATCGCGTGTCACGACGGTGAGGTTCTCGATCAGCGCTTGCGCCGCCATCATCCGGTCAAAAGGATCGCCGTGCGCACCGGGCAACAGGCCCGCGTGAAGGCCGTGATCGTGGCGGATGTCGAGATGGCGGAAGCCGGCGCGGACGACGAGACTGGCATAGTCCCCGACATAAGCGGTCATCTCCGGCAGCTTACCCTTGTTGACCTTGGTCGCGATTTCCCAGCCTGCCGCAGCGCTGACCGAGACGTCGTTCGTCCGGTCAGCGAGCAACGCTCGCGTGGCAGTGGGTAGCTTGGTGCTGTCCAGCCACCACCAGATCAGCGCGTGCGTGTCGAGGAGGAAGCTCATGCCGAGCGATCGGACAACAGGTGTTCGCCCGCGAACGCGTCGAGTTCTTCCTTCGAGTAAAGCGGATCGAACCAGACGGAATCGGGAATTTCGCCGACCAGCCCCTTGAGTTGTCCACCCTGGCGTGGTGGCGGGGCGTCGTCGCTGATCGGTACCAGCTTCGCATAGGGCTTGCCGGCCTTGGCGAGGATAATCTCCTCGCCTGCAAGGACGCGATCGAGCAGCTTTGAAAGATGCGTCTTTGCGTCGTGAACGTTGACGACCGGTTTGCGGGGATCAGCCTCCGCCATGAGTGAACTCCTATGGACTAAGTAAACTTAGTCCATAAGGTCCTCGCATTCAAGCCTTGCCGACCACGCTTTCGGGCAGGTCCTGCCCGAACACGCGCTGATAATATTCCGCGACCAGCGGGCGCTCGGCCTCGTCGCACTTGTTGA
>NZ_JAQGLG010000028.1 GCF_028292965.1 Sphingomonas bacterium | reverse complement strand
CACCGACGATTTCGCCCGCGACCACGCCGCCTATACCGCCGCCGGTGTCAGCTGGGTCCGCCCGCCGACGGCCCATGACTATGGCACGGTCGCGGTGTTCGAGGATCTCTATGGCAACCGCTGGGATCTGGTGCAGTTCAGCGACGGGCGGTAACGTCGCCGTTCAGCGCTTGCGCACAAACTCCGCGCGCAGCACCAGGCCCTTGATGCCGTCGAAGCGGCAGTCGATCTCCTGCGCGTCGCCGGTCAGGCGGATCGACTTGATCACCGTGCCGCGCTTCAACGTCTGTCCCGCGCCCTTGACGGTCAGGTCCTTGATCAACGTCACCTGATCGCCATCGGCGAGCAGGTTGCCGACCGAATCGCGCACCTCGACGACCTCGTCTGCCCCGGCCTTCGCCGCGTCGGCCGCGCTGATCCACTCGCCGCTCGCCTCGTCATAGACGAACGCGTTTTCTTCCCCCGCGATGGTCACGTCGCTCAACTCTTGATGTTGACCATCGCGACCGGATTGCCCTTGGTCGTCGGGTTGGAGGCGTTCTGCTTCGGCGCCTTCTCTGCCTTGGGCTTGCGCACTTCCTTGTTCGACTTCTTCTGGCTCTTGGCCATGATCGTTTCCTTGCATGGGGCGGGAGGCCCTGCGCCGCTTTAACCCGATCCGCCACCGCTGGCGCGCGCAATCGTCGGTGCGCTTGACTCTCGTCGAGCCAGAAAAGAACATATGAAGAACATTGTCCGAGTCGGAGGATTTGTGATGGAACGCACCATTCTATGTCATCGTCTGTTCTGGGCGCTTGTGCTGCGCAAACCGATTGACGCCCAAATCATCAATTTCACCGAGGAGGTGGCGCCAGGTTTTCCCCACATGCGCAAAGATCGCCTTCACGTAACGATGGGCTTGATCCCCGACTTTCCCGAAGACCCTGTCGCTCCCGCTGCGAAAGTTCGCGGAATCAGCGACGAGATCACCGCGGATCCGTTTGAAATGATTGTCGATCGACTGTCGGGCAATGGGGGAACCTTGGCGCTTCGACCGTCACGCCGCATCGAAGGGCTATTCGCTTTACGCGGTCAGATCGTCGATGTGGCCCGGCGGGCAGGCGTCGCGTTACGCCAGTCTTTCAACCCGCATATTACATTGGCGTACCGCGACGGCGTCCCTTTTACCCGGACCATCGAGGGTTTCGGGTGGTGGGTCGACGAGCTGGTGCTGATCCACAGCCTGGTCGGGCTTACCGAGCATCGCATCCTTGGTCGCTGGCCACTGCGCGGCCGCGACGACCCGCAGCTCAGCCTGTTCTGACCGGCGCCTTGCGCCGCGTCACCCGGCGATAGAGCCGGCGTAGCAGCACCAGCATCGCCACCGCACCGCTTGCCAGCAGCACGGCGATCACCACCGCCGCGACCGGGCTGGCGATCGTTGCGGCGAGCAGGCTGGTGGTCACGACGTCCTCGCCGGTCGAGACGATCGCGTTGCTGAACGGTTCGGGGCTGACATTGACCGCGGCGCGCGTGCTCGCCTTGGCGCCGTGGCTGAGCAACGCCGCGCTGCCGCCGAGCAACAGGCTCGCGACCTGCCAGGTCGGATCATGCGGGTCGATGATCGCCAGTGCGAGCAACGCGCCGCCGACCGGCCGGATCAGCGTATGCACCGCGTCCCACACCGTATCGAGCCACATGATCTTGTCGGCGAAGAACTCGGCGATCAGCCCCACGCCCGCTATGCCCAGCACCCAAGGATTGGCCAGCACGTCGAGCCCGGTGAGATGCACCGGCGGCGCGATCCAGCCGAACCGCATCGCAAGACCGGTCGCGAACACGCAGAGATAGAGCCGCCAGCCCGACAACAGGCTGATGCTGCTGGCCAGCCCGAGCAGCGCGACCACGCCCATTCAGGCGAGCATCCAGGGAGGGAAGCCGGTCATTGCCCCAACGATAGCGCATCGCCGCGGTACCCGTCACGAAAAAGGGGCGACCGTTGCCGGACGCCCCTCGATCGTTTCGCTCCGACTGGTGATCAGAAGCGGAAGCCGACCCCGCCCGCGAGCTGGCGACGCGCCAGGTTCACGCCGCCGCCCAAGCTACCATAATCGCCATAATTGGCTTCGATCATGAGGTAGACGTTGCGGTTGATGTTATAGTCCACACCGATCGCGCCCTGCACGCCGTCCTTGCTGTCGGAGCCGCTGAGCACGCCCGCATTGGCGCTGAACGTGATGCGGGTGTAGCCGACCTTGCCGTAGATCACGGCCTTGGGGGAGACGGCGACGCCGATACGGCCGCCGACGGCGAGGTTGCCGTCTTCCTTGATGCACGCACCGGTATCGCACAGCTTGACGCTGGAGAACTCGTACGCCGCATACGGGCCGACCTGGACCTTGCTGCCGACCTTGAGATCGAAGCCGATCTCGCCGCCATAGGACACTGCGCTGCCGATCTTGTAGATGCCGGTGCTGTCGCTGACGGTCGGCGTTTCGTAGCCGATGCGTGCCTCGGCGCGAACGCCGCTGAGCTTGGCATTGTCATTGTCCTGCGCGAATGCGGCGCAAGGAACCATCGCCAGCCCTGCGGCCAGCGCGATAAACGTCTTCATTTGAAAATCCCCCGAGGTAAGGAAAGTGGTAATAAGCCCGCCTATCCTTTTGATATCGCGGGCGAGCTCGCATAGTTGGCGGCACGGGGAAGGTCCAGCGTAAAATTGTCACCCGAAGTGACAATATTTATGCGGTGTTGCGCGGACATCACAATGACTGTCTCGACATGCAGGCGTGACGGGCCTGTCACTCATGGCCGACATGCCCGTCACACCCGAAGAGTTCGATTCTATTCAGAAGTCTTA
>NZ_JAQGLG010000011.1 GCF_028292965.1 Sphingomonas bacterium | reverse complement strand
GCTCGTGGTCGAAAACCATCCGTACCGCGCGATCGCGGACCTCCGGCGCAAACTTGTTCGTCGTCTTGCTCATATAGGCTCCACCTTCTCAGGAGTTGGAGCCTCCGGCAAACCCGGGGCGGTTCAGTGCTCCAGCCGGTCATGAAATTTGGCTGGCTCAGAACGCGGCTGAGCGTACGGCTACGTCGTCCTGACACGGCATCTCGCGACGCACTGAGCAGGGCCGGGAAGTGCAGATAGTATGGATCCGCACGTCGATCTGATGGCGTCAATGGGAAGATGCCTAGCTCCTCCATCATGGCCTTAACCGCACACTCGGCCGCAAGGCCATAAAGGTAGCCAGCGACGTGATAGCCCGTTTGTGGAAGCGCGTCGGCAGCGGTAATATTTCTTCTTGCAGAGACAGGCATGTTCAGAGTGCGCGGCATCGATCCCCCTTTGACGAGGCTATTCTAATCGCGTCATCGATAGGAAGCCAGCGCGTCCGGGGAAAGGTGTGAGTTACGCGGAGATCAACAGCCCAACAGATCAAGGCCAACACGGGAGTCGCGCTGGCAGGCAGCTCAATTCTTTTCCCGCATCGGTGCGAGTCCCCGCGTGCGCCTCCTACTTCGGGTTCAACGGATTGTGACAAGCAAATCCCGCCCGGCCGTCGCAACATTCCCTGCCCGATCAGAAGCATAAATCCGGATCACATAATCCCCCGCCACAAGCCCTGCCGGGTCCCACCCCACACGCTCCGCCAGACCATGCCGCACCACATTGCTGACGACGTAGAGCATGCGCGTCGGCTGGTCGCTGTGCACCGTGTCGCCGCTGTCCGGGGCATAGAGGATTTTCACCGCATCGGGCGTGGTCGGTTGCGCATCGAATTCGATCGTGATGCGCGGTTGCGCGTAGCCCGGCAGCGGGGTGCCGTCGCCCTTCAGGATCTGGAAGCCGGCCTTGTACAGGCCGAGGCGGCGGCGGGGTTCGTTGTTATCGACCTGGTCCCAGGCGTCGGCGACGATATCGAGCAGGCCGGCGGTGGCGCGGACGATGAGGCGGCCGCGCTCCATCTCGCTCAGGCGGCGGCCGGTGGCGTCGAGCAGGCGCACGCCGTCGATATGCGGTGCGACATGGTCGGCGAAACCGGGGAAGTGCAGCAGCAGCGCGTTGACCTTGGCGCGCGGCGGGCCGCGTCAAAAGGTACGCGTGAAACTCACTTCGAACCGCCCGCGATGGAAGCGATAAAGCGGGATCGTGCTGTCGTTGATGACATAGGCATAGGACAGGCGCGGCGTCAGGCCGTGCCATTCGATGCGGCGATCGAGCAGCATGATCTGGGCCGAGGGCTGGCGATCCACCCGCGTCACGCCGAAGGCGGCGAGGGGCGCGCCGTAGACGATCAGGCTGTGCGTCGCCGCCAGGCTCAGCGTGAGGCCGCCGCCGAACTCGCGCACATAGCCGGCGCTGAACTGGCGGGCATGGAAGGCGAAGGCTTCGCTCGCCGCGCTCTGCTGCGTGAAGCTGGCGCCGCCGCGGATCATGCTGTCGGGGCCGAGCGTGTAGAGGAAGGTCGCCGAGGCCGTGGTGCCGGTGCCGTCCATCACCGGGTTGAGCGGATAGCGCAGCCGGGAAATGCCGAGCGCGCCTTCCACGCCGAGGCGTGGGGTGACGATACGCGTCACGTCGATGCTGACGCCGTGGGTGTCGTTGAACACACGGTCGGCATACCAGCGGCGGCTGACGGTGGCGGCGAGATCGAAGCCCCAGCGTTGCAGCGTATAATGCGGCCCGGTGCTGGCGGTCAGCGTCATGTCGTCAAGCGCCGTCTCGCGATATTGGGCGCGGTGGAGCTGGCCGGTCATGCGCCATTTCAGGCGACCGGTGAGGGGCGGCGCCCATTCCACCGTCGTGTCGACCGCCAGCCCGACACCGCCATTGGCGCGGGCGGAGGGGGAAAGCTGAAAGGGCAGGCCGTAGAGCGTCACGCTGTCCGTGGTCGGCCCGGCGTTGCGGTTGGAGTCGGTGGCGAGGGTTAGTGAGACGCTGACGGAGAAACGCTTGCGGGCGCGGATCGCGATCAGGAAGCGGTCGATATTCTTGCGCACGGTCGGGGGCAGCTTGCCGGCGCGGGCGAAGAGGAATTGCCGCTCCGCATTGCCGTAATCGCCGAGCATGAAATAGGCGCGGCCGATTTCCAGCCGGGCGCGCACCGTCTTCGGCTCGCGCACCAGAAGCCGGCGGAAATGGCGCACGGCAGCGGCATAATCGTGCGCTTCCATGGCGATAAGGCCCTGGAGGAAATCCAGCTGGCTGGCGTCGTGCCCGTCCATCGCGGGATGCGTGGCTTCCAGCTCGGTGAGCAGGGCGGCGGCGTCGTCGCGGCGGCCGGCGGCGAATTCGCGGGCCGCCATATCCAGCCGGGTGGCGACCGAGGCGCTGGCGCTGACGGCGACCGGCGCCTGGACGGCCTGATCGGCGATCATGATCGGGGCTCGGCCGGCCGGGCGGGTTATACCGGGCGCGTCAGTGCCGGTCAGTGGGCCGCCTTGCGATAGCGCGCCGCGGCCGCCTCGCCTTCCACGGACATACGCGGCAGGTTGGGCGGCATATAACCGAGGCGGGCATAGTCGACACGATACCACCCGTCCCGCCCGGGAGTGACGGCGGCGGAGAAACGCGGATCGGCGAGCAGGTCCTGCGCCATCACGCCGACGAACCGGCCATGGCCGCCGCGATAGCGCCAGCTGTAGAATTTCAGGCCATCGGGCCTGATCGCCACGGGGCGAATGTCGACCTTGAGCCGGCGATCGGACGGCACCTTGGTCGTGCCGAACGAGCCCATCACCGCGATGCCGGCGCCGCTCAGATCGAACACGCCCGAGGTTTCGGCGGCGTTGGGGCCGAAGAAGCCGCCGTTGAGCGTGCCGGTCGCGCCGGTGATGTTGACGGCGGTGCCGGCCGTCGCGCTGGCGGAGGCCGTGCCGCTGAACAGGCTGCCGCTGATCGTGCCGGACAGCGCGATGGAGTTCATCGTGCCGAGCGGCGAGGTCGGGCCCGAGCCGCCTGTCGCATAGGCGTTGATGCCGGTGATATTGCCGGTGATGGCGTTGGTGGCGAAGTTCGCGGTCAGCGCCGTCGCGCCGTAGAAGCGGTAGGCGTTGCCGCCGGTGAGCGCGAACCCGGTCGCGCCGCCGGCGTAGCTGGCGGAACCGGTGGTCGGCATGGTCGCGGTGATGTCGCCGACATCGCCGCCCGCAAAGACTCCGGCATAATAAGCGATCGGGGCGCTTGTCGATGCGGCGAGGTCCCAGGTGCCGAACGACGTATATTGCAGGCCGACAGCCGGGGCGAAGTTCTGGATCTCCATCACGCCGGTTGCCGCGGGAATATGGCTGTCGGTGCTGGTGATCACGGGTGCGGTGATCGCCTTGATCGTTTGCCCCGCCGCGACGTCGCTGGTGGAGCTGGCGCTGTTGAAGCTGGTGGTGACGACGCCGTTGGCGGTGGTGGCCGTCAGCGCGGTGGTGGTCGATCCGTCGGGCTTGTCGGTCGATGTGCCGGTGAGGGTCACCGCGATGGGGGTCGTGGTGAGCGGCGATGCGGAGGTGATCGCCACCGCGCGCGCCACGAGGCTCAGCGCGGTTGGCGGAGGGGTTGGTGTGGGTGTTGGCGTTGGCGTTGGCGTTGGCGTTGGTGTTGGTGTTGGTGTTGGTGTGGGGGTTGGTGTCGGTGTCGGGGTTGGAGTTGGAGTTGGGGTCGGCGACGGTGAAGGTGAGGGCGACGGTGAGGGCGACGGCGACGGCGCGGGGGTCGAACTCACCCCACTGGTGCCGCCGCACGCGCCGAGCGCGAGGGGCAGAATCGCGAGGGTCGCGCAGGTCAGGAGCGACAGGGTGCGTATGCGGCGGAGCCGCATGCGATCGGAATAAGCCATGTGCGTGTTCCTGTCCTTGAAGGGAGGATCGCCTCGCTGGGTAGCCATCCCCTTGTTTGGGATTTCCTGTTCGTCCAGATTGCCGGCGCCTGTCCTGAATTTGATGTGAAGTTTTTCTGAAGGGGGTCGGCATGGGGGATTTCGCAAGCGTCACGCCTGCCCTGCGTCGCCAGCGGCGGCGATGGCTGTTCTCGCGCATGGTGTTCGACGAAGCCAGCTGGACGCTGGTCGTCGAGGGGCGCCAGGTCGACATCGAGACCAAGCCGCTGGAGGTATTGCGCGAGCTGTTGCTGCGGCCGGGCGAGGTCGTCACCAAGGGAGAATTGCTCGACGCGGTGTGGCCGATGGTGACGGTGGTCGAGGCATCCTTGACCACGGCGGTGCGCAAGCTGCGGCGCGCGTTCGGCGGTGCGGGCGGCGACGATGCGATCATCGAGACGGTGTCGGGCCTGGGGTATCGTCTGGCGGTGCCCGTGGAAATCGAATTTCGGCCTGTGCAGGGGCATGGACCGTCCGGGGCGCAGACCGGAACGCCCCCGGGTGGGCGGCCGGACCCGTCGCAGGCTCATGACGCTGCCGTTCAGCCGCCGCGCGGTTCATGGTCGGCGCAGAAATGGTCAGTGGCCGGCGCGTTGGTGCTCGCGCTTGTGGGGGGAGGGCTGGTTGCTGCCCGCATGGCGCCCGGTGCGGCGCCGACCGTGCTGCCGCGCATCAGCCAGGCCGACGCCAAGGACGCGTTGCGCGCGCTTGACCTGCCGAGGGTGGAAAGGATGCTCCGTCAGGGCTGGAACCCCAACACGCCGTTCGATGCCGAGGGCAACGCAGCGCTCAACGAGGTGCTGAACGTCTGTTCCTGGAACCCGGGGCACGACAAGGAGAAGCTGCTGCTGGTCGCCCGCACCTTGTACGACGCGGGTGCCCGGATCGATGTCCGTAACGTGTGGGGCGATACGCCGTACAGCATCGCCGCAGCGAAGCGCTATTGCGGCCCCGATCACCCGGTGACGCAAATGCTGCGCAAGGAATGTTATACCGGCTACAATCCGCCCGGCGACAAGTGTCTCGCGAAGTACGTCGCGAAGCGCTGATCGAGATTCGCACTGCGCGCAACGGTTGGGTCTTTTGGTGATTCCGGTGACAGGGCATCGATCCGTTTTCGATCTCAAACAGATTGATATTGTGAACTTTGGCCAGGCTCTGGCCTTCGTTTCAACGCACGGTGATCGACAAATCGCGCCCACGCGACGCTACATTCCTGGCCCGATCCGCCGCATATATCCGGATCGTGTAATCTCCCGGTGAGAGACCCGCCGGGTTCCACCCGCCGCGCTCCGCACGACCATGGCGCACGACATTGCTGACGACGTAGAGCATGCGCGTCGGCTGGTCGCTATGGACCGTGTCGCCGCTGTCCGGGGCGTAGAGGATCTTCACCGCATCGGGCGTGGTCGGTTGCGAATCGAACTCGATCGTGATGCGCGGTTGCGCGTAGCCCGGCAGCGGGGTGCCGTCGGCCTTCAGGATCTGGAAGCCGGCCTTGTACAGGCCGAGGCGGCGGCGGGGTTCGTTGTCGTCGACCTGATCCCAGGCGTCGGCGACGATATCGAGCGGGCCAGCGGCGGCGGGGACGATGAGGCGGCCGCGCTGCATCTCGGTCAGGCGCCGGCCGGTGGCGTCGAGCAGGCGCACACCGTCGATATGCGGTGCGACATGGTCGGCGAAGCCGGGGAAATGCAGCAGCAGCGCGTTGACCTTGGCGCGCGGCGGGCCGAGCTCGAGATGGACATGCGCCATGCGGTTGATCGTGCCGAGCCGATCGCCGACGCGGAAGCGGGTGCCGCGCCTGACCCGCACGCGGGTGACGTGGCCGGTGGCATCGCGGATCAACTGGAAGCGCAGCGGATCGAGCGGCGTGCCATCGGGCAAGCGGCCGACGCGCATATGGATGTAGGTCATCTGGTCGATGCGCAGGCCTTCGCTGAGACCCTCGGGGTCCCAGGTCGGCAGCGGATCCTGCACCTTCTCGCTGGCGGCGGCGAGCACCGGCTGGCCGACGGGGGCGCGGATATCGAGGCCGGCATGGAGGTGGTCGCGGGGCTCGCCCTGATAATTGCCGCGCACCTCGCCCATGTCGCCGACCACTTCGTGCCAGCCGGTTTGCGGCTTGACCGGCCAGGGGAAGACGGGCGCGTCGACCAGCGCGGGCGGGGCGGATCGCAGGGCGGCGTTCACGGCCGGGGCGCCGGCGTGGCGCGGGGTGAGCTTGCGGATGGCATAGGCCGCGGCATCGGCGACGTAGAGGGCGCCGGCGCGATCGATGGCGAGGCCGGTGGGGCCGGTCAGGCGCAGCGCGGCGTTGCCGTCGCTCGTGCCCGGGCCGGTCAGGGCGCGCACCGCGCCTTCGGGCGAAATCTGGACGATGCGGCCGCGCGGCGTGGCGACATAGAGGAAGCCGTCCCAGGTCGATGCGAGCCCGATCGGTCCCTTGAGCAGGCCGGCGCCGTCATTGTGGGCGATGGTCGAGACGTGGCCGTCAGGCGCGACCTTGCGGATCGCATCGTTGCCGGTGTCGGCGACGAGCAGCGCACCGTGGCGGTCGAGCGCGAGCGCGGTGGGGGTGTCGAATGCGGCGGCGGCGCCTGTTCCGTCGGCGAAACCCGGCGCGTCGCCGCCCGCCAGCGTGCGCACCTGGCCATCGGGCGTGATGAGGCGGATGCGGTCGTTATAGCTGTCCGCGACATAGACATTGCCCTTGTCGTCGGCCGCCACGCCGATGGGGCCGTTGAAGCGCGCCTGTGCTGCCGGGCCGTCGCGGAAGGCGGGGGTGCCGTCTCCGGCGAGGGTGGTGACGGTGCCGGTGGGGGTGATGCGGCGGATCACGTTGGCACCGGTGTCGGCGACGATGATGTTGCCAACCTTGTAGAGTGCGATGCCGGAGGGGGTGTCGAAAGTGGCGGGCAAGGTGGTGACGTTGCCCTCGGCGTCGATCTTGCGGATGCGGCTGGTTTCGCCGGCGTCCGCCACATAGAGGGTGCCGTCGGGGGCGATGGCGATGGCAAAGGGGTCGCTGAAGCGGGCTTTGGCTGCGGCGCCGTCGGTGTGGCCGGGGATGCCGTCTCCGGCAGTGGTGGTGAGGTCGGCGGACCAGCCGAAGCGGGTGGGGGTGGGGGAGAACCAGCCTAGCGCGAACAGAAGCCAGAGGGTGCCAGCCGCGGCGAGGATGAGCAGCGCGACGATGATGGTGAGTTTTCGGGGGAATCTGCTGAACATCAAAAGGCGCCTTGGAGTCGAATGCGGCCAGCTTTACTCCACGTCACCCCGGACTCGTTCCGGGGTCCACCGCGCCGCAAAAGCAATGATCGTTGCATTTGCGGGACAGTGGATGCCGGAACAAGTCCGGCATGACGGTTAAAGTTGATCGCGGGTGACCTGGCAATAATCCGCGCGGTAAATCTCCCCGACGCGCAAAGACAAGCCGCCGCCCGGGCTTCCCCAGACAGCGGCTTTTCACCTCGTCACCCAGGCTCGACGCTTACTCGTCGGCGCCGGCCTCCAGGCTGGCGAGAAGCTCGACGAGCTGCTCGAACTGCTCGGGCATGCCGCCCTCCATGCCGATGAACATTTCGTCGAGCGCCTCCTTCGAAGCGTAGAGCTCGTTGAAGACCAGCAGCGTCTTGCCGTTCACCTCTTCGAAGGTCACCGTCGTCACGGGGCCGTCCTCGCTCTCCTCATTGGTCCACACCAGCCGCGCGTTGGGTTCCACTTCGAGGTAGGTGCCGAAGAAGGCGAAGGTCTCCGTATCATTCTTGCCGAACACGATGCGGTATGTGCCGCCGACGCGCACATCCAGGTCGCAGGAGCGCAGTGGTATGCCCATCGATTTCGGCGCCCACCAGCGCTTGAACAGATCGGGCCTGGTCCAGGCCTCGAACACGATATGCGCGGGGGCGTCGAAGGTGCGCGTGACGACCAGTTCCCTGTCGGTGCGTTCCACCGTCGTGCCGTTCCGCGTGGCGGACTCATTGTCGCTCAGGCCCATGTCATTGCTCCTTCCGTTTCAATTCCTCGACCACCTCGTCCAACGCATCGAAGCGCGCGGTCCAGAGCTGGCAGTAATTCTCGATCCACGCCGCCTCCGCCGCTAGCTGGCGGCGGCCGAGCCTGCAGGTGCGCACGCGGCCGAGCTTCTCCGTCGTAACGAAACCCGCCCGTTCGAGGACGCCGACATGTTTCTTCATACCGGTGAGGGTCATGTGGAATTTGTTGGCGAGGTCGGTGATCGATGCCTCAGCGCGGCCAAGCTGCTCCAGAACGCCGCGTCGGGTGGCATCCGACAGCACAGCGAAGGAATCATCGAGACGGAGCGTTAGAGACTGAACCATGTGGTTCAGTATCTAACGCGCGAATCTGCGAGATGCAAGTGTCGCCGATCCGTCAGGTCACGTCCTGTTCGGTTGACGCGCCCGCGCGCTGGCAGACGAACTCGACCAGCCGGTCGTCCGGGTCGCGCGCATAGCCGGCGAAATAATCGGGGTGGATGTGCGGCGCCAGGGCGGGGCCCCTATCCTGTCGCCCGCCATGGCTATCAGCGCGGTCGAAGGCGGCGTGCACGCTCTTCCAATCGTGCGCGGCGAAGGCATAGTGGACATGGGTCGACGCCTCTCCGTCGACCAGCCAGAAATCGAGACGTCCGTCGTGCCCGAACCCTTTCTGATCGCCGTCGACGATGAGCGCGTAGCCCAGCGGTTCGAGCACCGCCTGGTAGAAGCCGACGCACTCCGTCAGCCGCCGCGTGTGTATTTCGAGATGATCGAGCATGCTGTATTTCCCTTCGATGACGCTGCGACCGTTACAGGCGTGGATGCGCGCAAACGCCGCATTCTGGCGGGGGCAAATGCGGCCATTCCGCGTGAGCACAGGCGATGATGCTGGATCGGTTCGATCGCCAGTTGCTCAATCTCGTTCAGGTCGATGCGACCCGCACGGCGGAGCAGTTGAGCGAGCTCGTCGCCTTGTCGCCCTCGGCCATTCAGCGGCGGTTGCGGCGGATGAAGGAGGACGGCGTCATCGTCGGCGAAGTGGCGATCGTCGACCCGCGCCATGTCGGGCGGCCGACCTTCTTCATCGTGTCGTTGCAGGTCGAGCGTGAGCGGCCCGAATTACTGGCGCGACTGCGCGGCTGGCTCGCCGATCATGACGAGATCCAGCAGGTTTTCTACGTCACAGGCGAGGCCGATTTCATTCTGGTGATCGCGGCGCGCGATACCGAAGCCTTCGAGCTGCTGATGGCCGCGTTGATGGCGGACAATCCCAATGTCAGGCGGTTCACCACGAGCGTTGCCTTGAGCGTGCCCAAGCGCAGCCTGTTCATGCCGGTCGCCGTCGACGCGGAATAGTTGCGGTTTGGGGTTATCGCCTCAAAACGGCGGCGCGTCTCATCAGGTGCCGTGCTCCTGCGGAGGCAGGAGCCCAGGGTAACAAGCGCGACGTCTGTGGCCCTGGGTTCCTGCTTTCGCAGGAACACGGCGTTTCCGGGGGGACAGGCACGTTTCCCTATGTGACGGGATTTCGCGGCGAGCTCCCGCCCGGGCGGGCCTGGTCATTGCGCGTGACACCGAACCCAAAGAAAACCGCCGCCCAGGTATCTCCGGACGGCGGCTGTTCTTTTCGTCGTAACCCGAACGCTTACGTGTTCAGATACTCGCCGGCATCCTCGTCGGTGCCGTGGCCCGAGGGCGTGACCGAGGCCAGCGCATCGCTGCCGGTATCGTCGGCAACGTCGCGCAGCTTCTCGGCGGCACGCTCTTCGGCGGCCGAGTTGGGGGCGATCAGCGTGGCCTGGAGGGCTCGCTGCTGCACCCTGAGCGCGGCGTCGCGGCTGGAGGCCGCCACGCGCAGGCGGTTCATGCCCGCGCCGGTACCGGCGGGGATGAGACGACCGACGATGACGTTCTCCTTCAGGCCGATCAGCGTGTCCTGCTTGCCCTGGACCGCCGCCTCGGTGAGGACGCGGGTGGTCTCCTGGAACGACGCCGCCGAGATGAAGCTGCGGGTCTGCAGCGACGCCTTGGTGATGCCGAGCAG
>NZ_JAQGLG010000211.1 GCF_028292965.1 Sphingomonas bacterium | reverse complement strand
GGGAACTGGATTTCGCGGTGATCGGTCATGTCACCGATACGGGCCGCATTGTGCTGACCTTCAAGGGAGAAACCGTCGCCGACATCCCGCTCGGCCCGCTGGCGGACGAGGAGCCGGCCTATGACCGGCCCTAGGTCAAGACACCGCCCCCTGCCCCGCTGACCAACGTGCCCGAAACGACCGACATCGCGGCCGACCTGCTGGCGCTGATGGCTTCGCCCGACATCGCTTCACGGCGCTGGATCTGGGAGCAGTACGACCACATGGTCGGCGCCGACACGGTGCAGCGCCCGGGTGGCGATGCCGCGGTGGTGCGCGTGCACGGCACTGACAAGGGCCTGGCGATCACCACCGATTGCACGCCGCGTTACTGCTTCGCCGACCCCTATGAGGGCGGCAAGCAGGCGATCGCCGAGGCATATCGCAACCTCAGCGCGGTCGGCGCGAAGCCGCTCGCCACGACCGACTGCATGAACTTCGGCAACCCGCAGCGGCCCGAGATCATGGGCCAGTTCGTCGGTTGCATCGAGGGCATGGCCGAGGCCTGCGCGGCGCTCGATTTCCCGATCGTGAGCGGCAATGTATCGCTCTACAACGAAACCAAGAATGACGATGGCAGCGGTAGCGCGATCCTGCCGACGCCGGCGATCGGCGCGATTGGCCTGCTCGCCGACTGGTCGAAGTCGGCAACCATCGCCTTCAAGGGCACCGGCGACGTGATCGTGCTGATCGGCACGCGATCGGGCCATCTTGGCCAGTCGCTGTGGCTGCGCGAGTTGCACGGACGCGAGGATGGCCCGCCGCCGCCGGTCGATCTCGACGCCGAGCGCCGCGCGGGCGAGTTCGTTCGCGGCGTGATCGCCTCGGGCGCGCTGACCGCGGTGCATGACGTGTCGGATGGCGGCGTTGCGGTGACGATCGCCGAGATGGCGCTGGCCGGCGGCTATGGCGCGATGCTGCATGCGCCATTGCCATGCGGCGTCGCCTGTTCGCTGTTCGGCGAGGATCAGGGGCTGTATGTCGCGACGGTCGCCGACCATGCCTTGCTCGACACACTGTTCGCGGCGGGCGGCGCAGGCGTCGAGATCGAGCGCATCGGGCGCACCATCGCCGACCGGCTGATCTTCGAACTGTCCGACGACGATCATGTGGTGACGCTGGCCGCGTTGCGCGCGGCGCATGAGGGTTTCTTCCCCGCGCTGATGGGCGATACCATCGCGTAATTCTTGCCGTCATGCTGAACTTGTTTCAGTGTTCGCGCGAGATTGCGTTCCCGAACACAATCTTGACTTGCCGGGGGCAAGCCAAAGCGCGAACACATGCGCGGTCATCTGCACAAAGAGCGGCGCTCTTGTGATGACCGACCGCGCATGGACCCTGAAACGAGTTCAGGGTGACGAACGGGGGGGAGGCCATGCCGACAGGCTATTCGGGCACGCCGCTGGCGAAGAAGCTCGGGCTCAAGCCCGGCCAGCGCGCGTGGTTTGCCGACATGCCCGACAGCGTCCGTGCCGAGATCGACCCGGAGGCGATCGGACTGATCCTGCTGGGCAAGCCCGAAGCTGGCATGGACGCCGCGCATGTCTTCGTCACCGCCCGCGCCGATCTCGCGCGCCATGTCGCCGTGGCGCGCGAGCGGTTGGCGCCCGACGGCATGCTTTGGGTGTCATGGCCCAAAAAAGTCTCGAGGGTGCCGACCGACATCACCGAAGACACGATCCGCGCCGTGGCGCTGCCCACCGGCCTGGTCGATGTGAAGGTCTGCGCGGTCGACGAAATATGGTCCGGTTTGAAACTGGTGATTCGAAAGACGCTGCGAACGTCGTAGACGGCCGCCATGGCACGCCATAGCATCGCCCGCGACGCGCGGGGGAGAGCATTTGACGACATCCTATTCGGTATCGGGCTTCTGGCGTGGCGTGGTGATCGCCACGGTGGTTGCCGGCACGCTCGACATATTGTCGGCCTTTCTGTTCGACATGCTGGTCAAGGGCACGCCGGTCGGTGTGCTGAACGGGATCGCTGCGGCCGCGCTGCCGCAGGTCGACATGGGTGGCATGGGCGATATGGGCGACATTGCCAGCGCCGCACTCGGACTGATCGTCCATTTCGCGATCATGTTCGTGATGGTCGCAGTCTATTTCACGTTCGCCGCGCGCACGCGCCTGCTCAATCACCATGTGTGGATCAGCGGCATCGGCTATGGCCTCATCCTGTGGGGCGTGATGTATTGGGGCATGCTGCCCTGGCGCTTCCCGACGCTGTTCCCGATCCTCGACCCGCAGGAGGTGGCGATGCAGTTGTTCAGCCATATCGTCCTGGTCGGCCTGCCGATCGCGCTGATCGCACGCCGCGCAGCGCGCTGGCACGCCGCCGAATGGTGAGCGCCCCCGCCCGCGTCGCCACGCTCGACGTGATCCGCGGCGTCGCGGTGATGGGCATATTGGCCATGAACATCGTCGCCTTCGCGATGCCCGAGGTCGCATACATGAACCCGGCGTCGTTCGGCAGCCATGGCGCGATCGACTATGCGGTGTGGGCGGTCAATTTCGTGGCTGTCGACGGCAAGATGCGCGGGTTGTTCTCCTTCCTGTTCGGTGCCTCGATGCTGCTGGTGATCGAGCGTGCCGAGGCGAAGGGCGAGAACCCGCTGCGCGTCCATTATGTGCGGATGTCCTGGCTGCTCGTCTTCGGCCTCGGCCATCTCTATTTCATCTGGTGGGGCGATATCCTGCACCATTATGCACTGGTAGGGGTGATAGCCTATGCCTTTCGCAAGATGGCGCCCTACAAGCTGGTGATCGCGGCGATCATCCTGCTCGGGCTGCAGGCGCTGCTGGTTGTCGGCCTGCCCTATGACATTCACCAGACCGATCTGGCGGTCCAGGCCGGGCATCCCGCCACCGACATAGCGCGCCGCTATCACAGCTATATCGAATCGTTCGGCCAGCCCGATCAGGCGTTCCTCGCCAAGGACATTGCGGCGCATCGCGGCGGCTATGCCATGGTATTCGCCGATCGCCTGCGCGTGGCGGCCGCCTCGCCGGTGCAGACGCTGATGTTCGTCGGCATGGAGACGCTCGGCTACATGCTGCTCGGCATGGCGTGTTTCAAGACCGGCATGCTGGGCGGCGCATGGCCGCGCGCGCAGTATCGTCGCTGGATGATGGTCGGCTTCGGTATCGGCGTTCCCGTCTATGTCGTGTTGCTGATGCTGCAGGTGCGTGGCGGCTTCGACGCCTATTGGGTCGCACTGTGCGCCATCACCCTGTCGCCGCCGTTCCGTCCGTTGATGATCATCGGCTGGACCTGCCTGATCATCCTGCACGCCCGCCCCGGCGGGCTGCTGACCGAACGGATCGGCGCGGCCGGGCGGATGGCCTTTTCCAACTATCTCGGCACCAGCCTGATCTGCAGCACCTTGTTCTACGGTTATGGCGGTGGCCTGTACGGCCAGCTGTCGCGCGCCGAACTGTATATCGTCGTCGCTGTCATCTGGGCGCTGATGCTGCTCTGGTCGAAGCCCTGGCTCGAACATTTCCGCTATGGCCCGTTCGAATGGCTGTGGCGCAGCCTGGCGCGGGGCAAGTTCCAGCCGATGCGCGGTGGCGCGGCCGGCTGAGATTCTTGCGAACGATCCGCAATAGCCCTTGCGACTGTTTCGCAATAGCCCTAGATCATGGCCAGCGAGGGAGCTGCGGTTCATGGTCGTGTGCGTGTGCAATGCCATCAGGGAACGAGACGTGCGCGAGGCCGCGCGCAGTGGCGCGGTAAGCGCCTGCCAGGCCTATCGCGCGCTCGGCATGCAGCCGAAATGCGGCCAGTGCGTGCCGTTTGCGCGTGCCATTATCGATGAGGAACGTGCGGCTGCGTGATATTCGCAACGGCGAAAAACCGCAGAAATCCGCCATTTTTTAGCTGTCCCAACTAGCCGATCGCGGCTATGCCGTACGCCACATGTGAAAGGCGGACGGCAATGAAGGGCGACACCCAGGTCATCGAGTTCCTCAACCAGGCACTCAAGAACGAACTGACCGCGATCAACCAATACTGGCTGCATTACCGCCTGCTCGATCACTGGGGCGTCAGGAAACTCGCCGAGTTCGAGCGGCACGAATCGATGGACGAGATGAAGCATGCCGACTGGCTGTCGGAGCGCATCCTGTTCCTCGACGGCCTGCCCAATTTCCAGCTGCTCGGCCGCTTGCGCATCGGCGAGACGGTGGAGGAAGTGCTCAAGGCCGATCTCGCGCTCGAAATGGAGGCACTGCCGCTGCTACGCGACGCGATCGAGCATAGCGAGAAGGTGCGCGATTATGTCAGCCGCGACCTGTTCCGGAAGATCCTCGACAGCGAGGAAGAGCATGTCGACACGCTTGAGCGCCAGTTCGAGATGATCGAACGCATGGGGCTGGAGAATTACATCCAGCTCAATTCCAAGCCGGAAGAAGGCGACAGCTGAGGCGCCCAGCGCTCAGCTATCGTTGCCGAAGCTGATCGTGAACATCTGCGGCGTCACCCAGCCCTCGACATAATTGACCTGAAAGATCAGCCACAGCACCGTCGCCACGACCGTCACGCGCAGCGCGATCCGCCCGGGGCGGAATTCGTGCGGCGCGCTGTCGGCCTGGCCGGGGACCTTCTCGACCCCGGCCTCCTCGGCGGTGCGCACGCCGAACGGTAGCACCAGGAACACCGACAGCGACCAGAACAGGAAGTAGATGGCCAGCGCCGACGTCCACTTCATCATGGCATCAGGCCTCGATCAGCAGGACGTCGACGATCGGCTTCTTGCCGGTCCAGCGCGTCGCCACGCGGCGCACCGCGAGGCGGATATCCTCGCGCAACCGGTCGCGGTCACGGCCCTTGCCGCGCGCTGCCGTGGCGGCCGCCTGCAGCGCCTCGTCGAGGAACGGCTCGCGGTCTTCCTCGACCGGAATGCCTTGCAAGCGCACTTGCGGCTGCCCGATCAGGCCGCGCGACCCGATCGCCACCGCGACCGAAATCTGCCCGTTGAGCGCCAGCTTGCGGCGCTCGTTGATCGTCGCGCCGTCACCCGGCAGGATCACATCGCCATCGAGCACCAGCCGCCCGACCTGAGCATGGCCGATCTTGGCCGGCGCGCCCGGCGCGAGCCGGATAATGTCGCCATTGGTCTGCACCTGCGCCTTGGGAATGCCGAGCGACAGGCCAAAGCGCGCCTGCTCCATCAAATGGCGCATCTCGCCGTGGACCGGCATGAGGATTTCAGGCCGCAACCACGCATACATCTTGGTCAACTCAGGCCGCCCGGGATGGCCCGAGACATGGACATGCGCCTGACGCTCGGTGATCATTTCCACCCCGCGCGCGGCGAGCTGGTTCTGGATACGGCCGATCGCGACCTCGTTGCCGGGGATCTGCTTCGACGAGAACACGACGGTGTCGCCGCTGTCGAGGCGGATCGGGTGCGAGCCGTCAGCGACGCGGGCCAGCGCGGCGCGTGCCTCACCCTGCCCGCCGGTCGCGACGATCATCACCTTGTCGCGCGGCATGCGCATCGCGGTATCGGGGTCGATCGTGTCGGGGAAATCCTTGAGATAACCCGTCGCGCGCGACACCTTGAGGATCCGGTCGAGCGAGCGCCCGGTGATGCACAAGGCGCGGCCGGTCGCCTTGGCGACCTCGCCGAGCGTGTGGAGGCGTGCCGCGTTGGAGGCGAAGGTCGTGACCAGTACGCGGTTCTTCGCCTCGGCGACAACCGCGGTCAGGCCTTCGCGCACCGAGCTCTCCGAGCCGGACGCCTCGGGGTTGAACACGTTGGTCGAGTCGCACACCAGGGCGAGAATGCCCTGGTCGCCGATCGCCGCGAACTGCGCGGGCGAGGACGGCGACCCGAGCACCGGCACTTCGTCGAGCTTCCAGTCGCCGGTATGGAAAATGCGGCCGTGCGGCGTATGGATCAGCAGCGCATTGGCCTCGGGGATCGAGTGCGACAGCGGCACGAAATCGACGCCGAACGGGCCGATATCGACACGCTGGCCGGGCTTGACGACGCGCAGCGTGACGCGCTTTTCGTTGCCCTCTTCTTCCAGCTTGCCGCGGATCAAGCCAGCCGTGAACGGCGTCGCGTAAAGCGGTACCCCAAGGTCTTCGGCAAGGTAGGGCAAGGCGCCAATATGGTCTTCATGGCCGTGCGTCAGCACGATGCCGACCAGGTCATCGAGCCGCTCCTCGATAAAGGCGAGGTCGGGCAGGATGACGTCGATGCCGGGGTAATTGGGGTCGGCGAAGGTGATGCCGCAATCGACCATCAGCCATTTGCCGTTACAGCCATAGAGATTGACGTTCATGCCAATCTCGCCCGATCCGCCGAGTGCGACGAACAGGAGTTCTTTGTTGGGAGTCACTTAAATCCAGTCTTTGAGAAAATTGAGCGGGCGCGGTCGGCTTCGGCCGGCGCCATCGCGGGAATGTGTCGCCGCCCATATGGTGTGTCGCGCGGCAAAAAGCCAGTCGAACCCGCAACGATCGCTTCGTTAACGCCGTTTATCGCAATCGATCTAATTGCGATTGACTTGCATTAGCATAAAATGCAGCTTGGCAGGACCCCGATGGAGTACCGCATGACAGACGCCCTGACCGCCATATCCGCCCTGCCGCACGCGATGCCCGCCGGCCCCGGCGCGCGGCTCGCGCTGTTCGCGTTTCGCCGGCTCGGGGCACATGGGCTGGACGATGCCGTGGCGGCGCAGGCGATGCTCACCGCCTTCGGCCAGGGCTTTCGCCGGCCGTTGGTGCTGATGCGCGCAATGATGGCCGATCTCGCTGCCAGCGCGGTGGCGCCGATCGCGATCGCGCCGTGCTGCTGCGTGCGCACGACGCATGCCGAGCATGCGATGCTGATCGTGCTTGCCCGGGCAGAGACCGCGCCCGACAGCGCGCGGCTGTTGCTCGCCGATCTGCTGGGCGTGCGGCATGCTGACGGGGTGTTCGCCTGTGTGATGGCGGTGGCGACGGCGTTTGCCGATACGGGGCGGCCGATCGAGGTTTGAGGCGCGTGCCGCAGTGAGATGCGCCCGCGGCTCAAGCTAATCCGTCATGCCGGACTTGTTCCGGCATCCACTGTGCCGCGAACGCAACGGAGCGTTGTTCACGCGGCACGGTGGACCCCGGAACAAGTCCGGGGTGACGGGGTAGGATAGGTTGGGCGACTACCCCTTCCCGCGCAGTTTCCCCAACTGGTCCATCGCCCAGCGATACATGTCCGCCTCGGCGCTGCGCTGGTGGCGGGTCAGGCGCTTCATGCGCGATTCGACCTCCTCCAGCACGCCCAGCGCCTTGTTGTCCCAGCCCTGCTCGATCAGCAGCGCGGCATAGCGGCAGCGCGCCTCCTCGCCGGGCAGGCGCGTGACGAGATCGGTATAGATCGCCAGCGCCTCATCCTTCTGCCCGAGTTGATCGAGAATGCGGGCCCGCAGCAACGCCTGTCGGTCTCGATCGCTTTGCGCGCTCGGTGGCGGGCTGCCGTCGAGCGTCTCCAGCGCGCCTGCGGCGTCCCCGGTCTCGAACTCGGCGCGCGCCAGCTTCTCGGCGGTGCGCATGTCGACCGGGCCCATCGCGATCGCCTCGTGATAGAGTGGCAGCGCCTCTGCATATTTGCCCAGCGCCGCCAGCGCATCGGCCAGCCGCATGCGGTTGGCGACGGTATCGGTCAGGTCAAGTGCACTGCGCGCCGCGCGCACCTCGCGGTCGGGATCCACCGCCATCACCGCCTTGGCCTGCACCGTGCGTACATGCCGGTTGCCCTTCATGCCCGGCAGCACCTCGACGATGACATAGGCGATCGCACTGGCGATCGGCAGGAAGACCAACGCCATGATCCACAACTGGTTACGCCGGTTGCGGATCACATCGACGATACAGGCGACCTGGATCGCGACGAGAAGGAGATAGGGCATCAGGCGGTCTGACCGGTATCGCCGGGTTCCGCCCTTCGCGCGACGGCGGTCGAGCGCCACCATTCGAGCAGCACGAACAGGATCGCCAACAGGCCGACCACGGCCACCTCGCGGAACACCGTGGCATAACCATATTTGTCGATCATCTCACCGGCGAACCCCTTGCCGAGCGACCCGATCAGGAACGTCAGCGACGACAGCAGAGCATATTGCACGGCGGCGAACTTCTTGCTCACGATGCCCGACACGAAGGCGACGAACGCCGCGCCGGCCAGGCCGGTCGAGATATTCTCGTAGCAGATCGTCAGCAACAGCCGCGCCATACGATCGTCGCTGCCCATATAATGCGCCAGCAGGTCGAGTCGGAACAGGTGCAGCGCGATATCGATATGCGGGGCGCCCTCGGCGAGGTCGGCATAGAGGAAATTGCCGAAGATCGGCATCGCCGCGCCGATCAGCACGGTCGGGAAGCGCCCGATGCGCAGGAACAGATAACCGCCGATGCTGACCCCGATGATCGACATGATGATGCCGAAGATCTTCGAGGCGAACGCCACCTCGTCCTTCGAATAATGCATGAAATCGAGGTAGAAGGGATAAGCGAACGATGCCCAGATATTATAGCACAGGGCATAGGTCAGGATCAGGCCGATCACGATCAGCACGCCCCAGCGCAGCCGTGCGGTGAGGTCGACCAGCGGCGCGACCAGCGCGCCATAAAGGTGATTGGCGGCAGTGCGGCCGCGATTGTGCGTCGGGTCCACCGCCTTCTGCACCTCCCGCCCGCGCGCCTTCAGCCAGTTGATGCCCGCGGCGATGCCCAGCGGCACCACAACCGTCGCGAAGACGATCACCGGCCCATAGAATTTCAGGAAATCGCCGACCGAGGGCGGCTTCACGCCCGGCGGCCGCTCAGCCAGCATACCGATCATGAACATCACGATGGTGATGATCGCCCAGGCCCATGCCGCCCCGACGATCGCCAGCGCGGCCAGCCGAATCCGGGGATTGACCTCGCCCGGCTCGGCCAGCACCTCGACCACCGCGCGTGGCGGGCGTTCGGTGTCCGGCGCGGTCAGGGTGATCGCCAGCATCACGCCCATGAGTACGGCCATGACGAGATAGACCGTCGGCCAACTCATCCGTGCGGCCATGTAGAGCGCCCCCGCGCCACCGACGATGCTCGCGGTGCGATAACCCAATTGGTAGATTGCCGAGAGCAATTCGACCGGCGATTCCTCGTCGGCGATATCGATCCGCCAACCATCGACCGCGATGTCCTGCGTTGCCGAACCGATCGCACCGATGAACGCGAACAGCGCGAAACGCGCGATGTGGACGGTCGGGTCGGTCAGCACCAGGCCGATCAGCGCGAAGATCATCATCGCCTGGCACAGCATGATCCAGCTCTTGCGCCGACCGAAACTGTTGAGCAGTGGCAGTTCGAGCCGGTCGACCAACGGCGACCACAGGAACTTGAAGGCATAGGTCAGCCCGACCCAGGACAGCACGCCGATGGTGGCGAGAGTGACCTTCACCTCGCCCAGCCACGCGGTCAGCGTGCCGACGAGCAAGGCAAAAGGCAGCCCCGACGAGAAGGCGAACGCCAGCATCGACGCCGACTTGCGCGTGCGCAAGGCAGCCACCAGTAATTTAAAACCCTTTGGACGCGTTGCAGCCACCCCGAACTCCCGAATATTCCTGTGGGAGATTAGTGCCGTTCTGCGTTATGCCTAGTGGCCATGAACGCTCCGACCTTCGGTCAGCTCGAATTGGCGCGCCAACTCGTCGCGCATGGCACACCGCAAGCCGCCGGCATCACTTATGTCGACGCCGCCGCCTATACCGATCCCGCGCGCCACGCGGCCGAACAGGCGCGCATTTTCACCCGCGTGCCGTTGGTCATCGCACCGTCC
The DNA here is from genome assembly GCF_028292965.1 of Sphingomonas bacterium. Classification (GTDB taxonomy): domain Bacteria; phylum Pseudomonadota; class Alphaproteobacteria; order Sphingomonadales; family Sphingomonadaceae; genus Sphingomonas. The sequence continues at coordinate 18,577 of NZ_JAQGLG010000211.1, read as the reverse complement.
GCGCTGCTGCCCGAGCCCAACATGGCGGTACCGCATGACGGCTTCGGCAAGCCGTTGCTGATCGCGCGCGACCGCACAGGCGTCGCCCACGTCTTCCTCAACGTCTGCCGCCACCGCGGCACGCGGCTGGTCGAGGGCAGCGAAGCGGTCTGCGCCCCGCGATTGATCTGCCCCTATCACGCCTGGAGCTACACGCTCGACGGCGCGCTCGCCGCTTTGCCCCGCGCCGACAGCTTCCCCGGCCTCGACAAAGCGGAGTTCGGCCTCAAGCGCCTGCCGACCCGCGAGGCCGGCGGGCTGATCTGGTTCTCGTTCGACGAGCATGCGGATTTCAGCGAAGCCGAGGCGCTCGCGCCCGATTTCGAGGCCTTCGCCTTGCCCCGCCAGCATCTCTTCCGCCGCCGCACCCATGACGTGCCGGCGAACTGGAAGCTGATCATGGATGCCTTTCTCGAAAGCTATCACGTCCAGCGCCTCCACGCCGCGACGATCGGCCCGTTCTTCAAGGATGGCGTGAGCACCGCCGACACGATCGGCCCGCACCAGCGCTCCGCCGTCGGCCGCGCCGCGGCGCTGGCCGCGATCGACGGCGCCGACTGGCCGGCGCTGCGCGGCGCGATTACCTACACCTATCAGCTGTTCCCCGGCACCGTGCTGATCGTCAGCCCGGATTACATGAATCTGATGATCATGATGCCGCAAACCGAGAACCGCGTGCTGGTCGAGGATTTCATGCTCATCCCCGAGGCACCCGCAACCGACAAGGCGCTCGACCATTGGGAGCGCAGTTGGGCACTGCTCGATGGCGGCGTGTTCGCGGGGGAGGATTTTCGGGCGGCGGCGCTGGGGCAGGAAGGGCTGGCGTCGGGCGCGTTGGAGCGGATCACGCTCGGAACGCTGGAGACGGGCATTCGCAAGTTTCACGATGCGGTGGAAGCGCGTCTCTAAACCACCCGTCACCCCGGACTCGTTCCGGGGTCCACCGTGCGGCCTAAGCAATGGTCGATGCGTTTGCGGGACGGTGGATGCCGGAACAAGTCCGGCATGACGGAAAATAGAAATCCGAAGCCGGTTACGCCGCCTCAGGCCGGGCGAACAGGCGAAAACCTCCCGGCAACCGCTTCGGCTTGCGCCCATCGAGCACCGCCTCGACCGCATTGATCGCCGCCAACAGGTCGCGCTGGGCATAGGGCTTGGACAGACATCCCATCGCCACCGCCTCGCCGCCGGCCGGGCAATCCCCGGTCACGAACATCGCCGCGATGCCGCATTCATAGGCTGCATGCGCCACGTCGAGCCCGCTGCCGTCGGCCAGGCTGATATCGACCAGCACCAGGTCGATCACATCGTCGCCGCGAATCAGGGCGACCGCATCGACCACCCGGTCGACCGTGGCAACGATTTCGAACTCCTCATCGACCAGGAAACGCTCATTGTCGAACGCCACCAGCGGCTCGTCCTCGACGAGCAGCAGCCTGGTAATCCTGCGCTTCTTCTTGCCGAACAGCATGGCCCGGATGTCCACCTTTTCCCGTAGTCGCGCCTGCAATTGCCCGTCGACCATCGTTACGCTCCTGTGCCTTAACGCTCGGCTACAGAAACGGGCACCATTTTTTGCGCGGCGGATAGGAGAAAAGCGTCTATTGGCCGCGCCGTGCAACCACCAAAGACAAATCGCGAGCCGCAGCGCATCGCCAAATTGCTCGCCCGCGCGGGTGTCGCCTCGCGTCGCGAGATCGAACGGATGATCGAAGAGGGCCGTGTGGCGCTCGACGGCAAGCTGCTCGACACCCCCGCCACCACGCTCACCTCGCTCCGCGGCGTGACGGTCGACGGCAATCCGGTCGAGGCTGCGGCGCCCGCGCGACTGTTCATCTATCACAAGCCCAACGGCCTGCTCGTCACCGAACACGACCCCAAGGGTCGCGCGACGATCTACGACCGGTTGCCCAAGGACCTGCCGCGCCTGGTGCCGGTGGGGCGACTCGATCTCAACACCGAAGGGCTGTTGCTGCTCACCACCGATGGCGAACTCAAGCGGTTGCTCGAACTGCCCGCAACCGGCGTCGAGCGCGCCTATCGCGCCCGGGTCTATGGGAGCGTGACGCAAGATCAGCTCGAGCAATTGATCGAGGGCGTCGAGATCGAGGGTGTGCGTTACGGCTCGATCGACGCCAATCTGGAACGCCGCACCGGCGCCAATACCTGGATCGAACTGATCCTGACCGAGGGCAAGAACCGCGAAGTACGCCGCGTGCTCGAATATCTCGGGTTGCAGGTCTCGCGGCTGATCCGCACGCGCTACGGCCCGTTCGTACTCGGCGACATGCCCCCCGGTTCGGTCGGCGAGGTGCGCCAGCATGACCTCGTCGCGTTCCGCAAGAACCCGACCAGCACGGTGATCGCCGGCCCGCCCAAGATGACGGGCGCGCGCGGCAAGCCTGTACCGGCCGAAGCACCCGTACGGGCCGAGCGCCCAGCGCGCCCGTTACGCCGCGCTGAGCCGGTCCGCCTTGGCGACCCGTCGCGACCCACGCGCGGCGCCGACTCGCGACGTGACGAACGGCCGCGCCCGCCGCGCGAAGGCGCACCACGCGCTTCCGAGGCCCGCCCGCCGCGTGACGCCCGCCCCCCCCGTCATGACCCACGCGATCCGCGCGTTGAGGAAGCACCCGCCCGCACCGATGGGGCACGCGTGAAACGCTGGTTCGACGCGCCACGCGGTGCCGACACCGGGGCACGTCCTGCGCGCGACGCGAGGCCGGCACGCAAGGATGATCGGCCGCGCACGCCCCGTCGTGATGGGGCGCCATCACGCGACGAAGCGCCACGCGCCGTCGGCAGCCCTGCCCGCGCCGCGCGCGCCAAGGCGCATCGCGATGCGCGCGAAACGCTGGTCGATCGGCCAGCATCGGCGGCCCGTTCCCCGGGAGCAAAGCCGGGCAAGAAGCCGGCCGGCTGGGCCAAGGCGAAAACGACACCCAAAAAGCCGACCAGCCCCGGCAAATCACCCCGAACGCGGAAATAGCCATGAGGATCATCGCAGGGGCGTGGCGCGGTCGCAATATCGTGGCACCGAAAGGCGACGCCACCCGTCCGACCGCCGACCGCACGCGTGAGGCATTGTTCTCGATGCTGACCAGCCGGCTTGGCGATTTCGAAGGGCTGTCGGTCGCCGATCTGTTCGCCGGCTCCGGCGCGCTCGGCCTCGAGGCGCTGTCACGCGGTGCGGAAAGCTGCCTGTTCGTCGAGCATGACAAGCCGGCGCTCGACTCGCTGCGCGCCAATATCGCCAAGCTCGGCGCCAAGGCCGATGTTCGGGCGCAGTCAGTGCTCACGCTCGGCCCTGCGACGAAGCCCTATGACCTGATCCTGCTCGATCCGCCTTATGGGACCGGCGCCGGCGTGGTCGCGCTCGAACGAATGGCCCGGCTCGGCTGGATCGGCCCGGCAACGTGGATCAGCCTGGAAACCGGCGCCAAGGAACCCGTCGTGATCGGCGGCTTCACCGTCGATGCCGAGCGCACCCACGGCAAGGCGCGGATCACGCTGCTGCGGGCCGCCTGATCGCAGCGATCCCGCCCAGGCTGAGTACGCCTGCCGCGACAAGGTACAGCCCGACATAGTTGATTCCGCGCTCCGACAGCGCCTGCGCGGCGATCGGTGCCAGCGCGCCGCCGATGATTCCGCCGAGATTGAAGGTCAGCGACACGCCGGTGTAACGCACCTCGGCCGGGAACAGATCGGGCAGCCAGCCGCCCAGCGGGCCATAGGCGAACCCCATCACGAACAGCGCGAAGGCCAACCAGACAAGGATCACCAGCAGCGATCCCGCGCCGAGCATCGGTCCCATCAGCACACCCGCCGCGAGGCACGCGGCGCAACCGAGCGTCAGCATGCGCGTGGCGCTGCTCCGATCGGCGGCGACACACGAGACGATGATGCCGATGGCGAGGAACAGGATCGCGACCAGCTCGACTGCGAGGAACGTTTCGCGCGGATAGCCCAGTTCTTTCGTACCGTAACCGAGCGCGAAGGCGGTCGCGAGGTAGAACAGCGCAAAACACGCAACCACCGCGAAGGTCCCCGCCAGCGTCGCGCGCAGATGATGCTTGAACAGGGTCGCGATCGGCACGCGCGGGATCGCCTCGGCCTTAGCCGCTTCGAGAAAGGCCGCCGTCTCGGTCAGCTTGAGCCGGACCCACAGCCCGAGCAGCACCAGCACCGCACTGGCAAGGAACGGCAGCCGCCAGCCCCAGGCGTGGAACTGTTCCTCGGTCAGCATCAGGCCGAGCAGCAGGAAGAACCCGTTGGCCGCGATGAACCCGACCGGCGCACCGAGCGGCGGGAACATGCCCCAGGTCATCCGCCGATGCGGCGGGGCGTTCTCCGACGCGAGCAGGCTCGCTCCGCCCCATTCGCCGCCCAGCCCGAGGCCCTGGCCGAAGCGCAATATGCACAACAGCAACGGCGCGACCCAGCCGACTTGCGCATAACTCGGCAGGAACGCGATCGCGACGGTCGATCCGCCCATCAGCAACAGCGAGGCAACGAGGGTCGACTTCCGCCCGACCCGGTCACCGAAATGCCCGAACACCACCGCCCCGACCGGCCGCGCGAAGAACGCCAGCCCAAAGGTGGCGTAGGACAGCAACTGCTGCGCCGACGAGGTCGGAAAGAACAGCGGCCCGAACACCAAGGCCGCGGCGGTGGCGTAGATATAGAAATCGTAGAATTCGACCGCCGTCCCGGTCAGGCTGGCGAGCAGGATGCGGCGGGTGTCGGGCTGGTTCATACATGCCGCACTAACCGCAAATCAGGCGTGCCGCCAAATGTAACCTCTTTCCTTCTCCCCTTGTGGGAGAAGGTGGCGCGCAGCGCCGGATGAGGGGGAGTCCAGAACGAAACCTTCGCTTTAGGCTAGTCCCCCTCACCCTTCCGCCGCTTCGCGGCTCCCTCCCTCTCCCACAAGGGGAGAGGGAAAGAAGATCAGGCGATCCCCGCCACCCGGATAACCTGCAGCAAGATCCAGTACAGCCCGCCCGACAACAACATCGCCGCCGGCAGCGTCATCACCCAGGCCAGCACCATGTTGGCGATCGTCCTGACCTGCAGCCCGCCGCCATTGCCGACCGAGGCGCCGGCCACGCCGCTGGTCAAGATGTGCGTGGTCGACACGGGAAGCCCGTAATTCTGCGCCAGCATGATCGTGCCCGCCGCCACGACCTGCGCCGAGGCGCCCATGCCATAGGTGAACTGCTGGCTGCCGATCTTCTCGCCAACCGTGACGACGATACGTTTCCATCCGACCATCGTGCCGAGCCCGAGCGCCAGCGCCACCGTCACCTTGACCCAGAGCGGGATGTAGCGCGTGCCGCTTTCCAGCAGCCCCTGATAGTCGCCGATCGCCTTCAACTCGGGCGCACTGAAGCTGCGCTGTGCCGCGCCGTCCTTGGCCGTCACCAGCCGGGTCGTGTCGAGCACGAGATACATGTCGTTGCGCAGGTTCGGCGTCGCCGCCGCCGGCACCTTGCCGAACGAGCCGAAGCCCGCGATCCGCCCGCTGACATCGTGTGAGAGGGTGTCGATCGCGTCGAACACCGCCGGCGTGTCGGCATGCTTGGTCTGCAGCGCCGTGACCAGCGTGGCGCGCGCGACATCGACCGTCGGCGCCTGCCCCGCGCCATGGGCGTGGAAGGCGCTGGACGCCGCCGCGGCGCTGGCGACGAAGGTCGGTGTCGCGCTTTCCGGCATGGTGCGGTTGAGCGCATAGGCGGTCGGGGCGCAGCCGATCAGGATCAGCATGATCAGCCCCATGCCCTTCTGTCCGTCATTGCCGCCATGCGCGAAGCTGACGCCGGTGCAGGCCAGCACGAGCAACGCGCGGATGCCGGCGGGCGGCGGCGCATTGCCCTCGGGCGCGGTGTAGAGTTTCGGGCTGCGGATGCTCCAGCGCATCGCCAGGATCAGCAGCAGCGCACCGACGAAACCGACCAGCGGGCTGAACAGCAGCGCCGACAGCACCTTCTCGACCTGGACCCAGTCGAGCCCGGAGGTCCCGCCGAGCGAATGCGACAGCAGCTGGTTGGCCACGCCGACGCCGAGGATCGAGCCGATCAGCGCATGGCTCGACGAATTGGGCAGCCCGACATACCAGGTGGCGAGGTTCCACAGCACAGCCGCGAACAGCAAGGCGAAGATCATCGCATAGCCCGACGCGCTGCCGACATGCAGGATCAGGTCGACCGGCAACAGCGTGATGATCGAATAGGCCACCGCCCCGCCCGACACCATCACGCCGAGGAAGTTGAACACGCCCGACCAGATCACCGCGACCGGCGGCGACATGGAATTGGTGTAGATCACCGTGGCGACGGCATTGGCGGTGTCGTGAAACCCGTTCACGAACTCGAAGCCGAGCGCGATGACCAAAGCCAGCGCGAGGAACAGGAACGAGCCCATGGCGAGTTGCTCGCCGACCTGCTGCGTATCGTCGAGGATCGACCAGCCGGCATAGGCCAGTCCGCCGAGCAGCAAGGCGAGAAAACCCCAGCGAGCGATGGAAGGGAGTGGCCGGTTGATACCGTGCGCACTGGGTGACACCGCCTCCGAATCGGCAGGCGTAAGGAAGGTCGTTGCCATGGCGCGACACACATTGCTCGCCGGCGTTACACTCTCATGACACTTTGGTTACAGGCCGTGGATAAGTTTCAAAGATAAGGCCGCAGCGTGAAGGAAATTGCCCGTTTCGCGCCTTTGCGCGCGACCGTCAGGGACACTGGCGTACCCGGCCCGCGATTGATCGCGGCGAGCGCATCGCGCCATGCCCCGTCGATCCGGTCGCCGGTCAGGATTCCCGCTTCCGCTGCCGGGCTGTCGGTGCCGACCGCAGCGACCCGGGCACCATCGCCGTCGTGATCGAGCCACAGGCCGGACAGGCCATAGCCGCGGCCGGTCGCCGGCTGTCGGCTCGGCTGAACCCACAGGCTGCGCGAACGCGCATCGATCGACAGGTTGAATCGCCGGATCAGCGCCAGCCCCGCAATGCCCTCGCCGATCGCCGGTGAAACCGTGCCGGGCGGTTCCAGCGCGATCAGCGGATGCTCGATCGCCAGGCCGCCCAGCGCGACCGATGGCGCACGCACCACGCGGCTCAACGAGCCGGCGCCACCGATTCCGTTCGGCCGGAACGGCGCAAAGGGCCGGCTGTCGTCCCACAACCCGCTGCGCCGCGAGGCGTTGGGGCCGAGCGACAAAAGGCTCGGCGCGCCGGTGTCGAGCATGCACTCGAAGGGTTGTCCGCCGACCGCGATATCGGCGAAGATATAGGGCGATGCCTCCGTCGCGTGTTCCAGACGCCTTATGCTCGACCGCAGCCGGGTAAAGCCGGTGCGTTCGCCGCGCCCGTCGGGATAGAGGCGGATTTCACCGGCATCGAAATCGAGATCGGTATCGCCCGCCGTCAGGATGCCCGCCGCTAGCGTCCCTTCGATATCGGTGCCGAAGCGCAGCTCGCCGGCGCCGACCAGGCCGACCCGCGCCTGACGCATCGTCCCGCCGATGACGAAGTCGCGCGCCTCGTAGATCGGATAGATGTCCGCGCCGCCGGCGCCGCGCACACGCGTATGCCCGCCGATCGGCAGCTTGAGCGTTGCGGCGAGCGTGTTGTGGATCAGCCCGAAATCGGCGCCGGTGTCGATCATGAAGATATACGGCCCCTTGCCGACCATCCCCACCGCGACCAGCACGCGGCTCTCCTCCAGCGCGATCGAGGCGCGCAGTACCCGTTGCCCTGCGGCAATCGCCGCCCCCAGCCATGCCGCGACGACGCCCAGACCGGCGAGCAGATTCCGTCGTGATATCATGATGCTGCGACTCCGTTGCCGGCACCGCTTGTAGCGGCTTGCCGCTGCGGGGGGAAAGGCCGCCCGCGTCAGGTTGCCGCCCGCCGCGACATCGGCATAAGGGGTGGATGCCCGCCGCGCCCCTCAGAGAATCGCTCGACGTCGCGGCGCGGGTCCAGGCCGCGGCATGGCGCGCCTTCGCCACCGCACCCGACGACATCGAGGCACGCCAGCGCCTGATTGAACTGCTGCAGGACGCCCCCGACGCCATTGATCCCGCGCACGAGCCTGCTTTGCATGCCTTGCTCGGCGATGCGTCGGTCGATCCGCAGACACTGGTGCCGGCCGGCTGGGCGCTGCTCGACAAGGCCGGGCGCGTGCCGGCAACGCCCGAAGCGGCGGCCGCGTGGCTGGAGGGGGACGCCTTCGCCCGCGACCTGCTCGCCGCCGGCTTCGTCGCGACACTCGCGCCCGAGCAGGCGCTGACCGCGTTGCGCCGCTGGCTGCTATTGTCGGGCCGCTGGCGCGACTATCCCGCGGCGCTCGCCGCACTGATTGCCCAGGCCGATCACAATGGCGGCGCCTGGCTGATCGACGCGGAGGAACAGGCGCGGCTCGATGCGGAGCCGACCGCGTCGATCGTGCGCGCCTATCTCCCGCCGCCGCCGGCCCTGCCCGACACGCCCGCTTATGCCACGCCGCTGACCAGCATGGTCGCGGCGCATTATATCCTTCGGCCCTATCCGGCATGGCGCCGTCCGATGGTGGTGGTGCCGAGCACCTTGCCCGCGATGGTGGCGAAGCTCGGGCCCGGCGCGCCGACCGGGCTGCCGGTCGCCGCCGACATCCTTATCGCCGGCTGCGGCACCGGCCGCGAGGCGGCGCACTGGGCGCTGCGCTGCCCCGATGCGCAGATCACCGCGATCGATATCAGCCCGGCCTCGCTCGCCTTCGCCGCGGAGCGCTGCGCCGCCGCCGGTATCGGCAACATCACCTTCCGCCGACTGGACCTGCACGGCGTCGCCGCGCTCGGGCGGCAATTCGACGCGGTGGTGTGCAGCGGGGTGCTGCACCATCTCGCCGATCCCGAACGCGGCTGGGCGGCGATCACCGGCGTGCTGAAACCCGGCGGCGTCATGTCACTGATGGTCTACAGCGCCTATGTCCGCTTGCGCATAATGCGCGCGCGCCACCTGCTCGCCGATCTCCACGCCCTGCCGCTCAGCGACGCGGTGCTGCGCGCCGCCCGCGCGCGGCTGATGCGCGACATGCCGACGATCGCCGGCTCGTTCGATTTCTACACCCTGACCGGCGTCCACGATCTGCTGTTCCACGAGCAGGAGGACCCGTTCGACATCACCCGCATCATGCGCGGGATGGAAGCGCTCGGCCTGGATTTCCTCGGCTTCCGCCTCTCCGCGGGGCCACGCGCACGCTATCGCCTCGAACACCCGGATGATCCTTATCGCCGTGACGTCGAAGCGTGGCGCGCGCTCGATCGCGAGCGCCCGCACCCGGGCCGCGGCCTGCATCACTGGTGGTGCGCAAAACCCGCCTAATATTGCCCGTAGCGCCCCGTCACCGAGCCAAGCAGCGGCACCGGATCGTAACCGACCCCATCCTTGAACACCGTCACCACGCGCTCGATATCGGCGATGTTGCGCGACGGATCGCCCTCGACCAGCACCAGATCGGCATTCTTGCCCGGCGCGATCGTCCCGATCCGCTCGGCCAACCCGAGATAGGTCGCGCCGTTGAGCGTGCCGATCCTGATCGCCTCGACGGGCGAGAACCCCGCCTCGACCAGCAACTCGATCGCGCGCTGGTCGCCGAAACCGGGCAGCACCTGCCCGCCCCCGGTCGGATCGGGGCCGGCGAGGAGCAGACCCCCGGCCGCGACGAAGGCGCGTTCCAGGCCCAGTTCGTTGGCCCACAGCCGGGCCCCAGGTGCGACCGCCTCGGGCCGGCGCGTCGCAACGCGCGTGCGGACGTAGAAATAGTCGGTCCGCGCCTCGGGCGTCATCAACGCGAGCTGGCGCGGCGGCAGCGTATGGTAATTGGGCGACGATCCCTCGAACACCGGCAGAGTGGAGGTCAGCGCGACATGTCGCTCGACGAGCAGGCCGATCAGCGCCTTGGCAGCGGCGCTGTCCGGCGCCATCGCGGCGAGCGTGGCCAGACCATTGTCACGCGAGCATTGATCCGGCGTCTTACCCGGATCGAGTTGGGTGTTGACCCAGAAGCCATGCTCGAGATTGTCGATGCCCAGCGCCGCCGCCTCGGGATAACTCACCGAGCACAAATGCCCCGTCAACTTGATCCCGCGCCTGTGCGCCTCGTCGATCGCCGCCGCCAGTTCGGCGCGGGTGATGTTCATATAGGCCTTGAACGAGGTCACCCCCTGCTCGGCCCAGAACGCCACGGTACGTCGCGCATCTTCGGCGTCGCGCAGCGGATGCATCTGCAGGAACGGGCTGCCCGATCCTTCGAGATACGGCCCCGTCACGTCCATATGCGGGCCCGGCAAGGTGCCCGCGTCGATCGCCGCCTTCATGTTGAGATCGGTATAGGGCTCGACGCTGCCGGTGGTGCGCAACGTCGTCACCCCCGCCGCGAGATACATACGCGGCGAGGAGAAGGCCATTTGCGGCACCATCAGCGGCGGCTCGCTATGCCCCGCCGCGTCGAGATTGGGCCGGGCGATATAATATTGATGGTCGTGCATCCCGACGATTCCCGGCATCACGCTCTTGCCCGTGCCGTCGATCGGCGCGTAGCCGCCCGGCACCGCATCGCCGCCCGCCTGTACCGCAACGATCCTGCCGCCATCGATCAGCACGGTACGATCCTCCTGCGCGGCCGCCCCGGTTCCGTCGATCACCCGCACATGCACCAGCGCGACCTTGCCGCCCGCCACCTTGACGTAAGGCTTCACCGCCGCCCCCGGCACTGCCGCCGCCGGCAGGATGCGGGCCGCCATGTCAACCTTGCCCGGCCCGGCGCCGACCAGCGCCGTCGCCGCCAGCAATATCGCAATCGCTCGTTTCATCACCCTGCCCCTTGTTCTGTCGTGCGAGGGATAATCGCCATGGAACCATTGTCGAGTGCCATCCACACCCAACCCGTCACCCCTGGTTCGGCAGCCGTAACGATCCGCATATCAGTACGCGTGCTCCTGCGCACGCAGGAGCCCAGGGTTACGAAGTGCAGCATCTGTGGCGTGGACCCCCGCTTTCGCGGGGGAACATTTCTTGTGGATATCCCGACGAGACAAATCCGACATGGTGGAAAGCGCGTGGCACGCGGTTCCCATCGCCACCACAAGCCCGGTTGCCTCACCCGCCCGCGTTCCCTACCTGTTCACCGATGACCGTCCCCGCCGAAACCCAGCAAGAGCCGCCCTACCTCGCCGGCCTCAACCCGCCCCAGCGCGAGGCGGTGCTGACCACCGATGGGCCGGTGCTGGTCCTTGCCGGCGCCGGCACCGGCAAGACCGCCGCGCTCACCGCCCGCCTCGCCCATCTGCTGTTCACGCGAAAAGCATGGCCGTCCGAGATCCTCAGCGTCACCTTCACCAACCGCGCCGCGCGCGAGATGCGCCACCGCGTCGGCCGCATCGTCGGCGATGTGGTGGAGGGCATGCCGTGGCTCGGCACCTTCCACGCGATCGGCGCCAAGATGCTGCGCCGCCACGCCGAGCTGGTCGGGCTGCAATCGAACTTCACCATCCTCGACACCGACGACCAGCAGCGCCTGATCAAGCAGCTGATCAGCGCCAACGATCTCGACGAGAAACGCTGGCCCGCCCGCTCGCTCGGCGGCCTGATCGACGAGTGGAAGAACAAGGGCCTCACCCCGTCCGATATCGACGCCGGCGAGAGCGAACGCTACGCCAATGGCCGCGGCAAGGACCTCTACGCCCAGTACCAGGCCCGCCTCATCGCATTGAACGCCTGCGATTTCGGCGACCTGCTGCTGCACATGCTGGTCATCCTCAAGCGCGACCGCGACGTGCTCGCCGATTATCAACGGCGCTTCAAATATATCATGGTCGACGAATATCAGGACACCAACAGCGTCCAGTATCTCTGGCTCCGCCTGCTCGCCCAGGAGCGCAAGAACATCTGCTGCGTCGGCGACGACGACCAGTCGATCTATTCGTGGCGCGGCGCGCAGGTCGAGAACATCCTCAAGTTCGAAAAGGACTTCCCCGGCGCCAGGGTGATCCGGCTGGAGCAGAATTACCGCTCCACCCCGCACATCCTCGCCGCCGCCTCGGGCGTCATCGCCAATAATGGCGGTCGCCTCGGCAAGACCTTGTGGACCGAACACCAGACCGGCGAAAAGGTGAAGGTGCTCGGCGTGTGGGACGGCCCCGAGGAAGCGCGCCGCATCGGCGAGGAGATCGAGCAGGTCCAGCGCAGCGGCAAGAGCCTCGACGAGATCGCCATCCTCGTCCGCGCCCAGCACCAGACGCGCGAGCTGGAAGACCGCTTCATCTCGATCGGCCTGCCTTACCGTATCGTCGGCGGCGCGCGCTTCTACGAACGCGCCGAGATCCGCGACGCCATGGCCTATCTGCGCATCGTCAACCAGCCGGCCGACGACCTCGCCTTCGAACGCATCGTCAACGTGCCCAAGCGCGGCCTCGGCGACAAGGCGGTGCAGAAGGTCCATATGCTGGCCCGAGCGCAAGGCGTGCCGCTGACCACCGCCGCCGCGCGCATCCTCGACACCGACGAGCTGACCCCGCAGGCGCGCCGCGGCCTCGGCAACCTGGTCGGCGACATCGCCCGCTGGCGCAATATGGCAAGCACCCTGCCGCACCCCGAACTGGCGCGGCAGCTGCTCGACGAGAGCGGCTACACCGCGATGTGGCAGGCCGAGAAATCGGCCGAGGCCGCCGGCCGGCTAGAGAACCTCAGCGAACTCGTCCGCGCCATGGAGGAGTATGAAAATCTCGGCGCGTTCCTCGAACATGTCAGCCTGGTGATGGACAATGAGGCGCAGGCCGACGAGGCCAAGGTCACGATCATGACGATCCACGCCGCCAAGGGGCTGGAGTTCGACACCGTGTTCCTCGCCGGCTGGGAGGAAGGGCTGTTCCCCTCGCAACGCTCGCTCGACGAGGGCGGCCTCGCCTCGCTCGAGGAGGAACGCCGCCTCGCTTATGTCGCGATCACCCGCGCCCGCCGCCTCGCGGTGATCCTCCACGCCGCCAATCGCCGCATCTACGGCCAATGGTCGTCGAGCATCCCAAGCCGCTTCGTCGGCGAACTGCCCGATGCGCATATCGAGAGCGAAAGCAGCATGTCGGGCGGCGAAAGCCTGTGGCGCGCCAACTGGTCCGACCGCGCCGATCCGTTCGCCGACATCGCCCGCGGCACCGGCCGCGGCCCGGGCTGGCAACGCGCCGCGACCAGCGGCGGCTATGTCCGCGAACCGGCCCGCATCGTCGAGGCGCGCGCCTCGGCGGTCAGCCTCGGCAACAAGGGCCGCGACGACCTCTCGGTCGGCCAGCGCGTGTTCCACCAGAAGTTCGGCTACGGCGAGATCGCCGAGATCGAGGGCAACAAGCTCGAGATCGATTTCGAGGTGGCCGGGCGGAAGCGGGTGATGGATAGTTTTGTGAGTTTGGGGTGATGTATGCTTAGATTTGACATCTTTCAATTTTGAGTTTGAGTATCTCTCGTTCTGCCATAAACTATTGATTGCATTAGATTAATTTCCATCTTAGGCCGCCGTCCGCCATAAGTTTTTGGCTTGTGTATGCTTCGACAATGCGTTCGAAGTGGCGACCGTTCAGATTGCGCAGCGTTCACTTGTACGCCACTCATCTGTTTCAAGTACGATCTTGCGTGAGAGCATTGGAACATATAGAGAACATAAGGGTGTTTGATGATATACGATGCCGTTAAAACCGTTCTGGCAAAGCTGGACGCGCAGGGCGCTGCGGATCACGACGATTGGGAGGATCAGATTTCGGCACGCTTCGCATCGCTGTCAGCGAGCTACGCGGAGCTAACAAAGTGCGAGCGAGACCTGATCGACTATAGCGATCTGGCGACCCAAGCGGCGTATGTTTTCCGCTACGCGTTACCACACGCAGAATTCAATTATGATTTTTTGAGACTCGCACGTCAGCATATTGGCGCACCCCTTTTCAGCGACACGGTCATGACAGTCACCAGCATTGGAGGCGGGCCGGGAAGTGAGCTTCTAGGGCTTTTAAAGTACCTTTCAGAAGCCTCCGATGAACCGAAAGTCAAACGGATAATATACACCGTGATTGATAAAGAGCGCAATTGGCAACACGTTCTTGAAGAAATAATATCCGCCACTAAAACTAAGATTTCTATAGAAACATTATTCCAAAGATGCGACGTTAGCTCTGCTACAATAAACTCGAAGGTCACGCTTGACCAAGAGGATGTTGTATTTATGAGCTATTTCATATCTGAGATATGCTCTCTACCACAAGATCTTGAGGTCAAAGCAAACCTAAAAACCATCTTACAAAGCCTTAAGAAAGGCAAGCTTCTATTCTACAAAGATAGTAGCGCCTCTACATTTTATTATTACTTTAACGCTCGCATTCAAAATGCGGGAAAATATGAACAGCTTTTTGACTTGAAGAAAAAGTATAACTTGAATGCACCTACATATGACGGTATATTCAAAAAATATATTGATGAATATGGGTATGACCCCAAACCATCCAGCGATGCTCTCTCAAAAGTTCTGAAAAGAATTTGATATGCGAGACTTATTCTCAATTGATCGAAAGTTTGAGCCGATAGCTATGCCAGATGCGGACGTTTCGCTGCTGCATGGCCTTGAGATGCCAATGCCTTATGAAAACATGCTTCGGAAATTGATCGAAGATATTAAGTGGAGGCAGGAAGCTGTACGCATATACGGAAAGGTTATGCAGCAACCTAGACTTATAGCTTGGTACGGCGATGCCGGGAAAAAGTATGATTATTCAGGAATAAGCTTAACTCCTCTGCCTTGGTTGGATATTTTGCGTGAGATAAAGCGTAGGGTAGAAGATTGCACTGACGCTAGATTCAATAGTGTCTTTTTAAATTTGTATCGAGATCACAACGATAGCATGGGTTTCCATAGCGACGATGAGCGTGAGTTGGGACTAGAGCCGACAATTGCTTCTGTTACGTTCGGCGCTACGCGAACCTTCGTTATGAAGCACAAGAAACGGGACGATCTTGCGTCGTTCAAGATACCGCTAGAGGCTGGTTCGGTGTTGCTAATGAAGGGCGGCACGCAGCGCTTTTGGAAACATGGCATCCTGAAGCAAACCAAACCGTGCGGGCCTAGGGTAAATTTGACTTTTCGGACGATCTTCGACCGATAGTTCGGCGGATCAATCCTCCGCCTAATTGCTGTCAGCAAGTCTAGGCGTCATTGACGTATAACATCACGATGCCGATAGGTCGGATCAACGTTACCGGAGCGCGCGGCTTCATATGGCTCGCACAGGAAAATCGGGCGACGGGCAAGTGAAGGAGCGAGTGATGGAAACGACATTCGCGCAAGATCTGATCGCCGCCATGGAAGAGGCTGCTGCCCATGCACTGGGCAAGGGTGAGGTGGCGCGCGCGCATGTCATCCAGGTGCCTGACGTGCGTGCGATCCGCGAGCAGCTTGGGCTTTCGCAAACGGCCTTTGCGCAAACGTACCGGATCCCGCTGGCGACGCTGAAGGGCTGGGAACAAGGCCGCCGCCAGCCCGATGCAACCGCGAGCGCCTATCTCAGCGTCATCGCCCGCCTGCCGGGGGAAGCCCGCGACGCGCTCCGCGCTGCTTGATATCCCTCAAAACAACGGCACCACCATCGCCGCCGCGGCCATCACCGCCACCGTCGCCCACCCCAGCCAACAGTTACGTTGACACGCGAAATAACCCCCAAACCCGCACCATAGCCTAAGGCACAACCTCCCCCTGCTCCTCCCCGTTCCAGTAATGCACATGCTCGGCATGCACCTTGATCAGCGTCAGGCCCGGCGTGTCGGTGCCCTGTTCGAACCAGCGCTCCAGGTCCTTGTTCCAATGCGCGTCGAACGCCGCCTTGTCGCGGATCAGTTCCGCCGTGCCAGCCACGGTGACGAACACCGGCGGCTTGCCCAGCAGGCTGCTGTTGCCGTGCAGCGTCATGCCGACCTTGGGGTTGCGCGCGATATCGCCGACCAACTGGGTATCGCCCATCGCGAAGAACCAGCTGTCGCCGTCGAAGTCGACGTCGCGATTGTTGCTCATCGGCCGCGCCGCCAGGCTGCCATCCGCGGTCACGGTGGTCAGCAGGGTGAAGTCGATATCGCGCATGATTTCGGCGATGTCCGCCATCGTCTTGGTCATCGATCTTCTCCGCCAGGTTGTGCGGGACAAAGCGTTCCGCCCGTCTTTGGGTTCCGGGATGAGAGCTCCCCCAGTTGACCACGCCGCCTCCGATCGGTTGCGCGCAACCGTTGCATTCCTGCCACCATCCTGGCGTCAACGACGGCGCCGGGATGGCCACAACGTCATATATGTGTCACTGACGGTTCACACATTGCGGGTTAGCGTGACGTTCGCCCCGGGGTCTGGGATAACGCTTTGCCGCCGATTGCTCTCTCTTCCACTTTCGACGCCTCTCTTCACGCTTCGATAGCACGCGAAACGGACCGCTCCGTCATCCCCGGCCGCTGGCTCGTGCTCGCCGCGATCGCCGGTCTCGTCATGCTCACGCTGGCGATGGAATATGAGCGGCTGTCGATTGCCTTGCTGTCCCCCGCCACGCTGATCTTCGCCCTGACTTTTGTCGCGCTCGGCATGGTGCGGCATGCTTTCCGCAACCCGACCAGCCACGGCCAGCGCATCGCGCGCGACATGGCGGAATATTATGGCCTGTTCACCATCATCACGTTGACCGGCGCGCTGGCCAGCTATCCCGTCTCGGCGATGACCAGCGGCTATGTCGACGAAGGGCTGGAACGCGCCGACGCCATTCTCCATTTCGACTGGCTTGCTTGGTACACGCTGGTCGCCGAGCATCGCGCGCTGCAGATCGTCGGCACTGCTTTCTATCAGAGCATCTATGCCAGCCCGGCGATCCTGCTCGGCTGGTTCGCCTGGACCAACAAGCGCGCCGCCGCACGACGCTTCATCGCCAGCTTCTGGGTTGCCGCGGTGCTCGCGCTGGTCATGTTCCGCTTCATGCCGGCGGTCGGCCCATTCGCCACTCTGGCGCACGGCCCCGTCCCGTACATGCCCGACTCTGGCCTGTGGATGGACCAGTTGATCCCCGAATTGCGGCTGCATCTGTTCCATGTGATCGATCTCGGCGCGATCCGCGGGCTGGTCTCCGCACCCAGTTTCCATACCGCCAGTGCGGTGCTGTTCATCGCCGCCGCCTGGCCCTACCGCACGCTGCGCTGGCCGCTGCTCGCGCTCAATGTGGCAATGCTGATCTCGACCCCGGTCGAGGGCACGCATTATCTCAGTGACATGATCCTGGGTGCGGCGGTCGCCGGTGTGGCGCTCGGCGCGGTGGCGGCGCTAAGCGAGGCGCTGTCGCGGCGTACCGGCAACTGGCAGCCGGTTCTCGTGCCCGCCAAGGCTGCGCGTAGAAGCTGAGACGGTTTTCCGGCAGCCAATAGCTGCCCTACTCCTGCAAAAGCAGGAGCCCAGGGTTCCAAGCGCAACGCTCCTGGCCCTGGTTCCTGCGTTCGCAGGAACACTATTCATTTTCTACCGAACTGCCTTTTGGCAGAAGCCTTCCCTCAGGCCGGCTCGACCGCCATCAGCGTAACGTCCTGATATTTCACGTCGCCCGGCTGGAACAGCGGGTCGCGGAAGAACGGGCGATCGGTCAGCGCGATGCCCTGCAAGCCGGCCAGCTTGAACGTCCCGACCTTGGGCTCGCGCGGTGGCTGGCCATCGCGCTCCACCACCACGCCGTCGACGAACAGCTCGTCATGCCGCGTGTAGAGGATGTGCGGGGCGAGCACGATCGCCGTGCGATTATATGTCGCGGCGAGGCAAAAATTGCGCACGATCCCTTCGAAGACCGTCGGCACATCGCCATTCGGCGCGGCGGGCTGGATGCTGCTTTGCTGTGTCACACAGCGGATATAAGGCAAATGGTGCAGTGCAACAATAGCTCTTTTGGTTATTCACCCATGAGTGAAACGAATGTCGACCGCCGAAACGCGCGCTTGAGCGCCGGCCCTCGGAGCGCTACCGCCGCGCGGTGACCGCGATCCGTCAGATCCTGGCCCGACGCCATCTCGCCGCGCTGATCCTGGTCTGTGCGCTGGCGGTGCGTGTGCTGGTGCCGGCCGGCTTCATGGTCGGCCACACCGCCAGCGGCGCGCCCGCCCTCGTCCTCTGCCCCGGCCAGAACGAGGCGCCGGTGGCGATGCCCATACACCACGACATGGCGCATATGATGCCCGACGGCAGCATGATGTCGGGCCATGACACGGGCAAGCAGAGCCACGATCCCGGCACCGACCGCCCCTGCGCCTTCGCCGCGGTCGGCCTTGCGGTGGACATGCCGATTTCCGCGCCGGTGCTGGCGCCCGCCCCGCCTCCGGCCTTCGCCGCGCTGCTCAGCCAGGCACCGGGCAACCCCGGCCGCGGCCTCGCCGCGCCACCGCCTCCCTCGACCGGACCGCCCACCATCGCCTGATGCCGAGTCCCCTTTTTATAGCCCCTCCCCTTCAGGGGAGGGG
>NZ_JAQGLG010000209.1 GCF_028292965.1 Sphingomonas bacterium | reverse complement strand
CTTCGTCAATCTGCTCGACAACGACACCTTCTGGAAGGTGGTCGATACCAGCGCCGACGAGGAATTCATCGGTTACGACCGTGGGGGTAGCCAGGAGAAATGGCGCGCGACGCGTACTGACCTGATCTTCGGTTCGAACAGCCAGTTGCGTGCCGTGGCCGAGGTCTATGCCGAGAAGGGGCATGAGGAGAAGTTCGTGCGCGACTTCGTCGCTGCCTGGACCAAGGTGATGAACGCCGATCGTTTCGACGTGCCGCAGAACCCCGATAGCGTGGAACCGATCGGTATCGCCGAGCCTGCCGGGTCGCGGTAGCGGGTTACGATATCCCCGCTTCGTTCCCCCGCGAAAGCGGGGGTCCAGGATCGCGGGCGCTGCGCTCCGCTAACCTGGGCTCCTGCTTTCGCAGGAGCACGAGGAGGAGGCCTCAGGGCTTCGCCGCCGGCTGGTCGGCGGCCGCGGGCGCTGCGGGTGCGGGCGCCGGAACGGTCGGCACGACCGGCGGCGGCACGATGACGCCGCTCGGCGGGATATAACCCAGCGGGTTTTCCGACATCGGGGCGGCGCCTTCGGTGCGCTTGCCTTTCAGATAATCGATCTCGGCCTGGCGGCGGCGCAGGTAGAAGTCGCGCGAGGATTCATACGGGTTGGGCACATTGTCGTGCAGGATGTGCAGTTCCTCGTCGAACTCGGCACGGTGATCGAGCGCGCCGAGCGCGCCGGCGGGCGCGGTATAGGTCGTGCTGGTGAAGGGCTTGCCGACACCGATCGGCAGGATCAGCCGGTCGACGAAGCCGCCGAACAGATCGCGCACCGTGGTCGGGCCGACGATCGGCAGGAACATGAACGGGCCGTTGGGGATGCCGTAGAAACCGAGCGTATCGGCAAAGCCATTGCCGCGCCGCGGCAGCTTGAACGGCTTGCGTTTGGCGATGTCCATCACCCCGCCGACACCGACGGTGCTGTTGATCGCGAAACGCGCCGCCGTCTCCGCCGCCTTGCCGAATTTCAGCTGCAACACGAAGTTCAGGAACACGATCGGCTCGCGCAGATTGTAGAGGAAATTGTGGATGCCGCTGCGGATCGGGCTGGGTACGTTGTTCTTGTAGGCCAGCGAGATCGGGCCGATGAACGCCTTGTCGAACGTCTGGGTGACGTTGAACGAGGCGAGGTTGACCGCTTTGATCGGGTCGGGCGCCAGCGGGCGCTTGGCCGCGGTGACGATGATGTCGTTTTCGGGATTGTCGTTGGCGGCCTGGGTCGCCGGGGCCTTTTGTTCGGCCGCCGGTGCCTCGGCCGCCACGGGCGCCGGGGTCGCGACCTGCGGCTGCACCGCGCCCGTCTGGACCGGTGTCATCGCCAGTAACAGCGCCGGCATGGTTTCCAGCAGACTCAAAACGCGATTCCCCCCGGTGTGCGCCCTTGCCTGTCTGGATGTAAGCTTACCCGCCCGGACGCAAGCGGCGAATGTCATCTTTGCGACATGACAACGCGTTGCGGCCGACAATGATCCCCCAAAAAAAACGAGCATCGAACGGGTCAGTGGAGCGAAGTCTCGAGATGCCGCAGCTTGTCGGGGTTGCGCATGACGTAAATCGCCTTGATCCGTCCGTCGTCGATCAGCAGCGCGGTGGTCTGCAACACGCCATCGGCTTCGCGGGTGACGAAGCCGGGCAGGCCGTTCACCCAGGCGAAGCGCACCAGCGTGCCGAAATGCCCGCGCAGCAGGCGACCGATCGCGGCGAAGGTGCGGGTCACCTCGCTCGCCCCGAGCATGACGCGGGCCGCCGCGGGGCGCTTGCCGCCACCGTCCGAATAAAGGCTGACGTCGTTTGCCAGCAGCGCGCCGAGCTGGCCGATCTCGCCGCCGCGCGACGCCGCGAAGAACGCCTGGGCGATTTCCAGGCCGTGTTCGCGCTCGACCGGGAAACGCGTCTTCTCGGCGCGAACATGCTCGCGGGCACGGGCGGCGAGCTGGCGGCAGGCCGCCGAATCGCGGCCGAGCGACTCGGCGACATCGTCGAAACTCTCGCCGAACACGTCATGGAGCAGGAACGCCGCGCGCTCGAGCGGCGAGAGCCGTTCGAGCGCGAGCATCAGCGGCAGGGTGACGTCGTCGGTCTCCTGCTCGGCTTCGACCACCGGCTCGGGCAGCCACGGGCCGACATATTCCTCACGCCGGACGCGCGCCGACTTGAGCTGGTCGAGGCATAGCCGCGTCACCACGCGGCGCAGGAACGCCTCGGGCACGCGGACCTCGTCATGGGCGGTGTCGGCCCAGCGCAGCCACGCATCCTGCACCACATCCTCGGCATCGGCGACCGAGCCGAGCATGCGGTAGGCGACGCGCGTCAGCTTTGGCCGAAGCGCGTCGAAGGTGGCGGCGCCGGTGTCGCTCACGCCTTCCACCCATAGCTCGGCTCGTACATGTCGAAGCCGACCGCGAGCCGGTTCCAGCCGTTGATCACGATGATCATCATCATCAGCTTGAGCTGCTCTTCCTTGCTGAACTGTGCGTCGAGCGCGGCATAGACATCGGCCGGTGCGCGTTTTTCGGCAACAAGCGTCATATGCTCGGTCCAGGCCAGAGCGGCGCGCTCGCGATCGGTATAGCAAGGCGCCTCGTGCCAGGCCGCGATCAGGTGGATGCGCTGCTCGGTCTCGCCGGCCTGACGCGCTTCATAGGTGTGCATGTTGAGGCAGTTGGCGCAGCCGTTGATCTGCGAGGCGCGGATCTTGACCAGCTCGAGCAGCGGCTTTTCGAGGCCGCTTTCGCCGACCTGGGTGGAGAAGGCGAGGAACGCCTGGGCAAGCTCGGGTGCGGCGGCGAACGGGTTGAGGCGGGCAGTCATGAAATCATCCTTTCATCGGTTGTGCAGACCTGACGAAACGGCGATGCGGAATGTGACATGGCGACGAAAAAATCGCCTCGCTTTCCAATCGGTGGCCAATCGCCTAGACTGCGCGGATCGTCGGCAGTCTGTTTGTAAGCGCCGATGGCTGAGAGACGCGTGCTCCCGCTTACCAGTGGAGTGAAGCGCATGACCTGCCTTTATCGCGACCGGACCGACCGATGCGCCTGAGCCGCGGCGGAAAAGCCAATGAGCGGGTGCGTGCCGCGATCCAGCCGCATGTCCCGGCCGAGCCGACCGTCGTCACGGTCGCGCCGCGCCCGTTGCCGCCGACCCCGCGCAACCGCTTCATCGGGGTCAAGCTGACGCCGCGCGCGGCCGAGCGCCAGGGGCTGGTGGTCAAGCTTGCGCTGAAGACTTTCCCCGCCGCGGGCACCGCGACGACGTTCCTCAACACCGTCCACGACGGGCTCGGTGGACGTCCAATCGACCTCGCTGTGGCGAGCGAAGAAGGGCTGACAGCGGTCGAGGCATTGCTCGCCGCGAAGTAGCGATAAAGTACCCGCCCGGCCGCTCTAGAGTCGCGCGGCTGTACATTTTGCACCTTTGCTCCTATATAGACCGGGCTTCAGTCGCACATCGACGGTCTTCGGCGCTTTGCGGCTCCTTTCTCCTTCTTTCCCTGCTGCCACGGCACCGGGTCGTCCGCATCTCGGGCGTCCCCCCAGCAAGAAGGAATTCAATATGACCACCGGAACCGTCAAGTTCTTCAATACCGAAAAAGGCTTCGGCTTCATCTCGCCCGATGGCGGCGGGAACGACGCCTTCGTGCACATCTCGTCGCTCGAGCGTTCGGGCATGGGCCCGCTGGCCCAGAACGACCGCGTGTCGTACGAGCTGGAGCAGGACAAGCGCGGCAAGATGAGCGCCGTCAACCTGCAGCACGCCGAATAATCACGGTATGCCGGCGGCGCGGGTCCTCGGGCTCGCGCCGCCATTTTCTCTTTCTACCAATATTGGAGCCCGCCCTATGGATACCCCGCAGATCAGCCGCGCACGTGCCGCCGCCGAGCGCGCCAATGGCGACGCCTCCACTCTCAGCAACGTCAAGGAGCGCTGCGAGCGCGCCGCCCGCGCCTGGGAAGAAATCGCCGACCGCCAGGAGCGCACCGCCGCTGCCCGCATCGAGCGCGAAAGCCGCGTCGTGACGCGCGACAGCCAGGAAGCGCTCGCCACCGCGTCCTGAGCTCGATCGCCTGCGGTTGCGCGCCGCTGGCGCTGATCACCCAATCCATTGATCCAACACCCCGTCACCCCGGACTTGTTCCGGGGTCCACGGTGCCGCGTCCATAACGCGCGATGGGTTTGCGGAACGGTGGGTGCCGGAACAAGTCCGGCATGACGGAAATGGCTAGCTTCCCTGCTCCGGAACTGCGTGACGAGCACCACGCTTCGGTGCAAAAGGCGCGCGATGCGGCGCCCGCTCTCAACCTTGCGACAGTTCCTCGCCGACGAAGCCGCCGGCGGGATCGTGCTGATCGCCGCTGCGGCACTGGCGATGATTCTCGCCAATTCGCCGCTCGCCTACAGCTATTTCCACCTCCTTCACGCCGAGACCGGACCAGTGCTGGCGCCAGCGATCGGCCCCATGACGGCGCATCTATGGGTCAATGACGGCCTGATGGCGCTGTTCTTCCTGCTCGTCGGGCTGGAGATCAAACGCGAGATCGTCGCCGGCGAATTGTCGCGCCCGGCCGACCGCCGTCTGCCCCTGGTCGCGGCAATCGCCGGCATGGCGGCCCCTGCCTTGGTCTATCTTGCGATCAGCTGGGGCGATCCCGCACTCCGGCGCGGCTGGGCGATCCCGGCGGCGACCGACATCGCCTTCGCGGTCGGCGTGCTGGCGCTGCTCGGCAAGCGCGTGCCGACACAGTTGAAGCTATTCCTCACCACCGTCGCGATCGTCGACGATATGGGCGCGGTGGCGATCATCGCGATCGTCTACAGCAAGGGCATCGATATCGGCGCCTTGCTCGCCGCCGCCGGCATGCTCGCGGTGATGTGGGCGCTGGGACGGCGCGGCGTTACCGCCTTGTGGCCGTTCCTGCTGTGCTTCGCGATCCTGTGGTGGCTGGTGCTGCGTTCGGGCGTGCACGCGACCGTCGCCGGCGTACTCGCCGCCGCGCTGATCCCAATCGGCAAGGATGAGGCGACCTCGCCGCTGCACCGGCTCGAACATGCACTGAGTCCCTGGGTCGCCTTCCTCATCGTGCCGCTGTTCGCGCTGGCAAATGCCGGGGTCGCGCTGGGCGGGCTCGGCCTGCACGCACTGGCCGAGCCTTTGGTCGTCGCGGTCGCCGCCGGGCTGTTCGTCGGCAAACAAGCCGGCATGCTCGGCGGCATCGCACTCGCCGATCGGCTCGGCATCGCCCCGCGGCCGCGCGGGGTAAGCTGGACGCAGCTTTACGGCGTGCTGCTGCTCGCCGGCATCGGCTTCACCATGAGCCTGTTCATTGGCGGTCTGGCGTTCGATACGCCCGCGCGGATGGATTCGGTCAAGATCGGCGTGCTGATCGGATCGGGGCTGTCGGCCGTTGCCGGCTTTGTCGTCTTGCGCTGGATCGCCCGGCCCGCGACAAAAGGCTGATGCGCCGCTTCTTCGATCTCCGCCAGCTGACCCATGCCCCGGAAAAGGAGCTGCACAATGGCGGCTTCACCGATTTCGCCGAAAAGCCCTCGCGCGCCGAGATGATCGCGGCGGCGATCGGCGGCACCGAACGGCCGACCGACCATGGCGAAGCGCCGATCCTCGCCGTGCACGACGCCGGCTATGTCGACTTCCTCAAACAGGCGCCGGCGCGCTGGGCAGCGGCAGGACGGCCGGGCGATGTGATCGGTTATGTCTGGCCGGTGGTCGGGCGGCGCCCGCTCAGGCTCGACCGGATCGACGCGCAGATCGGGCAATACAGCTTCGACGCCGCGACCCCGCTGACCGCGACGACCTGGGGCGCGGCCTATTCGAGCGCCCAATCGGTGCTGTCGGCGACTCATGCCGTGCTCGGTGGCGAACGCGCCGCCTTCGCCCTGTGCCGCCCGCCGGGGCATCATGCCGGGGCGGATTATCTCGGCGGCTATTGTTACCTCAACACCGCCGCGATCGCCGCACAGGCAGCACGCGATGCCGGCTGTGCGCGGGTCGCGATCCTCGATATCGACTATCATCACGGCAACGGCACGCAGGACATCTTCTGGGAACGCGGCGATGTGTTCTACGCCTCGCTCCATGCCGACCCGGCGACCGACTATCCCTTTTACTGGGGCCATGCGGACGAGACCGGTGCGGGCGACGGGTCGGGCGCGACGCTGAACCTGCCGCTGCCGCAAGGCACCACGCTCGACGCCTTCCGTCGCGCCCAAGGCAAGGCGCTGGAGGCGATCACGCGCTTCGGCCCCGATCTGCTGGTGGTGAGCTTCGGCGCCGATACCTGGGAAGGCGACCCGATCTCGCATTTCAACCTGACCACCGCCGATTATGGCGTGCTGGCGCGTGACATCGCGGCGTGCGGCTGGCCGACCGTCGTCGCGATGGAGGGCGGTTATGCGATCGAGGCGCTCGGCAGCAATGTGGTGAGCCTGCTCGGCGGAATGGAATGAGCGATCCGGCGCTGGTGCTGCGCGATATCCTGCGCGTCGATCATGCCGGCGAATATGGCGCAATTCGTATCTATCGGGCGCAAATCGCCATCGCGCGGTGGCGCGCACCGGATCTGGTGGCGATGCTGCAAGACGCGCTGGGCGACGAGACGCGTCATCGCGACCTGTTCGATGCCGGATTGCGGGAGCGCGGCCTGCGGCCGTGCGACATGCTGCCCTTATGGGGCATCGGTGGCACGCTGCTCGGTACCGGCACGGCGCTGCTCGGGCGCGAAGCGATCCTGACCTGCAGCGAGGCGGTCGAACGGACGGTGCATCGGCACATGGACGATCAGGTGGCGTGGCTGATGCCGCGCGCGCCGGATCTCTCGACGGCGATCGCGGCGATCCGGGACGAGGAGGTGGATCATCTCCACCGCGCCCGGCGCGCGCGCGCAGGTGCCACACCACCGACATGGCTGCGCCTGCTGGACGTCGTTGTCGCAACGGCGACGGAATTGCTCGTCTGGCTGTCGACCTATGGCGCTTCGTCGCGACTGCTCCGGCATCTTGGGATGAAGGACGGCGCCGCGTGACCGAGCCTGACGATTTCGGCACCTTCGACTATATCATCGTCGGGGGCGGCAGCGCTGGCTGTGTGCTGGCCAATCGCCTCAGCGAGGACCCACGTAACCGCGTGCTGCTGCTCGAGGCCGGCGGCCAGGACGATTACCTGTGGATCCGCATCCCCGTCGGTTACCTCTATTGCATGGGCAATCCGCGCACCGACTGGTGCTTCCGGACCGAGCCCGAACCCCGGCTCAATGCCCGTGAGCTCAATTATCCGCGCGGCCGGGTGATCGGCGGCTGCTCGTCGATCAACGGCATGATCTATATCCGCGGCCAGGCGGCCGACTATGACGGCTGGCGCCAGGCCGGCAATATCGGCTGGGGCTGGGACGATGTGCTGCCCTGGTTCGTCAAAGCCGAGGACCATGTCGCCGGACCGTGCGACGCGCACGGGGCCGGCGGCGAGATTCGCGTCGAGCGGCAGAGATTGCGCTGGGAACTGCTCGAGGCATTCCGCGCCGCGGCGACGCAATATGGCGTGCCCGAGACAAGCGACTTCAACACCGGCGACAATGAGGGATCGGGCTTTTTCGAGGTGACGCAGAAGCGCGGGCGGCGCTGGAGCGCGGCGGACGCGTTTCTGCGCCCGGTCGCAAAACGCGCCAATCTGCGCATCCAGACCCACGCCATGGTCGACCGGCTGGAGGTCGAGCAGGGCCGCGTCACCGGCGTCGCTTTCATGCTCGACGGGCGGCGGCAGTTCGCCCGCGCGCGCGGCGAGACCATCCTGACCAGCGGTGCGATCGGATCACCGGCGATCCTGCAACGCTCGGGGTTGGGCGATGCCGAACGGTTGCGCGCGCTCGGCATCGCGCCCATCCATAACCTGCCGGGCGTCGGGGAGAACCTGCAGGATCATCTCCAGATTCGCTGCGCCTATCGGGTGCAGGATGTGTCGACGCTCAACGCGCGCGCAAGCTCCTGGCACGGCAAGGCGCGCATCGGGCTGGAATATCTGCTCAATCGCTCCGGCCCGATGGCGATGGTGCCGAGCCAGCTCGGGCTGTTCCTGCGCTCGGACCCGCGCTTCACCACGCCCAATCTCGAATATCACGTCCAGCCGCTCAGCCTTGCCAGCTTCGGCGGCGCGCTCGATCCTTTCCCCGCCTTTACCGCCAGCGTGTGCAATCTGCGCCCGCAAAGCCGGGGCAGCGTGCGCATCGCCGCGTCCGACCCGGCACTGCCGCCGCGTATCCAGCCGGATTATCTTTCGGCACCCGAGGACCTCGCGGTGGCGGTCGAGGCAGTGAAGATCACGCGTGCCATCGTCGCCCAGCCCGCTTTGGCGCCCTATCGCCCGGCCGAGTTCCGCCCGGGCCCGTCTCGCGAGACCGACGAGCAGATCGCCGCGGCGGTAGGCGACATCTCGACCAGCATCTTCCACCCCGTCGGCACCGCCGCGATGGGCAGCGGTCCGCGTGCGGTGGTCGATGCGCGGTTGCGCGTGCATGGCATAAGCGGGCTGCGCATCGCCGACGCCGCGATCATGCCGACCATCACCTCGGGCAATACCAATGCCCCGGTGATGATGATCGCCGAGAAGGCCGCGCGCATGATCCTCGACGCGAACCGCTGAGCTACACGGCGTAGCTCGCGATCAGCGCCAAGGCGCGATCGATATCGGCAAAGCTGGTCGGTGCCCCCACAGACAGGCGCAGCGCGCCGACCGTCGCATCGGCGCCGAGACAGGCGTGGAAAGCGGCGACGCCGAACCCGCCTTCCAGCATCTCGAGGCAGCGCGCGGTATCGAGGCGGTCGAACCCGAACGCCTTTTCGGCCGCCCCGGGATTGCAGAAGCAGCCGCCGCGCAGTGCAACGCCATGGTCGCGCGCGCGCAGCTCGACATGGCGATACGGCACCGCCACCCCGTCACGCCACAGCAGGTTGAAGGCGACCGTGCCGCCGCGTTCTTCGAAGCACTGTGGCCCGTAGAGCCGCACCAGCGGCGACCCATCGACATGTTTCAGATTCGCGGCGCGGCGGAGGAAATAATCGGTCAGCGCCGCGATCCGGGTGCGCAATGCCGCGCGCGGGATCCGGTCGAGAAAGGCGAAACCCGATTCGACCGCCGCGAGATCGAGGAAATTGGGCGTACCGTCCTCAAAGCCCTCATGGCCTGGCAGCAGCGCGTGCCGCTGTTGCGCGACCGACACGAAGGCCACCGTGCCGCCGGAAAACCATGGCCGGTCGAGCCGCGCCAGCGCCGCCTTTTTCACCACCAGCGCCCCCACCCCGGTGGGCAGGCCGAACAGCTTGTAGAAGGAGCAGGCGACGAACTCGGCAGCATGTCGCGTCAGGCTGAGCCCGCCGCATGCGCCGCCCGAGGCTGCGTCGATCATCACGTCGCAGCCGAGCCCCTGCGCCTCGTCGACCAGTGCCAGGTCGTGACGGACGCCGGAGAAATTCGACTGGGACGGAAACGCCAGCAGCCCGGGTCCCTGCGCCGTGATGATGCCGCACAGACGATCCGCTGCCTGGTCGAGGCGCAGCTCTTCATCGAGGGGCAGCACCGCGACCGGCGCGCCTGCCCGCCGGGCATATTCGCGCGCGCCGTTGACCGAATTGTGATTGTCCGCCGCGAGTATCAGGCCGCAGCGAGGCCCGAAGCGATAGCTTTCGGCAACCAGCTTGATCGCCGCCGTGGTGTTGGCGGTGAAGCACACATCATAGAGCGCCGGATCGGCATCGAAGAATGCGAGGGTCGCGGCACGCGCGGCGTCCATCGCGGCGCCGCTGTTGCGCGACGCGACATGTTCGGAATGCGGATTGCCGAAAATGCCGCACGCCAGGCGATCGGCATGACCTAGCGCCTGCGACGCGCCGTACAGCGCGCTGGCGGTGTAATCGAGATAGGCAATGTTCTGCGCGTCGAGCCGGGCGAACTCGGCGGCGCGCAAGGCATCGAAGTCGAACGTGTCCGCCACGCTTTCAAGCCGTGCTAGCATCCCCGCCTCCGCAAGCTTTGTGATGGCGGCGCCGCTCCGGTGATCGTCATGGTCGCGGCCGCACCCTGGCGCGGCGACCCGCCGAAATAACGACTGAGCGCGGCAACCTCGGCGCGCGCGGCGGCGGGCATATCGTCCGCCAACAGGGGAAACATCACCTCGTCGCGCCAGTCGGCGAGCCCGCCGGGCACGAACACCGCATTGTCCACACCGAGCGCGCGCAGCATCACCCAGGCCTGGCCGGCATGTGCGCCCTCTTCCGAATAGAGGACGAGGTGGTCGTCGGGTGCGGCGATCATATGCACCAGCCGCTCGACCGGCACATTCTCCGCTGTGGGAATGGCATCATCGGCGAACGCCGCGGCCGGGCGCACGTCGATGATGCGCAGGCCGCGGCGGCGATCGCGGATCCATATCGCCAGCTGGCGCGCGCACACATGGTCCGAGCCATCGTTGATTGCCTTCACAACGGCATCGAGATCGAGCGTGCCACGCGCCGTGCGATAGGGATTGCCGGCGAACGGCGCGGCGAGGCCGAGCGCCAGCGCGCCGATGCCGAGCCGCCGCGTTACCGTCATGACCGCGCCTCGAGGCGCGCGATCGCCGCGAACATCGCCAGACCCATTATCGTGACCAAGGCCACGACCACGCCATAAGGCAGGCCGGTCAGCTGCGGCAGCGTCAGCGCGCCGCGCGCCGTGGTGCCGTAGAAACCCTCGATTCCGGGAAAGGCCAGGCCGGCCAGCGTCACGCCGACGAGCAAGCCGAGCATCGTCGTCGCCCCTTCGATCCGCCCGCTGGCCAGCGCGACACAGGCGGTGCCCGGGCACAATCCGCTCAGCACGAAGCCGAGCCCGAAGATCAGCCCGCCGACGAGCTGCGGTATCAGATATGTCTCCGGCACGTAATAGGCACCGAGATCGACCAGCCCGAGCCGGCCGAGCCAGAAGGCGCCGAGCATCGTGGTGATCAGCGCGCTCATCATAACCTTCACCACGGTGAAATCGCGCAGGTAGAATTGGCCGGCGAGCTTGGCCGGATCGCCGAGCCCGGCGCGCTCCAGCGCCGCGCCGAAGGCAATGCCGATCGTCGCCGCGATCAACAGTCCGTTCATGCCCACAGCTTCCGCAGCAACGGCGCGGCGGCAAAGCCGGCGGCGAACAGCGCCAGCATGAAGATCCAGCTGCCCAGGCCGAGCAACGCGCCGCCGCTCAACGCCAGTCCACTCGTGCAACCGCGCGCCAGCGCGGCGCCCACGCCCATCAGCACGCCACCGCCGACTGCGGCGATGAGCCGACGCGTTGGCACCCGGCCGTGCCGCGCCGGGCTCACCAGGCGACGGTGGAGCATGGCGGACAGCGCTGCACCGGCCAGCACGCCCACCACTTCGACGACGATCCACGCACTCCACGGCGCCCCGCCCTGCAGATAGCTCTGGAAATAGTCGTTGCCCGCGACGCGGTGCGGCGCGACTGCCCCGACCACAGCGCTCGCGACACCGGCAAAGGCGCCGGACGCACCGAGCCCACGCCCGGTCAGCACGAAGCAGGCGAGCAGCACCAGGCCCAACGCGATACCCGCGAGATGGGGGTCGGCATAAGGCCGCGCGGTTTGCACGGTCACTGCTCGACCGGCAGGTTGCGCGTCGTCCAGTCCTCGAACGAGCCGTCATAAAGCACGGCGTCGATCCCCGCCACGCGCGCCGCCGCCACCACGGCGGTGGCCTGCTGGCCGACATGGCAATAGGCGATCACCCGGTCGCCGGGGCGTACGCCGGCGTCGCGGAACATGACGCGCAATTGCGCCGGCGTCTTGAGCGTCAGATCGTCATTGGTGATGCTGTCATAGGGCAGGTTGCGTGCGCCGGGGATATGGCCGCGACGCATATGTTCGTGCGCGCCGCTCTGCTGCTGCCCGTTATAATAGACCGGCGCGCGCGCATCGATCAGCGCGAAGCCGTGCCGGCCGACATGCGCGCGGACAAAGGCCGCATCGACGATCGGCGCGTGCAGCTGGAAGGCGGCCAGCGCGCCCGGACGGGCAGCGGGAGTCGCGTCGGCGGTCACCGCGCCGCCTTCCTTGCGCCACTTGCGCATGCCGCCGTCGAGCAGTTCGGTGCGCCCACCAAGGCCCGCCGCGTTGAGCGTGAACAGGATGCGCGTTGCCGGCGACACCCAGTCGTCGCCATAATAGATCACGATATGCGAGCGGTCGGTCACGCCGAGCGCCTGCAACCGCCGCCGCAGTTCGTCCGCCGGCAGCATCTCCAGCGACAGCCCGCCCTGCGAGGTCGAGATATCCTGCAAGCGGATGAAGCGCGCGCCGGGGATATGGCCGGCCTTATATTGCGCCTCGTCGCCGACATGCAGCAGTACCAGATTGGGGTCGTGCAGATGCTGCGCCAGCCATCCGGTCGCGACCGACACATGGCCCTGCGCCGTCGCCGGCCCGGCCAGCAATGCGGCCGCCAGCGCCACCCCCAACAAAGCTCGATTCGTCATACTGCCTCCGCCGTTCGTTTCGTCGCCAGCATAAGCGGCGCGGACGCGGCCGGGGCGGGCGTGCGACGAAACCGGCATAGGTGTGACGAAACGGCCCTGCGCCGGACGGCGCACGTGCGCCCGAGCCGCCGCTTTGCTACCCTGCCGTCATGGCCATGCCCGACGACGATCCCTATTCCCGGCTCCCGCAAGGCGTCCTGTCCGACCTTGGCGGCTGGACGCTCTATCAGAGCTTCCGCACCTTCACCTGGCCGTGGTGGGTGCGCCGCGGCGCGGTGTTCTGGCCGCTCGCGATCCTTGCCGGCTGTGCTTATGCCGCGTGGCACGCCTCGGGCATGGGCGCATGGCGCGATTGGCCCGGGCTGGCGCTGCGTGCGACGCTCGCTACGCTGATCACCGTTTCGGCCGGACCGCTGCTTGCCACCATCGTGCGCCACCGCAAGCTGCCGCTCAGGATCGAGCGGGTGCTGGTGATCCTCGCCATCCTGCTTGGCCTGTGGATCGGCCTGATCGCGCTGGACTGGGCGGGCGCCTATCACGCCGCGCTGATGCGCGGTTATTCGACCCGGCCGATGAATGTCAGCTTCTTCGGCCAGCTCATGTCGCAATTCTTTCGCGCGAGTGTCGACGCCTCGATCTTCATGCTGGTCTTTGCCGGCGGCGGCCTGGCGATCGTCTATTATGTCGGCGAGCGACGGCGCATCGAACAGCATGGCGCGCGTCGCCAGGTCGAACATCTGCGTGCCGAACGCGACGCCGCCGATATGCGGCTGGCGGTGCTGCAGGCGCAGATCGAGCCGCATTTCCTGTTTAACACGCTGGCTTCGGTGCGCTCGCTGATCGCGCCCGAACCCGAACACGCCGCACGAACCATCGACGCGCTGGCCGACTATCTCCGCGCCACCCTGCCCCGCTTCCGCGAGACGAGCGTGGAGGCGGCGACGCTCGACCGGCAGATCGACATCTGCACGCGTTATCTCGAGCTGATGAACGTGCGCATGGCGGGGCGCATCCGGGTCGAGGTCGAAGCGAGCGATACCGCCCGCATTTTGCCGTTTCCGCCGCTGGTGCTGCTCACCCTGGTCGAGAATGCCGTGAAGCACGGCGTCGAACCCGCGGCCGGGCCACGCATGATCGCGATCCGCGCCCGGGCCGATGACGATACGCTGACCGTCACCGTCGAGGACGACGGCGCGGGTCTCGAACCCGGCGTCACGCCTGGCCTCGGCCTCGCCAATATCCGCGCGCAGTTGCGCAACCGCTTCGGCGACAGCGCCGCGCTGGACGTCGGCGCCCGCCCCGATGGCGGCACTCGGGCGTTGATCCGCGTCCCGTTGGCGGTGGCATGAACGGCCCCTCCACCGCACTGATCGCCGAGGACGAGGCGCCGCAGCGCCACGAGCTGCGCGCCATGCTGGCGAAGCTGTGGCCCGAGCTGACCATCGTCGCCGAATGCGCGGATGGCCTGGCAGCGATCGAGGCGCTGGCCGCGCACGCGCCCGACATCGCCTTTCTCGACATCCGCATGCCCGGCGTCAGCGGCCTCGAGGTGGCGCGGCAGGCAAGCGGAACCACCCAAATCGTGTTCATCACCGCCTATGACGAATTCGCGGTCGCCGCGTTTGAGACCGGTGCCGCCGATTATCTGCTGAAACCGATCCGCGCCGACCGCCTGACGGAAACCATCGCAAGGCTGCGCGCCCGCCATCCCGCGCCACAGGCCGGCCTCGCCGCGTTGCTCGACGCGCTCGCCGCCCAGCGCGCGCCGCACCGCGCGATCAGCTGGATCACCGCGAGCATCGGCGACACCGTCAGGATGATCCCGATCGACGATGTGCTGTTCTTCCAGTCCGAGGAAAAATACACCCGCGTCGCCACTACCACGGAGTCGGCGCATATCCGCACGTCGCTCAAGGAGCTCGTCGCCCAGCTCGACCCGGAAATCTTCTGGCAGGTGCATCGCGGCACGATCGTGCGCGTCTCGGCGATCCGCCACGTGAAGCCGGACGAGGACGGCCGTTTGCAGCTGTGGCTCAGGGAGGTGCCCGAACCGCTCCGTGTCAGCGACGCCTTTCGCTATCGATTTCGCGCAATGTGACGGCCCGATTCAACCTTTTTCGGGACCGTCCTAATCGTGAGTCCGGAGACGGACGTGATTGCTAGCATCACACCCTGATACCGGGCGCTCGACGACGGCGGGGAGATCAGCCCTTCGGCTGTGCCCCGCCGCGTATGCGCGGCGGGTAAATGGTGCCTCCGAAGGCAGAGGTCACAGGTTCGAATCCTGTTGGGTGCGCTAAGATTGCAGGGAAATACCTCTTTCTAGCCACTTATCCGAAACCCTCTGCCGCGACCCTTATCTGGTGTTCAACATCCCCGCCACACAGCGGTAGTGATAGAGGGTAAGGTATAGATGCGCCTATCCCGGCGATCACCGACGAAGCGAACCGCGAGTGTCTGGCAATGGTGATCGCCCGCAAGCTCAGGAGCGAAGACATGCTGTCAGCACCGGCCGATCTTGTTCGTCGTACGGGTGCTACCGGCCGAGGGACTACCTTGCAGCCAGTGCGCTTCGCCCGTCGATCCACTCTATTCCCGTTTCGATTTGAGAACGTTCACAATTGCTCCTTGACAGGCATATAACGGTGCGCGACCGCTACGAGCTTGGCGCCACATGGTCCGTCGGGAGAGGATGGAATGGCCCACCCCATTGCCCTTGCGATTGCACAAGCCCTCAGCCTGGCGGCAACCAATTACTCGGTCGATATACCGATGGCCGCGCCCGCGGCCAGGCCGAGCTGGACTGACGAATTCGACCGCCCGCGGATCGACCTCAAATTGTGGCGCTTCGACACTTCGCGCAACAAGCAGGGTTGGTACAATAACGAAAAACAATATTACGCCGCCGACCGACGCCAGAATGCACGGATCGAAGGCGGCGCGCTGGTAATCGAGGCGCGGCGCGAGAAGCTGCCTGCGATGCCGGATTGGGGCGGGCAGGATTTCAGTTCGGCCAAGCTCGTCAGCCGGCAGGCGCTCGGATATGGATTCTATGAAGTGCGCGCGAAAATGCCCTGCGCGCGCGGCACTTGGCCGGCAATCTGGCTGCTGCCCGACAGCGGCAAATGGCCCGACGAGGGCGAGATCGACCTGATGGAAATGGTCGGCTGGCAGCCCAACCTGGTCCACGCGACCTTGCACTCGGCGTTGTTCAATCATGTGAAGGGGACTCAGCGCGGCGACGAGAAAGAAGTGCCGACCAGCTGCACCGAGTTCCATCGTTACCAGCTCGACTGGCAGTCCGACGCGATCACGATCGGGATCGACGGGCGCGGCTATATGCAGGTCGCCAACGACCAGCCGGGCGGGCGCGGCGCCTGGCCGTTCGACCGGCCGTATCAGATGATCCTCAACCTTGCGATCGGCGGCGATTGGGGCGGGGCGAAGGGGATCGATGACTCCGCGCTGCCGCAGCGGATGGCGATCGATTATGTACGCTACTGGCGCGGGGGCGGGCGCTGACGTGCGGCCGACGATGACGCTCCATCGCATCGGCAACGAGCGTCAGCCGGTCGTCGTGATCGACGATTTCGCGGCTGATCCCAATGCGTTGCGCGCGGCCGCGATCGATGCCGCGTTCGGGCCGGCAATCCATCATTATCCCGGTGTCCGCGCGGCGTTGCCCGATGACTATCTCACCGCGCAATTGCCCGTGGTCGAGACGGCTTTCGGCGACGCGCTGGGGGGAGTTCCGCGGCTCGACGTGATCGACGCGAGCTTCTCGATCGTCACGACCGCGCGCGACGCGCTGTCGGTCAGCCAGCGGCTGCCGCATTGCGATGCCTATGACGCGCGGCGGATCGCGCTGGTCCATTATCTGTCGCCCGGCGACCACCATGGCACCGGCTTCTTCCGCCATCGCTCGACCGGGTTCGAGAGCGTCGACGCGCATCGCGCCGAGATATATCCGCATCAGGTGGACGCCGAACTGCGCTATGGCGGCCCGCCACCGCCCGACTATTGGACCGGCGACGGCACGTTGTTCGAGCGCATCTTCGCGGTCGAGGCGCGCTACAATCGCGCGATCGTCTATCCGAGTTTCCTGCTCCACAGCGGGCTGATCGGCGCCGACGCCTCGCTGTCGCCCGATCCGGCGCGCGGGCGGCTCTCTGTGACCGGCTTCTTCTCGATCCAGGCCCAAGGAGCATAACATGTCTCAACCCCATGACCGGCGGTCGGTGCTGGCCGGGCTCGCCGGGCTGGCGGCGGCCGCGCATCCGGCGGGCGCGGGCGCGGCGCGTGCCACGGCACCGCGCGATCCCGATCTCGGCCCCAATGTCCGGATCGTCGACCCGTCGATGTCCGCGGCGGCGATCCAGCGGCAGGTCGATGCGATCTTCGCGCGGATGGAGCGCGCGCATTTCAGCGACGAGCGTTACGCCATCCTGTTCAAGCCCGGGCGCTATGCCGCCGACGTCAATGTCGGCTTCTTCACCCAGGTCGCTGGGCTGGGGTTGCTGCCCGGCGGGGTGGTAATCGACGGGCATGTCCATGCCGAAGCCGATTGGGCGGACGGCGTGGCGCTGGTCAATTTCTGGCGCGCCGCGGAGAATCTCGAGCTGCGCCCACCCGACGGCAAGGACCGCTGGGCGGTGTCGCAAGCGGCCCCCTATCGCCGCATCCACCTGCGCGGCGACCTCGCGCTCGACGATGGCGGTTGGTCGAGCGGTGGGTTCATGGCCGATTGCCGGATCGACGGCATCGTCAAATCGGGCTCGCAACAGCAATGGTTCACGCGGACCAGCAATATCGGCGGCTGGCAGGGATCGAACTGGAATATGATGTTCATGGGCGTCGATGGCGCCCCTGCGTCCAGTTTCCCGACGCCGCCTTATACCAGTCTGCCCGCGGTGCCGATGATCCGCAGCAAGCCGTTTCTGTATGTCGATGCCGTCGGGCAATGGGGCGTGTTCGTGCCCGCGCTCCGGCACCAGGCGCGCGGCGCTAACTGGGACATGGCGAAACCTTTAGGCGCGACGATACCATTGGAGCGCTTTTTCATCGCGAAGCCGGGCATCACCGCGCGGCGAATCAACGCGGCACTCGCGCGCGGGCAACATCTGCTGCTGACGCCGGGCATCTACTCGGTCGACGAGCCGATCCGGGTGACGCTGCCTGGGACGGTGGTGCTCGGACTGGGCATGGCGACGGTGCTGGCGCGGAGCGGCGGCAAGGCGATCACGGTCGCCGATGTGCCTGGCGTGAGCATCGCCGGGCTGCTGATCGATGCCGGGCCGACATTGTCGCCGGTGTTGGTCGAGGTCGGTCCGCGTGGCAGCAATCGCGATCACAGCGCGAACCCGATCCTGCTCGCCGACCTGTTCTTCCGCGTCGGCGGGGCCGCGGTCGGCTGCGCGGAGACCTGCCTCGAGATCAACAGCCGGCACGTGCTCGGCGATCATATGTGGATCTGGCGCGCCGATCACGGTGATCGCGCGAGCGGGCGAATCCATGTCGGCTGGGACGAGAGCATCGGCAATCAGGGGTTGGTGGTGAATGGCGACGACGTCGCGATGCACGGTCTCTTCGTCGAGCATTTCCGCTGCTACAATGTGGTCTGGAACGGCGAGCGCGGGCGCACCTGGTTCTTCCAGAACGAGCTTCCCTACGATCCGCCCAGCCAGGCCGCGTACCGGCCCGGACTGCGGCGCGGCTGGGCAGCGTACAAGGTCGCCGACGGCGTCCGCGACCATCGGGCGGTGGGGATGGGCATCTATTGCAACTTTACCGCCGACCCGTCGATCGTTGTCGACAGCGCGATCGAGGCGCCGCGCGTGGCAGGCGTGGTGTTCGAGAACATCACGACGATCTCGCTCGGCGGCGGCAAGGGCACCATCGCGCATATCGTCAATGATGTGGGCGATGCGGCGGCCAAGGGGACGATCAAGCGGACGCTGGCCCGGTATCCGGCGCAGGGCAACGACCGCCCACCAACAATCTCGGACGTCCCCATTAATGGGTTCACGACCTAACGCCGCCCGCGCACGCCGAGCATCGCGAAGCCGCCGCACAGGACCAGCACCGCCAGCATCGCCATCACCACGGCGAAATCGCGCGGCGATGCCAGCCACCAGGTCAGCAACGGGCCGAGCAACGACGGCAAGGTATTGGTCAAGTTGAGCAGCCCGAGGTCGCGCCCGCGATGCCGCGGGTCAGGCAGTAATTGCATCGAAAAAGCGGCCTGGAGCGGCAGGAATACACTATAGCCGATCGTGTAGAGGGCGAAGGCAATCGCGCCGACGGTCCAGTCATGCGCCACCGCCATGCCGGCGAGCCCGATCGCGGTGACAATCGCGGCGACGACCAGAAACGGCTTGCGACGATCGAGCCGGTCGGACAGCCGCCCGAACACCAAAGCGATCGGCAGCGGCGCGATGAACGAAATGGTGAGCAGGCGGCCGACATCGGTCGCCAGGACGCTTTTCGGCAGATCGGGGACGATGCTCTCGAAATAATAGAACAGATAGAGTTGCAGCACGCAGCCGGCGAGCTGGAACAACAGCCGGGCTACCCACGCAACAGCGAGGTCGCGGCGCTGCAATTCGACCGTCGCTGGTGGTTGTTCGACGATCGGCAAGGGTCTCGCGCGCACCGCGGTCAGCGGGATCAGGCAGATCGCGGCAGCGCCGACCACTGCCATCAGCCGCCCGCCTTCACCCAGCGCGGTGACCGCCATCACCGCCGCGAGCACGCCCGAGGCGATCGGATAGCCGAGCGACAGCAACCCACCGGTGGTGCTTTTCTGCGAATCGGGGATTTCGTCGGCCATCACCGCGACCAAGGGTCCGAGCACCGCGTTGAGCACGGCCTGGAACAGCACCACCGACCAGATGATCGCGGCCGGGCTCTGCGCCAGCGCGATCGCGGCATAAGCCAGGACCGTGCCGATCAGGCCGACCACTATCCAGCGTCGTCGGCCGCCTCCGCGCGCCACCGAGCGGTCGCTGAGCCAGCCGAACAGGATGTTGGAGGTGCTCGACGCGATCGATCCGGCGATGAGGGTCGCGGTGAGCAAATCGACTCGCGCCTCGCCCGCCAACCCCTCGATCTTGATCGCCAGCAACAACGTCAGCAGCGGCAGGAAGGCGATCACCCCACCGGCATTCGCCAGCGCGTAGAGCAGCAGGAAACCGGTGGACCGTTGGTTCGTCGCGGTCCCGCTGGCCGTGTCGCGTCGTTCGTCGACTGGCGGAGCGGGGGCAAGGGACATCGACTGTCCCGCCATCATGTACCCCGCCGCGCCGGTCGGCAATGACGCAGATTGGCCGATCAGGGCCGCATCGTCGAGGGGGCGAGCTTGACGGTCAGCATTCGGCTGCGGTCGGTCGCATCGCGCGCGATGGCGACACGATAGCGCCCGCCCGCAATTCGCCAGCCGGGCAGCTTGACGTCGTAGTCGGCGAGGATGCGCGGCTCGGCGGTCAGCGTGACGCGGCGGACCTCGCCGGGCTTGAGCGTGACGCGGGTGAACGCCGCCAGCCGCATCGGCGTCTTCGATCCGTCGCGCGCGACATAGACTTGCGGGACCTCGGCGCCGGCACGCTTGCCGGTGTTGACCACGTCGAACGACACAGTCAGCGTTTTGCGGCCGGTCACGACCGGGTTGCGATAGGTGAAGTCGGTGTAGCTCAGTCCATAGCCGAATGCGAACAGCGGGCGCTGCTTCTGGCGTTCGTACCAGCGATAGCCGACGTCCGATCCTTCGACATAATCGACCGGGAAGCTCTTGAGATAATAGGCGCCGGCATTGGCCGGATTGGCGGCCGCCTGCGCCTCGAGGGAATTGAGCGTATCGAGCCCGACCGGCGCGTGGCGGACCGCCTGCGCCTCGCTGACTGGAAAAGTAATCGGCAAGCGGCCCGACGGATTGACCTTGCCGGTCAGGATGTCGGCGATCGCCTCGCCACCGCGCTGGCCGGGATACCAGGCCTCGATGACGGCGGGCACGCGGTCGAGCCACGGCATCGTCACCGGGCCGCCGGTCTCGAGCACCACGGCGGTCCTCGGCTGCGCCGCGGCGACTGCGGCGATCAACTTGTCCTGGCCATAAGGCAGCGACAAATCGGGCACGTCCTCAGCCTCGGTGGTCCATTGCGTCGCGAACACGATCGCGATGTCGGCGTCGCGCGCGGCGGCGGCGGCCGCTGCCGGATCGTTGCCGTCGACGAAGGTGACTTTGGCCCAGGGCATCGCCGCCCTAAGCGCCTTCAGCGGCGACGAATTGTGCCAGGTGACGCGCGCGAACGACGCGGCGGCGCCCGAGCTCAGCGGGATTTCGACCGGCACGCCGCCGACCGAGCGGACCTGGCTCGACCCGCCGCCCGACAATACGCCGACATCGGCCCGCCCGCCGATCACCACCACGCGCTTCGCGGTGCGCGCGAGCGGCAGGATGCCGCCGTCATTCTTGAGCAGTACGATGCCGGCCTCGGCGGCGCGCTCGGCGACCAGCGCATGCGCCGCATAGGGGATCGGCTGGTTGCTCGCGGGGGTCGGCGCATCGAAGCGTCCGGTCTCGATCAGCCCGGTCAGATAGCGCACGACCATGTCGTCGATCCGCGCCATCGGCACCTTGCCACTGGCGATATCGGCGCGCAGCGGCGCGTCGAAGAAGATCTCGCTGTCGAGTTCCTGCCCCGATTGCTGGTCGAGCCCGGCATTGGCTGCCCTGGCCGAGGAATGAACCGCGCCCCAGTCGCTCATCACCCAGCCGCGATAGCCCCAGTCGCGCCTGAGCACGTCGGTCAGCAGGAATTTGTTCTCGCACGCCCAATCGCCGTTGAGCTTGTTGTACGCGCACATTACCGAGCCTGGCTTGCCGCGCTCGATCGCCAGTTCGAACGCGAGCAGGTCGCTTTCGCGCAGGCTCGCCTCGTCGATCCGCGCATCGACCACCATCCGCCCGGTTTCCTGCGCATTGAGCGCGAAATGCTTGATCGTCGATACGATGCGGTTCGACTGCACGCCCTCGATATGCGCGCCACCCATCCGCCCGGCGAGCAGCGGATCCTCACCCAGATATTCGAAGTTGCGGCCATTCCACGGATCGCGCGTCAAATTGATGCCGCCGGCGAGCAGCACGTCGAAGCGCTTGGCGCGCGCCTCGGCCCCGATCATCGCACCGCCCGCACGCGCAATCGCCGGGTCGAAGCTGGCGGCGGTCGCGAGGCTCGAGGGGAGCGCAGTAGCGGTGTCGCCCTTGCGTTGTTCGACCTGGTTGGCGACGCCGAGCGACGCGTCGCTTTCGCGGATAAGCGGCACGCCCAGCCGCGGGATGCCGTCGATATGGCCAGCGGCCTGGATCAGTTCGTTGGGCGTTTTGCCCGCCGCACGAGGCGGGAACAGGCCGTGGAGCAACGCGATCTTCTCATCTAGCGTCATCCGCGTGACGATCGCCTGGGCGCGTGTCCGGGCATCGCTCGCGCCCGGCCGGTTCGTCGTTTCGCGGGCCAGCAGCAACGGCGCGCAGGCGATCGTCAGAAACGAGGCGCCGACCAGCGCAGCCGCTATCGCCTTGGCCTTCGGCATTCCTTCTTTCCCCGTCATGCTGTCTTGTCGCGCTGTGTAGATTTCCAGCTGTGGCGCAAACAGCACAGTTTGGGAACGTTCTCAAGCCTGTTGCGTAACCGGCCCTATAGACTTGACAGTCAAAACGAAAAAAGTCATGTGAACGTTCTCAATAGGCGCGGTCGACACGCGCTGGGGAAGCATGGGGAGGATTGATGCGCAGCTTCAAAGCTGGCTCGCTCAAGCGGCTACTCGTTGGCGTTTCGGTTCTGGCGATCGCGGGCATTCCCGCAGTAGCGATGGCGCAGGAGACTCCGCCCGCTGCCGATTCTCCCAATCCGACTGACCAGGCTGCTC
Organism: Sphingomonas bacterium; assembly: GCF_028292965.1. Classification (GTDB taxonomy): domain Bacteria; phylum Pseudomonadota; class Alphaproteobacteria; order Sphingomonadales; family Sphingomonadaceae; genus Sphingomonas. The sequence goes on along the minus strand of NZ_JAQGLG010000209.1, from coordinate 25,373 downwards.
CCGGCGACATCGTCGTCACCGGCATCCGCGCCAGCCTGCGTCAATCGATGGACATCAAGCGCGATGGCCAAGGTGTCGTCGACGCCATCTCCGCTGAAGAGATGGGCAAGTTCCCCGACACCAACCTCGCCGAATCGCTGCAGCGTATCACCGGCGTCTCGATCGACCGCAGCAATGGCGAAGGTTCGCTGGTCACGGTCCGCGGCTTTGGCCCCGAATTCAATCTGGTAACTCTCAACGGCCGCCAGATGCCCACCGCGCTGATCGGCGACGGCGGTAGCGCGCCCTCGTCGCGTTCGTTCGATTTCGCCAATCTCGCGTCGGAAGGGATTGCGGGGGTTGAGGTCTACAAGAGTGGCCGTGCGACGGTTGAATCGGGCGGTATAGGCTCGACCATCAATATCCGTACGCCGCGCCCGCTCGACAGGCCCGGGGTACATGGCAGCCTGTCGGCCAGGGGCGTGCTGGACACGTCGGAAAACGGCAAGAACGATATCACGCCCGAAATTTCCGGCATTTTCAGCGCGACGTTCGCCGATAACCGGATCGGTATCCTGATCGGCGGCTCGTACCAGAAGCGCAAGTCGAGCACCAACCAGGCCAATGTCGGCTGGCGCGACGGCTATTTGGGGAACGAAAACAACTGGGGCTCGCTCGCCCAACCCGGCACGCCGGGTGCCGCCAATATCACCAACCGGCCGGATCCGACCGACGTTTATCAGGTGCAGCAGAACGCGTCCTACGATCTCAACGACGTCGACCGCCAGCGCATCAACGGCCAGGCGGTGCTGCAATTCCGTCCGACCGACGCGCTGACTGCGACGTTCGATTATACCTATTCGCGCAATACGGTGGAGACGCGGAACAGCAATGTCGGCGTCTGGTTCAATTTCAACGACACGTCGAGCGCGTGGACCGACGGCCCCGTGGCCGGCCCGGTTTTCTACACCGAACGTTTCGGGGCGCCCCCCGCGGGCTGCACGGCGCCCTCTCCCGCGTCGCCAAACGCATGCGATATCGGCAAGGACCTGTCCTATAGCGGTTCGCTGACGTCAAACCGTGCCGAAAACAAGTCGCTGGGCGGCAACCTGGTCTGGAAGGGCCTGGGCGGCGTAACGATGACCCTCGACGCGCATCATTCGACCGCGGAGGTGAAGCCCACCAATCGGTTCGGCTCGAGCATGTCGGTCGGTAATGCCGTCTTCGGCATCCAGAGCCAGACGATTAATTACGACCACGATTTGCCTGTGATCTCCTACGTCATGAGCCCGGGTATCAACGCGCTCAACCCGGCATTGATCACCCCCACGGGTAATGCGTTCCGCAACGCCTATTTCAGGGACGAGATCAATCAGGCCCAACTGCGCGGCCGGTACGATCACGATGGCGGCTTCCTGGACAGCATCGATTTCGGTGTCTCTTATGTAGAGAACAAGGTCAGGTCGGCGTTCGGTACGATCCAGAACGACACCTGGGGAGGCGCCGGCCCTCCGGGCGGTAACGCGGCCGGGGTCATTCCCGACAACTTTTTCACGCTCGTGACGCTGCCGGACAAATTCCCCGGCCTTGTCCAGCCGGGCATGATCCAGAGCTTTTACACGTTCAACCTCCCTCAGATGGTCGACCTGCTCGAACAGAAGTTCCACACGTGCAGTGCCCCTGCGACGGGCACGTCGATTGCCGGAACTTGCCTGGCCCAGTTCAATACGGATCGAAGGATAACCGAAAGAACGCTCGCTCCCTATTTGCAGGTGGCGACCAAGTTCGACGTCTTTGGCAACGCGGCGCACCTCGTCGGTGGCCTGCGTTACGAGAAGACGACGATCTCCTCCTCCGCGCTTGTGCCGATTCCGAGCGGCTCGCAGTGGATATCCGAAAACGAGTTCAACCTCATTTTCACGCCCGGCAATAGCGGCTTCACGACCTTCAGGGGGTCTTATCAAAACTGGCTTCCGTCGGTCGACTTCGACATTTCGCCGATGACGAACATCAAGCTTCGAGCATCATACAGCCATACGATCACGCGCCCGGACTATGCGAGCATGCAAGGCGGGCGAACGGTCGATACGCTGTTCCGCGTCGGCGGCGGAACGGGCTCCCAAGGCAATCCGGGGCTGATCCCGTACAAGTCGAAGAATATCGATCTGTCGGCAGAATGGTATTACGGGCGCGACAGCTACATCTCTATTGGCTATTTCCACAAGGGTGTCAGTAACTTCATCTCCTCCACGCGGCTCGATACGTCGGCGTTCGATATCCATACGCCGGTAGGTGGCCCGCGTTACCTTGCGGCGATCGCGGCCGGGAGCACGACCGCCGCGCAGATCCGTCAATATATCCTCGCCCACTATCCGGGTTCGTCGAACGCCGCGACCGGGTTCATTCAGGCTCTCCCCGAAGACCCGCTGCTGAATTTCCAGATCGGTACGCCGGTGAACAGCGATCAGAGCGCTACGATCCACGGCTGGGAATTCGCCGTTCAGCACAGCTTCTGGAACACGGGCTTTGGCGTGATCCTGAACTATACGAAGGTCGACGGCAGCGCCACGTTTGACAACACCAAGCCCGCCACCGTCACCCAGTTCGCGCTAACCGGCCTGAGCGACAGTGCGAACGCGGTGTTGTTCTTCGACAAATACGGCATCCAGGCCCGTGTCGCCTACAATTGGCGTGATCAGTTTCTGGCAGGAACAGGCCCCAATCCAAGCTATGTCGAGGCTTATGGGCAGGTCGATGCCAGCGCGAGCTATGAGTTCAAGAAAGGGTTCACGATCTTCGCCGAAGTCATCAACCTCACCGGCCAAGGGCGTCGCGGGCATATGCGCTCTGACCGGAACGTGACGTTCGTCAATCCCGGTTATGCGCGCTATTCGGCGGGCCTCAGGTTCGCCTTCTGATCGGCCCCCAATTCGACCGTTCCTCCCCTGAAAGCCACCCTCGCCAAGAGGGTGGCTTTCTTTTCAAGCCGGTGGCAGGTCGATGAGGAAGGAAAGTCGGGAAGCGCAAGTGGAACCGCCCGTCAGCAGGCCGATCGGCAAGGTGGTAATCGTCGGTGGCGGGACCGCCGGATGGCTCGCGGCCTGCATGATCGCCGCCCACGCCGAGGCACCGCTCAGTGTGACGCTGATCGAATCTCCCGACATCCCGACGATCGGCGTGGGCGAAGGCACCTGGCCGACGATGCGCCGGACGCTCGAGCGGATCGGGATCAGCGAGAGTGATTTCCTGCTCGCCTGCGACGCGTCGTTCAAGCAGGGCTCGCGTTTCGACGGCTGGCTCACCGGCGCCGCGGGCGACCATTATTACCACCCGTTCACGCTGCCGGCGGCGGGCGATCCGCGCGATCTGGTGGCGGCGTGGCAGAAAGACGGCGCCGATCGCCCCTTCGCCGAAGCGGTTTGTGCGCAGCCCGATGTCTGCGCGCGCGACCTCGCGCCGCGCCAGCGCGCAATGCCCGATTATGCCGGGGCGCTGAATTACGCCTATCATCTCGACGCGGTGAAGCTTGCCGGCTTGCTGTCGGCCCATGGCCGCGACCGGCTCGGCGTGCGTCATGTGCGTGACCATGTCGTCGCGGTCGAGACGGCGGAGGACGGCGACATCGTCGCGGTGCGCACGCGCGACACTGGCACGATCGAGGGCGATTTGTTCATCGACTGTAGCGGGGTCGCCGCGCTGCTGATCGGCGGAACTTATGGCGTCGACTTCATCAATCGCAGCGGCGAACTGTTCAACGATCGGGCGCTGGCGGTGCAGGTGCCGGTAGCAGCGGGCAGCGCGGTCGCGTCGCAAACCAACGCCACCGCCCATGCCGCCGGCTGGATCTGGGACATCGGCTTGCCGACGCGGCGCGGAATCGGCTGCGTCTATTCCTCGCGCCACGCCAGCGACGATCAGGCGATGGCGACGCTGCACGCTTATCTGCGCCGTGCCATGCCCGGCCTCGCCGAGATTCCGCCCCTCCGCAGCCTGTCCTTCACCTCGGGGCACCGATCGCGCTTCTGGGAGCGCAATTGCCTGGCGATCGGGTTGTCGGCCGGGTTCCTCGAACCGCTCGAGGCGTCGGCGATCGTGATGATCGAGCTGTCGCTGAACGCGTTGCTCGACAATTTCCCCGTGACGCGCGACGTGATGGACGTGCATGCCGGACGCTTCAACGACCTGTTCCGCTATCGCTGGGATCGCATCGTCGACTTCCTCAAGCTCCATTATGTGCTCAGCCGCCGCGACGAGCCCTATTGGCGCGATCATCGCGATGCGGCGAGCATTCCCGCACGGCTCGCCGATCTGTTGCGCGTGTGGCGATACCAGCCGCCGTCGATCGCTGATCTGCCCGCGATGGACGAGGTCTTCCCCGCCGCCAGCTATCAATATGTGCTCTACGGCATGGGCTTTGCGCCGCCCGCCGCGCGCGTGATCAGGCTCGACGGCGCCCCGCCGCCGCTCGGGCAGATCAGACAACGCGTGCGCAGCCTGGCCGCCAGCCTGCCGACCAACCGCGTCTATCTCGACGCGCTGCGGGCCACCGCCCAGCCATCCTCGTTGGAATTGATCTCCTGATATGTCGGACCACACGCTTCTCGAGTCGACCATCCATCGCGACCTTCGCGTCCGGACAGCGCGAGGCGCCGATCTCGGCGACGCAGTGATGTGCTGCATCGCCGTGCCCGATGAGTTTCGCCGGCTGCAGAACGACTATCCGATCCTGTTCCGGCTCGATGTCGAACGCGACGCATTCGCCCCGCTGGCGATGTTCGGGTTCGAGAATGGCGAGAATCTGTTTCTCGACGGCGATCGCTGGGACGCCGGCTATATCCCGCTCGCGATCGACATCCAGCCCTTCCTGATCGGCGGCACGCCCGACCAGGACGGTGAGAAACAGGTCCATGTCGACATGGCGAGCCCGCGCATCGCCGATGGCGAAGGCACGCGCGTGTTCGACGATGACGGCCGGCCGACGCCGTATCTCGAAACGATCGTCGACAAGCTCGGTGCGCTCGACGCGGGGTTTCGCGCGTCGGGCGATTTCGTCGCCGCGCTGCGCCGCCACGGCCTGCTCGAACCGCTGACACTGGAAATCACGCTCGACGACGGGTCGATCAACCGGCTGGTCGGCTTCCACGCCATCGACGAGGCCAGGCTCGCCGGGCTCGACGCTGTCGTGCTGGGCGAGTTGCACAAGGCCGATCATCTGATGCCGATCTTCATGGCAGTCGCCTCGATCGGCCGGCTACGCGAACTGATCGCGCGCAAAAACAGGCGCGTCGCCAATGGCTGAAGCCGCTTCCGGCATCTTCGCCGCGTTCGCGCGGATCCCGGACGTCGCGATCGACGGGCCGGCGGCGCTCGATGCGCAGCTGCGCGCGGCCAGCAGCCCCTTCATCGTTCGCGGGTTGGTCGGCGACTGGCCATTGGTCCAGGCGGGCAAGAGGTCGGCGCGCGAGGCACGCGACTATATCGTGCGCCGGCGCCGCGATCGGCCCTTCACGGTGTCGGTCGGCGAGCCTGGCAGCGACGGGCGGCTGTTCTATAACGACGCCATGGCAATGAATTTCCGCATGATGCGCGCCAAATTGCCCGAGATTTTCGCGAAGATCGACGAGCTCGGCGATACCGGTCCGCCGATCTATCTCGCCTCGATCGACCTGCACGATTATTTCGACGGACTGCACGAAGCGAACCACCTCGATCTCGGCGACCGGGTGACGCTCGACAGCATCTGGATGGGCACGCGCACGCGGATCGCGGCACATAACGATATTCCCGACAATCTCGCCTGCGTCGCGGTGGGGCGGCGGCGGTTCACCTTGTTTCCGCACGAACAGTTCCGCAATCTTTACCTGGGACCGATCGACAACACGCCCGCCGGCCGCGCGGTCAGCATGGTCGATTTCCACGATCCCGATTTCGCCCAGCATCCGCGGTTCGCCGACGCGCTGCGGCATGCCGAGGTCGCCGAACTCGAGGCGGGCGACGCGCTCTACATCCCCGCAATGTGGTGGCATCATGTCGAGGGGCTCGATCCGTTCAACGTGCTGGTCAATTACTGGTGGCGCGAGACGCCGCGCTGGCTCGGCCAGCCGCAGGACGCGCTCAATCACGCGCTGCTCGCGATCCGTGACCTGCCCGCCGATCAGAAGGCAAGGTGGCGCGACCTGTTCGACTATTATGTGTTCGGCAATGATGACGCGGTGACCGCGCACATCCCCGAAGCGGGCCGCAGCATCCTGGCGCCGCTGACGCCCGAAAGCGCCGGCCGCATCCGTTCCTTCCTGCTGAGGCAATTGAGCCAATGACCGACGACAATCGCCATCCCCGCCGTATCGTCATCGCCGGCGGCGGCACCGCCGGCTGGATGGCGGCGGCGGCGATCACGCGCACCATGGGACGTACGGTCGACCTGACCCTGGTCGAATCCGATGCGATCGGCACGATCGGGGTGGGCGAATCGACCATCCCGCCGCTGGTCGCCTACAACCGCGTGCTTGGGATCAACGAAGCCGATTTCATGCGGGCGACGCAGGCGACGTTCAAACTGGGCATCTTGTTCGACGACTGGAAGAGTGTTGGCGAGCGCTATTTCCATTCGTTCGGGCTGACCGGCCAGGATCATTGGGCCGCCGGGTTCCAGCATTTCTGGCTGCACGGTCGCGCCAACAGCCACAACCAGCCGTATGACGATTATTGCCTCGAACTGGTCGCTGCCTTGCGGGGCAAGTTCGCGCATCTGCCCGACGATCGCATGAACTACGCCTATCAGCTCGATTCCGGGCTCTATGCGAAATTCCTGCGCGAGATGGCCGAAGGCGACGGTACCAAGCGCGTCGAGGGCAAGATCGCGCGCGTCGAGCTCGATGGCGAGAGCGGCGATATCGCGACGCTGGTGCTCGATTCGGGCACGCGGGTCGAGGGCGACCTGTTCCTCGATTGCACAGGGTTCCGCGCGCTGCTGATCGAGCAGCATTTGCATGCCGGGTTCGACGACTGGACGCACCATCTGCCGTGCGATTCGGCTATCGCCATCCAGACCGAGAATGTCGGCCCGGCGGTCCCCTATACCCGGGCGATAGCGCACGACGCCGGCTGGCAATGGCGTATCCCGCTCCAGCACCGGACGGGCAATGGCCTGGTCTATTCGAGCCGTTATCTGTCGCGCGACGACGCGCTGGCGCGGCTGATGGGCAATATCGAGGGCGAAGTGCTCACCGAGCCCAATTTCCTGCGCTTCACCAGTGGCGTGCGGCGCAAGCAATGGTATCGCAATTGCATCGCGATCGGGCTGTCGGGCGGGTTCATGGAGCCGCTCGAATCGACCGCCATCCACCTGATCCAGCGCGCGGTGCTGCGGCTGATCCGGATGATGCCGCAGGGCGAAATAAGCGAACGTGATATCGCCGAATTCAACGATCAGCAGCTGATCGACACGCTGCAGATTCGGGACTTCCTGATCCTTCACTATAAGGCTACCGAGCGTCGCGACAGCCCGTTCTGGCGTTATTGCGCCGCGATGGAGATACCCGACACCTTGGCCCAGAAGATCGAACTGTTCCGCGAGACTGGCCGGGTCTTCCGCAGGAACGAGGAATTGTTCGCGGAGAACAGCTGGGTCCAGGTGATGATGGGGCAGGGCATCGTGCCGCGCACCTATCATCCGATCGCCGAAAAGCTGAGCGGCGACGACCTCGACAAGCTGCTCGGGATGCTGCGCCAGACGGTGTCGCACACGGTCGCGTCGCTGCCCGAGCACGGCGCCTATGTCGCGCGCTATTGCGGCGCGACGCAGCCGGCCGCGGCAGCCCCCGCCATGGCCGAGCGCTGAGCGGCTGATGGCGCGGCGTAAGCAGAGCGTCACGATCAAGCACGTCGCGGCCGATGCCGGGGTGTCGCTGCAGACAGTCAGCCGCGTCATCAACAAGGAGCCCAATGTCCGGCCCGAGATGATCGAGCGCGTCCAGCTATCGATCAAGAAGCTCGGCTATGTCCCGTCGATCGCTGCGCAGCGGATGGGTGGATCGCGATCCTATCTGATCCTGGCGCTCAACGATCGCGAACGCACGATCGAGGCTTGGCGGTTGCGCGAGGGTACCGACTGGGTCGACCAGATGTTGCTCGGCGGGATGCTGACCTGCGCGCGGCACGGCTATCGCCTGATCGTCGAGCTGATCGATACGCATAGCGACCATATCGAGCGCGAGTTGCTCGGGGCGATCGCGGCGCTGCAGCCCGACGGCGTCATCCTGACCCCGCCACATTCGGAAAATTCGCTGATCATCGACTTGCTGGTCGACTACAAGATCAGCTTCGCGCGGATCGGGTCGATCAAACCGGGGCCGGGCTTTGCCCTGACGATGGACGACCAGCGCGCAGCGCGGCTGGCGACCGATCATCTGATCGAGCTCGGCCACAGCAGGATCGGCTTCATTTCGGGACCCGACGATTACGAACTCAGCGGCTGGCGCGTCGATGGCTGGCGCGAGGCGATGACGGCGGCAGGCCTCGACACCGCCGGCCTTCTGGCGGAGGGCGATTTCAGCTATGCGTCGGGCCTCCGCGCCGCGCGTGAATTGCTCGATTCCACGATTGCGCCAACCGCGATCATCGCCAGCAACGACCAGATGGCGCTCGCGACGCTGGAGGTCAGCCGCGAGCGCGGGATCGAGATACCGGCCAATCTGTCGCTGATCAGTTTCGACGACACGCCGATCGTACGTTTCACGCACCCCCCGCTGACTGCGGTCGTCCAGCCAATCGCCGAGGTCTCCGCGCGCGCGGTCGAACTGATCATTGCGGATCGGGCCGGGAGCAAACATGCGGACGAACCGATCGTCGTCCCAGCAACGATCGTGCTGCGCAGCTCTACCGTTCCGCCCGGAAACGCCTGATAAAGCGGTGATCAGCTCCCTCCACAGCCTGTTTGCTGGCGAGTGTCGGAAACCCCTCGGAACCACGCCCCCAACCGTATCGCGTTGTCTTGATCGCCGGGGTGAGCCGAAACACGCCGGTCTCGCTCGCCACCCTCCCGCGAGGAAGCGGTCCACCGCGTTTTTCACATCCGTTGCCGAGAAGCGCTTGCGACGTTTGACCTGCCGGGCGTCGTAGCGGCCCGACCGACGCCGAACGAAGATGTCGATACCGCCCTGCGCTTCGCGCTCTTTGCCATAGAGAGCGCAATGAACGGCATCGTCGCCCGCGCGCGCCAGCCTGAAGCAAAGCGGTTCGAAATTCTGCGCGTCAATTCGCCGAACGGCAGCGTCTGCGCGACCGTCAGGACCGTCTCGTCACGCTTGCGGCGGGCCTCTGCCAACCCGACCTCCGGATAGCGGCCCAACGCAAGGCGCTTGTCCTTACCCAGGTGGGTGTACTTCACGCGCCAGAGTTTCGAGCCGCTGGGATGCACCTCAATGCACAACCCGCGCTCATCTGTGCGCTTGTAAATCCGATCTTGCGCCTGAGCGCGCGTATCTCCAAATCTTTCAAAGGCATGGCGATCAATCCCGAATCGAACGGTCTTGATCGAAGCGGCCTTCCCATCTCGTCGAAATGCCCACCGGGCCACCGTCTCAAACGGCCATCGCTGGCCCGGGCCATGGCCCACTTTTGGGCGGGATCGACTGAAATCTGATCGGACACCTTCGGACAAACCAAGAAGAAAATGGCAGATTTCTACCGTTTTATCGATGGTTCTCGGGCGTCATGAGACGGGAAATGGTGCCAGAAGAGGACCGGAAACATGGGCGCAACGTGTTGACAAAAATAGATTAAAATGCAGCTGCCGTTCGAGATACCAACTTTAATACCAACGCCGCAGTCAAGTTTATTAGATCCAATATGGTTTCTCCTGGTTTCCGACCCAAGAGTCCGGGACCGGCCTCACCGCGCGCCTGCGCACCGGTTGCCACGTCGGCGATGTTTTAGGAAAATATAGAATGGTGGGAGATGCCGGTCGTGGCTGATGCGCCAACTCCAGTCTGACATTTGGGTCAGGCGATCGAGGGTTTTGGCGCACACCGATTCAGGATCGATGTCGCGCTCGGAATAGAAAATCGTGCAGGCGAGGCGCATCGATGCTTCCGAGACATCGAGGGCGCCCGCATCCCGCCACGCCTCGCGAAACGGGGCCAGCAACCAGAGGCGTGGGGAGCGGGAGGTAATACGCCGATGTTTGACCTCGAACGCCCAGCCCTCCTCATCGCCGTGCCTGCGGGGCGCCAACAGCCATAGATCGCAGCGGCCATAGCACCAGTCATTCCTCCGACGATGCTTCTTCTCGGTCGGATATCCGAACGGACCGAGACGCTCGAAGAGCGACTCGGCGACGCGCGAGCGGCGTAGAGCGCGGTCACGCCAAAGGCGTGAGACGCCCTGGGATTCCGGCTGTGAAACCGGCTCCTACGTCAGACCATCTTTTACGCCGCCACAACTCGCCACGTGGTGCCATCCGGACCGAGCCATCTTGCGTCTTCCGCTGTGATCCCAATTCTGTTCGCGGGGAGCCAAAGCAAAGCAGACAGGATCACGCCATGATGGAAACCCCCGACCGCATCCTTCGCCTGAAGACCGTTCTCCAACGCACCGGGCTCAGCCGCTCCACGATGTACCGGAAGATGCAGAACGGCACATTCCCAAAAAACGTTCAAATCAGCACGCGCTGCACCGGCTGGCGAGAATCGGCGGTCGACGATTGGATGCGCAATCCGATGTTCTACGACGCGGGTGAGCACGACCAATAGCCCGAGCTTGATGAGAACCGATTTTTCGCAAGAGTCGCGAGAGACAGGCCATTGCATTACCGGCATCGTTATCCGCATGACCTTCGTCACGACCGGCACAGCGGGCAGAGCAAGGATGGGAGGAGGCCAGTTGAGCGAACGTCATGCTCTAGTGATTGGTGTGGACGCCTACTTGGGCGCGAGGCTCGACAACGGGGTTCTCGATGCCTCGAAGGTCGCCGAAACTTTGCGACGTCGAGCCTTCTCCGTAACGGCCGTTCTCAATCCAGACCGCGATACGCTGGTCAGTGCCCTCAGTGCCTTCAGCGAGAAAATACGCGTTGCTGACTGGGCGCTCATTTACCTCGCGGGCCATGCCGTCGAACGCTATGGCGCGGGCTATTTTCTTCCGGTTGATATGTCGTTTCCTCCGACGCCAAGCGGCCTCCTTTACGGCGCGATCGGCCTGAACGAGTTCATCGCCGCGACCGATGGCGCCCGCTCGCGCGTTGTGGTTCTCGATGCATGTCGCGACTGGCCAGAGAACTCGAACCACCGGACGGAGATTGCAACGGATCTTGAAGCGCTCTCCGGAGCCGAAAGAGACTGGCCGAACCTGCTGCTGGCCTACGCGACGAGCGCGACCACCCGGGCCGGCGATGGCGTTCACGGTGAAGGAAGCGCTTTCACCGACTCGCTGTGCCGTAATATCTTGAAGCACAGCCTGGCAGTCGACGAATGTTTCCGCCATGTCGCGCAGGACGTTGTCGCGCGACGACGACAGCAGCCGTGGACCTATTCGAGCCTACAAGAGACGCTCTCCTTCTCCGACCTTCCCCGCTTTGCGGCCATCCAGCGCCACGCCACACCTAATCCCGAGCAACTTTCGTCGGCCTGGGCCGAGCCGAACGCGTTCGGCGACGGCGTCGTGGTCGGCATGGGGGACACCCGGATCTGGCATTTCGACCTACGTGGCTTGAGCGGCATCCGTCATCGTGGAACCGGTCGATTCGTTGGCGCCGCGAACCTCGAGAAATGGCTGCTGCTCGCGGAAAGCACAGGTAAGGTATTCGTCGGGGGTAATGACCGAAAGCCGATCGTCGAAGTAAAGGTAGATCCGACCTTTGGCCTCACGGCAGCACCAAACGGCTGTGGCGCCGTTCACTACGGTGCCGGCATTGTAACCATCATGGAAGAGGTGGGCGATCAGTTGAAGATCGCTTCCACCCATGACGTCGGCTTTCATGTCTACTGCTGCACTTATTTGCCTGACGGAGCAATTTGGGTCGCCGGTGGCCAGGGACGAGTCTGCGAGATCGATGCGAGCGGTGTGCGTGAGGTCTGCCGACTTAGGCAGCACATCAACTCGCTCGCGCCAGCCCCCAACGGCAGCCGCGTGTTTGCCGTTGGGCAGCACGGCCTGGCCGTAGAGCTTGATAGGGCCGGACAAGTGGTCACGGAACTGCTGAAGGGCAGACCACTCGCGACGGCGGCGGGAATCCGCGCTGAACTGCTAAACACCGCGGACGACGAGTTTATCTACGAATTCATTTTCAACCGGGCGGCCGTACCGGAGGAGATGGTTGAACAATTTGAAGAGCGCGTAGGATATCCAGACTACCTCGGGTGCGCTCACTCGCCTGAGTTCCCGATGCTCGCGATTGGAACGCAAGAGAGCACGGTCCTCCTGATCGATACACGCGACGGACAGGTGGTGCAGGAGATCGATATTGGGTCCGGTCATACTACCGTGGTCTCGGGGCTTCACTTTCTCAAAGGCGGCGTTTTGGTCGTCGTTGACGGCCGAGGACACGTGACGTTCTTCCAATCGTGAGCAGTCCTCCGCTTGAGATGCCGATCAGAAAAAGTTGTCAGCACCGGCGCAGCAGGTACCAACTCCGACCATTCCGCTTGGCGGAGCTCGCCCAAGCATACATAGAGGTGTGGCGCCAGCCGTAGGGAAACGTGAGTCACACGGTATCCGTCGAACCCGTCAATCGCGCACATCAGCTCTCCGACTTCTGCCGGCTTGGTGAGCGGGGCAGATGCTGGCGCGCGCTCCCCAATCAGGCGAGAAGTCTATTCGCGGAACGGCTCAGATGGCGCGGCTAGAGGCGGTCCTACAAGGCTAGTCTTGCATCGGCCAATGGTTCGATTTCGGAATGGCCTCTCTGCCTCCGCGATCGCCAAAGCTGGCGGTGCGTTTGCATTTTTATCCCGATGGCGCCAGTCGATTGGACGAGTGCACAGGGGAGCTGATTATATGCAGGAAGCACGCAGACCACGCTTGTCGCTCCAGGAACTGGCGACTTTTCTTGATGACACATTTCCTATTGACGCGCGCCCGTCCCTCGGTGAACTCATCTCCGTCGAGGCCGGTCACGTTCGCATGAGGCTATTGCCGTTGCCGAGCATGGAGCGTCCTGGAAGGATCGTTTCAGGCCCGTCATTAATGGCCCTGGTAGATGTGGCGGCCTACGCGGTCGTCGCGGCGCATCACGGTCCTGAGGCGATGGCGGTGACGAGCTCTCTGTCGATCTCCTTCCTCCGCACCTGCCGCTTCGAGCCTGTCTTCGCGGACGCGGAGTTACTGAAGCTTGGCCGCCGCCTGGCAACGGTGGACGTTAGGGTTTGGCAGCAGGAGGAAGCTCGGCTAATTGCTCAGTCGACTGTCGGCTACTCCCTACCCTGAAGTTGCAAGGGAGCTATCTGTCCTACGCCGTCTGTCGTGTTGGCAAGAGTGCCGTTGTCCGGCCTAGCGGCCTGTCGGCGAGCCAAGTCTTAAGCTGTCCGGTTAATTTCGTAAGCGGGTCGAGGATTTATTCCGACCTTTCGCAGACGGCGGATAGGTTCAACTCGAAGGTTGCGCATTGGAGACCATGCGGCCATGCTCTTTGCGAGATTGGCGTTGTCAGAACGGCAACCTGATGCACTTTTACCCGCGAGCCGAAGCGGGTCGGGCGAGCCGGTGTCGCGTGGCCTGCCCGTATCCGGGTGTTTGGTGCGACCGGCCGCGGCGACCTATCCGCAACTCGAATGCTGCACTTGAGCAGGTTGCTGGTGGATGAAGCTCTCGGCGGCAGCCGATCGTTTATGATTTACGCCTCAGCACCAAAATCTTAGATTTACGATTGTAGGACGGCACTTCCGACCACTCCATCTGGGGGTAGAGCGCAGCCCATTCATGGAACGCCTTATATTCTCCTAAGGCCTTCACATCGAGATCGTTCAACTTCCAATCGTCGAACATCACTACGGCAGGGTCGGTGAGCAACGGCGCGACGAAGCGCAATGCCTCGCGGCAGGATGAATAAGTGTCGGAGTCGATGAGGACGAGCGACACCGAGCCGATGCCGTATTTGTCACCTAGCGACAGAGTGTCTGCGAACCACCCCTCGATTAGCTTTGTTTGGCCTGGATAGCGTTCCGACTTCGCAATCCTTTGTTCTGCGAATGATCGTGGACAGGAGAACTGCCCTACGTGCCACACGCCTCCATCCTCGTCCTTGGCCGAAGGCGGCAGGCCCTGGAACGAGTCGAACCCGAACATGGGCATGGTGGTGTCGCCACGGCGCTTCAACGCCTCAAGTAGGCATAACATCGATGCACCGTTGTAGACGCCGAATTCGACATAGGCGCCGCGGTTCGAGCCAAGCTTCTCGTCGAGTAAAGTGAGCGCCCGCTCGAAGCATTGCGTCAGTGGCTCCGGAGGAACGAGTTGCAGCAGGTGCGCGACGTCTATGGAAGTTGGTTTAGGCGACCGCTGCATCGGGCGGAACAGTCGGTATATTCTGCGAAGGAACGACGCGGGCCGAACGTTCCGCCGCGGTGCTAGCTCGGCTACCGGATACTCAATTAGGGTCCGCCCCTGCGGCGGCAGCGCTGAGTCGATCGTGCCAGACTGACCAATAGGGCGAGCCATCGCGCCTATCTCCTTCTGGGATGAGGCTAGCACCGACACGTCGGTAGGAACAATAGCCGGGGCCTCGCTCCCCGCGACCGAGAAGGAGGACGTGTTGAACCTGGAGAAGGTCTGAAAGGTCATGGGTTACCACCATCGCGCATCGGTCGGTACCACGGACCAGACCAACAAATTTCTGAAAGAGGTCGTATCGGAGAACGGGATCGAGGTTCGCGAATGCCTCGTCGAGCAGGAATACGCTAGGATCCTTCGCGAGCATGCGTGCCAGCGCGAGCCGTTGGCGCTGACCGCCAGACAGCGATCCCGCTCGCTGCTTGAGGCGTAGTTCGAGCTGGGCGCCGCTAAGTTCGTCGAATAGGTCGACCTCTTCTAGAAGCCGGCGCGCCGCCTTCCGCCGGTCCAGCCCCCCCCGGACGCGCGCGCGCATCGGAAACATGAGGTTCTCTAGGACCGAGAGATGCTCGTAGACGAAGCCACCTTGCATCACCATCCCGATGGCATGGCGCTTCTCAGGCGGTGTAGCATCTATCGATACCCCGTCCACCAGCACCTGTCCGCGATAGGTGGGCTCGTCCTGGCCACCTAGCCAGTGCCAGGGCGAATGGCTTCGCGCGCCTTCGGCTTGAACGAATCCCGCGATGACGTTGAGGAGCGTCGATTTGCCGATACCGGACTCACCGACCACCGCGAGGATCTCGCCGGGGTACACGGTCAGCGAGAGGCCCTCGACTAGGACTTCGCCCTTCTTCAGAGTGATGCTCACGTCTTCGAGACCGATGCGCGGGTTTGTCATCGCGCCCCTTCTCGGCTGGTGATTGCCACGAACGTCGCGAGAACGGCCGCGAGCAGCGTCAAGACGAGGCTGAACATGGCCGCCGCCGGATAGTCGGGAACCGTCGTATCAAGGTCGAAGTAGCGGTAGATGTAGAGGTCCGCGAGGAGCCGCGATGGGGTTGGCAGAAGCTGTCGCGAGAAGACGATGTCGCCCCACGATATGAGCGCGCCGATGCTGAAGATGGCGACATGTCCGCGCCACAGGTGCGCCCGCCAGGTCAGCCACAATCGCTCCCACCAGACCGCGCCGTCGAGGGCTGCCGACCTGTCCAGCCGCATTGAATGTGACGTCGCGTAGCCAAGGGCGATGATGAGGGACATCGGGAAGATGTAGAAGAAGTGTATAAGCCAGACGCGCACCAAGGGGCTGTCGGTGACGTTAAGGAGCATTGTGAGCAGGCCGAACACGAGAAAGATGCTGGGCAGGCCGTATGCGGCCAACGCGAGCGTGCGAACGCCGACGCGGCCCCATGGCGACCGACGGCGGCTGACGACGTAGGAGGTGCATATCGCAAGTAGCGCGGCGCAAAAGGACACGCTGAACGCGACCAAGACGGAGCGCCCCAGAGACCACCAGATGACGGTGTTTTCTCGTTGCCATAGGGGTTGCAGGCTCGGGCCACGGAACTGGGCGAGCCCTTTCGCCGACACCCCCGTCGTTCGCACTACTTCAGGAGGTAGGCACGACGCGATGAAGAGCACAACCAACGGAAATAGCGAATAGATGAGTAGGGCCGCGAGCAACAAGCAACGTGCCGCGCGGCCAAGCATGCTTAGGCCACTCCCCGCCGGTGGATGCGCGCGTAAAGAAGCGCGATCGCGATCGCGCTGAGCTGCAGCATCCACGCGATCGTCCCAAGGTGCGAGCTATCCGAGCCACGGACCGACCTCCACAGTTCAAGTGTCGCAACTTCGTCCCTCGTCGCTATTTTCTCAAGGAACACGAATGGCGTGTCGAACTTCACGAGCATGAATACGAAGCGCAGCATGAATATGGCCAGCAGCACGGGCCATATACTGCGTAGGACGATCTTGCTCGTGATCGAACTGAACGTCGCACCGTCGAGCTGTGCCGCGCGCAACGTGTCCGCTGGTATCGTCCGCAGTGCCAGCAGCGTAAGCAGAAATGCGAACGGGAAGTATTGCCAGATCGACGCTGCCACTGCGGAAAGGAGGGGATGGTCGTAGAGCCAGTATCCCGGGGGAATGCTGAACACGCTCTCCATCATCTCGGCCCAGTAGCTCTGCGGGCCAGCGGCGAAGCCGAACGAAAGACCAACGACCGAGGCCGGGATAGCGTATGGCAGCAGGAAGACCGCGATCACGATCGTTTGCTTGAGGGCGGAACGCGTCGTCCATAGCACTGTGAGCGCCGCTGCGACGCCGACGATCATCTGGCCAACGGTCGACGCGAGAGCGAAGATTAGGGTCCGCCCAAGGAACGGCCGGGCGAGGCCCCAGCCCTCGGATGAGAGGTCGGGGCGATAGTCCTTCACCAGTGCGATGAGTACCAGGGACAGCGGCAGGACAAGGAGCGTAGTGCTGATAAGCATCAGCGCCCTTGGTCCCATGCTGCCCCCGGCCGTCATCAGTCTACTTTGCACGTGCTGGTTGTATCTGCCGGTCTACGAGCCGCATAGCCGCTGCCTGCGCCGTGGTAAGGATCTTATCGATGTCGGCACCGGGCGCTAGTGCCTCGGTGATGGCATGCGATATGATCCCCTGGGCCTGTAGGGGCAGCAGGTAGGGATTGCGCAGGTCCTCCTCAAGTGTCGAGTTATCTGGACCTGGCACAAGGATTGGGCGGGTATACCGCTTCTCGGAAAGGAGCGTCAGGGTGCGGTCATGCCATGGGCGCCATTCCTTCCGGAACGAGCTGAGGTATGCCGGGTCCTGAGCGAGGTTGGAAAAGATGGGCGTCAGGTGAATGGGCACCGTCGACACGAACTTCAGATAGTTTTTCCGCTTGTAGAAGGCCCTGAGGAACCGGGCGGCGAGATCCCGCTTGCTGAGATTTCCGACCCCTTTTTCCTTCTCGGTGTGGGAGAAGATGACGAAGGGTTCGCAATCGATCGTCGCCACAGAGGGTCCGGCAAGTTGGTTCGTTGGTGCGGACATGAAGCGGAAGTTCGTTGCGTTGGCCTGCGAGAGGTTCGTCGCCAATGTCTTTTCGATAGCGACGCTCGCACGGGCGTAGGTCACCGGCGTCAGGAAGATGTCGCCCCGCTCGCCCATGCCGGCGAGCCGGCTGAACTGATCGGCATACTGCTGACCCTGCCAGTCGGGGCTCAGCATGCCGGCGTCCCTCAACCGGACGAAGAAGCGCAGTGCACGCTTGGCCGGCTCGCTAGTCAGGAGAAATTGGCGGGTCGCTGGATCGTAGAGGCGTCCCCCCGCATTGGCGACGAGCTCACCGAACAGCTGGTCCATGAAGAAGGGCGTGCCCCCAGGGAGTAGCACGGTCGCCTTCGGGTTTCTGCGCTTCACGTCTGCGAGGAAGCTGAACAGGGCATCCTCGGAGATCGTCGAAGTGCTCTGCGCAGGATAGGGAAAGGCGGCGCCATTCGCCTTCCGCATGTCGAACGTCCAGCCGGTTACTCCCACGGCGTAGGCGATCCCGTAGCGATGTTCATCGAACAGCTGAAGATCGAGCACCGCAGGGAAAATGGGGCCGTTCTCCTTCTGGATGTCAGCCACGACGTCATCGATCGGAGAGAGGAGCCCGCGCTCCACCAGGCTATATGTCATGAAGGGTTCAAGATGCGCGACGTCCGGTGGTGCATCGCTCTTCAGGGCGGTTGTCAGCTTCTCAGATAGCGCGCCCCAAGGCACTGATTCGATGCTGACCTTGACGCCAGGATTGTCCCGTTCGAATTGCCCAGCGACCTCGTCCAGCACCGCCTTGGCCCTCGGATCGGTCTCCGTCTGCCAGACGACTAGGCTCGTCGGCTCGGCGTCCGGCTTCTTGGAGCAGCTGCCAAGCATGAGGCTGAGAGCAGTCAACGGCAGCAGCAGGGCGCTTCTGAGGGAAAGAGACTTCATCGCGGTCCTTTCAGGGTTGTGATGTCGTTGGTGGAACGGATTGTTTCGGTCGGGGGCGACGGGTAGCCGGTCCCGCCGTCGCGGTGGAATTGGCGACGACCGTCGCTGCGCCGTTCGGATTGGGAGCGATCGGTTGGATCCAAATCTCGAACCGTTTGGAGAGATGCGTCTGCGCCCGCCAAAAGGCCACGGTCACCGAGACTTGCAGGAACACGGCGGCGGCGCTGATACCTTTCGTTGTGCCGGAGAATTCCTCCGCTTCCTTCGGGCCCAACAAGTAGGCTAACGCGAGCGCGCAAATGGCCACGAACGCTGCGATGTAGGGAATCCAGTCGAAGAGTACCGCTGTCACTCGTGCAGGAAAGCGCACCACGGTTCCGAGCCGACGTGGTAGCTCAGCCGACCGGCCGAACGCCGGGGACGTGAAAACGTGCGAGGTCGTCGGGTAGAGCCCGTAGAGGGTGTGGTCGCCGTCGAGCTGGTGTGAGCGCGTGAGGCTGAGCAACCGCCGGAGGTTCATGTAGGCGTAGCAAATTGCGACGAGGCCGAGCCAGTGGAGCAGAGGAAAGCTGACGCTTTTCGGGATCAGTAGCGTCAGGATCCCGCCGCCCGGCGCCGCGGAAATCTGGCTGTCCGAGCTGCGGATCGCGACGCGGGCTTGGCTCACCGTCTCGCCGAGCCGTTCGAAGTCCGCGAGGGTCACTGGCCCCGCCATAGGATCGATCTTGCTGGCGACGGCCTTCCAGGAACGCAGGTAGCCGCGCTCGGCGCGGCAAGGGGATTCAGGCTGACCTGTCTTCAGGCGGATGCCCTTGGGGACATATTCGCCGTAGTGCGAGCTTACCAAAGCGTTCAGTGCCTGGATATCGCGCTCGCGCTCCCTCCGGTAGTATATGCAGAAGCCATCCTTTGACTGCGGCCCCAGGCAGGCATGCTCCAGTTGCGGCAGGACGTCCTCCACGGAAGCCATCCCTTGTTCGAACCCGGCGAGATCGTCCAACTTGATGCGGTCATGGGAGACTTCGCACTTCTCGCCGGTCCCATCGCAGTTTGCCGCCAGTATCGCCGGAACGCGCTGCAGGTTCTCAAGACCCTCAATCCAAGCACCCGCGCACGCGAACTTCGAAAGGTTTGCCTTCCGCGCGTCAATCAGACTGCGGCGCAGCGGCTCTATCGCGTCCATAGCCGCTGCGCGCGAACTTGAGCCGGCTAGTTCTGACGCGTGCTGCCCCATGTCGATGAACGAATCGACCAGCTTAGTGTGGTTGAATTCCGAAGCGTCCAGTTCGCCCAGCCCACCGACTCGGTTGACTGCGGCAAGATATAGAAGCAGCGAAGCTGCGGAAAACAATAGAAAAAGGAGGGATCCGATCGCCACGCGGCGAACCAAACCGTTCATCCAGCCCCAAATGATCTCCGCTGTGTCCACGCGCACCCCTTAACTTTACGCTAAGCAATACGTAAAACCCGGGCAACAAATATATAACAACCATTACGGATCAAATTGAGCCCAAAGTGACGCGAAGATCCGTCGATCGCTCAGGAATGGTCGGTGCCTAAAGGCGAAGATTTGGGTTCTGATCGCACTCGCTTAGTGTTTTCTCACGGCTTGCGACTGAACATTCGGAAATCAAGGTCTGAGACCGAGAGCGGCTTCCCGACGCAGATCGCTGAGGAGGTGGCGCTTGCGGGGACCTGGGGACGGGCGCAGACGCTTGGTTCAGCGTTTGCAGTTCAAGTGATAGATCAATCGGTGGCAGCCGTTGGTTGATTTATAACATATATGAAAGAGTACTCGTAAAAACTTCAGCCTGCCCAATGGCATAACATGAGTTGGATTAAATCGAGTTAAGCTGGCACTTTAATACGATTCTAATCCCATCCAAAATGGTGCTAATAATCGATTGTGCAGTGCGATCTCGCGCAATAGGTTGCTCTCGATTGTACGACTCGAGCCGGATCTTTCGGGTCGATGGCCTCGGGGGGTTCCATGCGCCGATCACCAGCAACAGCCGGAATTGTTATGCTTGCGCTACTTTCCGGTTGTGTCGGCAAGCTGGCGACGACACCGAACCGCGCGACGACCAGCCTCAGCATGGCGCGTACCGGCACCAGCTACGCACTTCCCAAAGTTCAGTATGAGGTCAAACTTACGCGCACGCTTGCCGAATGTCCCGGCGAATTTGTCGATGACGATCCGACGAAGCCGACCGCGCTAAAGTTCAAGGTCTCCGTGACGGCGACGCCATCCTATGTTGCCGGTGAATCCTACAATGTCGACTATCGTAAGCTGCCGGGCTGGCTCCGGACCGCGAGTTTTGAGATCAAGCTTTACCCGAATGGCACGCTGAAATCGATGGGCGCGAGCGCTGAGGACAGGACCGGCGAGGTAATCAGCGGCGCGGTGAAGACGGCCCTCTCAATCGCGACCGTGCTGGCAGCGGCGAAGTATACAAAGGTCACGCCCCCTCCACCGGTCGGGACGGATGCGGTGCTTGGTTGCACGGACGCGGCGCTCAAACTGGTCCACGAAGCGGATGACCTCGACAAGCGGCTGAAGCAATCGACTACCGACCTCACCGCCCTTCAGGCCCGCGCCGAGTATTTCAAATCAGCTGGCACCGCACGGCTCATCGATGCTCCCGGAAAAGCGCAATTTCTCGTGCTTCTGAACGACCTGATAACGGAGGAACAGAAGCTAAACGGTCTTAAGGAGCGCCGAGAGAAGGTGGCGGGCGAGCTGAGTGTTTCAGAGAGTTTCACCTGGTCCGCCGACGTCACCAGCCGTCCTGAGGACGGGGCCTATCCCCTCTCCGCAAGCGACACCGAGAAACTTGCGACGCTGGTTCAGACGGTCAACCTCGTGCGGCCTGCAACGCTCAGCAACACAGAAACCAAGCGGCGGGCGCTTCTCCCCGAATGCTACGGCGCGACTCCCAATGTCGCGGTGTGCATCCAGAAGCAGCTGAACCTTCGCTCGGGCGTCCATCTGTTTCGAGGGCTCAAGCCATGCGAAACCAGTCCCGGGCAGGAGTGCTTGATCACGCTATCGGACGACAATCAGACGCTCGTTGCGGCGCGCGACACAGTCGCTGACAGCGGCATCTTCATTCGCGACGCGATGGAGGGGCAGCTGCTTTTCTGTCGCGAAATCTCGCTTACGGCACCGCCGGCCCTGCCTCCTGTGACGGACGGGCAAGCCGGCCAGGCTCAAGGCGGCAATGGTCGCACGCCTTCCGGCCAGGTCCAGGGTGGGAGCGGCAGCACCGGAGGGACACTGAATGGGCAAGGTGGGAACGGGACCGCGGGCGGAGGCCTAAACGGGCAAGGTGGTAGCGGCACAACTGGTGGGACTCTCAACGGCCAGGGCGGTACGCGTTCTCAAGGCCCGGCCGGCGGCACCGTGACTACATCGAGCGCGCAGCCCGTTGCCGTGGCGGTCTGCGACCTGACACATGACGAGGCTAAAATCGCTTCGGCCAATTTCCCCCAGTTTGGACAGCTCCGGTTTCTCCCGTTCCGCGTGGGTACGTTCCAGGCGCGCGAGATGGTCCTTTCGATGACCGACACCGGCAGGCTCGACACCTTCAGCTACAAATCTACCAAGGCGCCCGCGGAAAGTCTGGTCTCGACCGCATCCGACGTCGCGGCACAATATGCGACCTTCCGAGAGGCACGTGAAACCGAGAGCCGCGACGACCTCAAATTCGCCCGCGACAATGAGCTTGCCGACATTCAGGCGCAGATAGACAAACTGACCAAGGAAGCGGCGCTCAAAAAGCTTCAGGTTCCCGATGAGGATCCGCTGAAGCCGACCAAGGACGAAACGGCGGCGATCGAAGCTGAAATCGCATTGCTCAAAGCAAAGGCGGAGCGGATCAAGGCCGAGGCCGCCCTGAGCCAAGGTTCGTGACCCGGTCGCCGCGCCAGCCGTGGCGAAGCAGGTTGTAACGGGTTCTTCGCAAGGGAGATGCACATGCCACAGGCGGGCGATCCGAACACGGTAGTGTCTCGGTCACTCTTAGCCAATTTCTCCGCTGTCCTGAAGAACATGGTTCTCCCCGAGATTTTGGGGATTCCGGCGGATCGCGATGCGGTGGAAGAATATTGGACTGCCGAGCGGATCGCCGGCGCGAAGCCCTTTCCGCTAAGAGCATTGCCGCGCGACCCTGCGCCGGGTCTGATTGACCAAGAGCAGCTGAAATCGCTGTTGCGCGGCTTCGGTAAGAGGTCGCGCAACAAGTCGAGTCCTCCGCCCGATGCAGAGTCGGCGTGGTTCAAGGCTCTGGTTGCGCCGCCCTTTGACACCGAACGCGTACCCAACCGTGGTGCTTTTCCCTATAGTGCCATCGGAAAGATGGTCGCTCAGGTGGGCGGCAATGACTTTGCTGGAACGGCGTGGGTGGTGGGTGACCGCGCGATCGTAACGGCGGGGCATTGCCTGTTCGACGATAATAGCCAGCAATGGGCGACACATGTCGCCTTCATGCCGCAATTCGACGATCAGCCGGCCCGCGGCATCTGGTACGGTGCGTCCAGCCATACTCTCTCAGGATGGACCGGGGGCGGGCCCAATGCCGCGGCGTTCGATCTCGGCGCCGTCATCTTGGAACAGCCGATCGCGTCGACCACGGGGACGATCGGCTGGAGGGCAAACATAGCGGCCAATCAGCAATTGCTCCAGGCGGTGGGCTATCCAAGCGATTGGGTTTCAGCGGCATACGATTTCGACGGCAAGCATATGTGGAGCTGCAACGGGAATTATGTCGGCGGAAGTTCGGTTATCGGCATGAACAACAATATGACCCGCGGCAGTAGTGGCGGGCCTTGGCTTAAGCAGGACCCACAGGGACGGATTTTCGCGTGTGGCTTGAACAGCCATTACAACGAAGATCACAGTAACGTAATGTATTCTCCCTATTTCGGACAAGGGATCATCAATCTGATAAGGGCCGTCGGCTAATCAGCCCCGGTCTCCTCACGCGTCGCGCAAGTGAGTCATCGTTTGGACCAGACGAAAGCGTAGAACTAGCCGCGGGTGAAAACGCGGGCCGACGTTCATCCTCCCGGACGCAATCGTGTGAGCCCTGTTCGAGGTCGAACGACGGGGTGCGATCACGCCGCCTTCCTGTTCATCGAACGAGCGAGTGCTTCGGCACGAAGGCGGTCCAGCTCGTCGGACCATGCCTGCATCATGCGGACACGCTCGTCCCAATATTCACCTCGGGCATAGACCCGCCGCACGGAGTTCGCGTCGACATGGGCAAGCTGCCGCTCGACCGCGTCCGGCGTCCAGTTCCCGGATTCATTGAGCAGCGTGCTCGCCATCGCGCGGAAACCGTGCGTGGTCATGCGGCCTCCGCCATAGCCAAGGCGTCGAAGTGCGAGGTTCAGGGTGTTCTCGCACATTGGGCGATCGCGCTTCCCCTGACACGGGAAAAGGTAGCGATGCTTGCCGCTCAAGGGGCGGATGTCAGTAATGATCGCGAGCGCCTGCTTCGACAGCGAGACATGGTGTGGTCGTCGCATCTTCATCTTCTCCGCCGGGATCGCCCAGATGCCTTCCTCGAAATCGAACTCCGACCACTCCGCCTGACGCAGCTCGCCTGGACGTACAAACAGGTGTGGCGCCAGCCTTAGGGCGACATGGGTTACGCGGTAGCCATCGAACCCGTCGATCGCGCACATCAGCTCGCCGACTTCGGTCGGCTTCGTGAGCGCGGCGAGATGCTTCACCTTTGGGGCGGTCAGAGCGCCGCGCAGATCGGCGCATACATCGCGTTCCGCCCTGGCGGTCGCGACCGCGTAGCGGAACACCTGGCTACAGGTGCCGCGCAACCGCCGTGCCGTTTCGTAATGGCCCTTGGCTTCGATGCCGCGCAGGACCTCATACACCTCATGAGCGGAGATGCGGTTGATCGGACGGGTTCCAAGCTTGGGATAGGCGAAGTCGAGCAGCCATCGCTGCTTCTGCAACGTGATTTCGGCGCGGCCCTCGCGCGCGCATTTGCTGTACCATTCCTCGGCCACGACCTGGAACGTGATCTGCTCGGCAAGCTTGGCAGCCAGCTCTTCCTCACGAGCAGCGGAAACCGGGTTCTTCCCCTCAGCGAGAATCTTCCTGACGGAGTCGCGCTTGGCCCGCGCGTCGGCAAGGCTGACATCTGGAAATACGCCAAGAGCCATCGTTTGCTGCTTGCCGCCCCACCGATAGGCCAGTCGCCAGTAGCGCTGCCCAGAGGGCTGAACGAACAGATAGAGGCCGCCTGAGTCGCTGACCTTGTACGGACGCTCCCTGCCCTTGAAGGAGCGGACTTCCAATGCGGTGAGAGCCATGTTGGTATCTCCCATTGTTGGCACCCGGAAATACCAACAATGATGCCAACATCGGATCGGGATGCAGTGGCACGTCACAGGTCTTCCGGAGCCAGTTTATGGCAGAAAACCGTGGTTTCTTCAAGCTTTCGGGATCGTTTGGGACCCCCTGAAAAGGGGGCCCTGGTGCCCAGAAGAGGACTCGAACCTCCACGGCCTTGCGACCGCCAGCACCTGAAGCTGGTGCGTCTACCAATTCCGCCATCTGGGCACGGGGTAGGGGGCGCGCCTTAGGTTAGGCTCGTGCGCCTTGTCAACACGGGCTGAGCTGGGGCAAGGGGGCGGCACACATCCCCGATACATCAGGGGCAGGACTGAGGTAGGGCAGCACGGCATGAAGGACAGGCTGGTTATTTTGATCGGCGGCGGCGGGTTCCTCGGCCGCTATGTCGCACAGGAATTGCTCAAGGCAGGCGCGCGTGTCCGCATCGCGCAGCGCGATCCCCGTGAGGCCTTGTTCCTGAAGCCGCTCGGCGGGCTCGGCCAGATCC
>NZ_JAQGLG010000132.1 GCF_028292965.1 Sphingomonas bacterium | reverse complement strand
GTCCCAATGATCCATCAGCACGAGCTTTTTCGCCTGCACGAGATAACGCAGCATCGTGCAGGCGCCGGCGACATGCCCCGGCGGCCAGGGCGAGAAATTGACCTCGACGATATTGCGCCGCGCATAGGAAACCGCGGCGAGTTCCGACAGCAAGGTGCGGCTCGAATGGCACACACCCTTGGGGTCGGCGGTCGTGCCCGAGGTATAGACCAGCATCGCAAGATCGTCGGGATCGCGCGGCGCGGGTGCGGCGCCGTCATCGCGCATCAGCAAGGCGTCCCACGCCACCGCGCCAGCCGGCACCGCGTCGCCGATCACCACATGCGTCGCCAGTCCCGGGAGATCGCCGCATGCGGTGAGTACTTCGCCATAATCGGCGCTGCGCCAGCGATCGGGCGTGACGAGCAGCTTGGCGCCCGACTGGCGCATGATGAAACTCATTTCCTTCGCGCCATAGATCGACACGATCGGCAGCATCACCGCACCGGCATGGGCGATCCCGACACAAGCGACCATCCATTCGCGCCACGCCGGGAGCTGAACCGCGACGATGTCGCCCGCGCCGATGCCATGCGCGCGCAGCCCGCTGGCGAAACGTATACCGCCGGTAACGACGTCGGCGAGCCGATACGTGCCGGGGCACAACGCGGACGAAACGATCAGCGGCGCGTCCGGGTCACGCGCGGCGCCGTCGAGAAGGGCTTGAAACAGGCTGCGATCGGCCGCATCGAAAAGTCTATCGATCATCGCATTCCTCTCGCGCTTCACCGCTACATAATCTCCTGGCGCCAGTGAATAGACCAGGTCTACCTAGATAGCGAGGTTCCTTGGCGCATCGCGATGAATTCGCTAAGGAACAGACATGACCGAGTCCCACCATGACCGCGAGAGCCACCCCGAAATCCGCGACGGCGTGCGCCGGCTGGTCGCCGACTTTCCGGGAGAATATTGGCGCGCGCTCGACCGTGAGCGCACCTATCCAACCGCCTTCGTCACCGCGCTGACCGAGGCCGGCTATCTCGGGATGCTGATCCCGGAGGAATATGGCGGCTCGGGGCTCGGCCTGTCGGCGGCGTGCGCGGTGCTCGAGGAGGTGCACCGCTCGGGCGGCAATGGCGGCGCGGCGCATGCGCAGATGTATACGATGGGCGCGATCCTGCGCCACGGTTCGCCCGAACAAAAGGCACGCTATCTGCCCGACGTCGCCAGCGGCGCGCTGCGCCTGCAGGCGTTCGGCGTGACCGAGCCCGGCGCGGGGACCGACACGACGCGCATCACGACGATGGCGCGGCGCGACGGTGACGATTATGTCGTCAACGGCCAGAAAATCTGGATCAGCCGCGCCGAGCATAGCGACCTGTTGCTGCTGTTGTGCCGTACCGCGCCGCGCGACGCATCGGCCAAGCCATCGGCGGGGATGAGCCTGTTGCTCGTCGATATGCGGCAGGCAGTCGGCAACGGCCTGACGATCCGGCCGATCCGCACCATGCTCAACCATGCGACGACCGAATTGTTCTTTGACGACCTGCGCGTGCCTGCGGCCAATCTGATCGGCGAGGAGGGCAAGGGCTTCCATTATGTGCTCGACGGGATGAACGCCGAGCGCATCCTGATCGCCGCCGAATGCATCGGCGACGGGCGCTTCTTCATCGACCGCGCGAGCGCCTATGCCAAGGAGCGCAACGTATTCGGCCGAGCGATCGGCGCCAACCAGGGTGTTCAATTCCCCATCGCGCGTGCGCACATCCAGCTAACCGCCGCCGCGTTGATGGTCGACCAGGCCTCGGCGATGTTCGAGGCGGGCAAACCATGCGGCAGCGAGGCCAACATGGCCAAGATGCTCGCCTCGGAGGCGAGCTGGTACGCTGCGGACATGTGCGTGCAGACGCATGGCGGCTTCGGCTTTGCCGAGGAATATGACGTCGAGCGCAAGTTTCGTGAGACACGGCTCTATCAGGTCGCGCCGATCTCGACCAACCTGATCCTCAGCCATGTCGCGACCCATGTGCTGGGCCTACCCAAATCGTTTTGATGAAGCCGGCGGCAGAAAGGTGCGGCGCGCAGCGAGACGTGGGGGTTAGAGCGTGATGACATGGTTTTGACCCGTCGTGACGGAGCGGATTTTGGCGTGTGGCAAGGAGGGAGGAGGGAGCGGGGTGGTGCCCCGTGACCGACGAGTGACGGGGCACCCCACAAAGTAATACTTTGTGGGGACCGTGACGCTGCCACACGCCAAAAGGCGCCCGCCGCTTCGCGGTTGCCCTGAGCCGCCCGCCCGACATCGTCGCGGCGCTGGCACGGGCTACCAGCCCGCGCTGCGCGCCGCTCCTCGCCGGCGAACGGCTCAGGGCAATCACGACGGGTCAAAACCATGTCATCACGCTCTAAAAGTGCTGCCCGTCGTCGATCGTGAGCGTCGCACCCGTCATCTGGCGGGAAGCATCGCTACACAAATAGAGGATCATCGCATCGAGTGACTCGACGTCCAGGAGGCGGCGGCGATGCAAGCCGGCGATGAAGTCTGTGCCGCCTGGGCTGTCGAACCAATCGGCGGAAAGCTCGGTGCGGACGAACCCTGGCTGCACGACGTTGACGTTGATGCCGTGGCGAACCCATTCGCGCGCGAAGTTGCGCCCGAGATGGGCTACGGCTGCCTTGGACGCGGCATAGCCGGCGTCGCCCTGCCCCGTCATGTCGGCGGTGATCGAGCCGATCAGCACGATCCGGCCGTGCCCGCGAGTCCGGCTATCGGCTGCGATGAGGCGGCGTGCTCCTTCGCGCGCCGTCAGATAGACACCCAGCAGATTGGTGTCGAACATCGTGCGCAACCCGTCGACGACCGTATCGACCGAACGACCCGACGCACTGGTTCCGGCGTTTGCGATGATTGAATCGACCGCGCCGAAATGTCTTATAGCGGTGTCGAAGGCGGCAATCGTCGATGCTTCATCGGCAACATCGAGCGGCACGGCAACCGCCTTGCCGCCGGCAGCTTCCAGCTTTGCGGCAATCTGTTCGATGCGGTTGGTACGACGCGCGCCCAATACGACATTGGCACCTGCACTCGCGCACAAACCGGCGAAATGCGCCCCCAGGCCCGAAGATGCGCCGGTGACCATGACAGTGCGGCCGACAAGCGAAAACGGAAGCGCCTGGGTCATTCGGCGTCATCCCATAGGTTGACGCCGGCGCCAAGCCCTTCGGGCCAACCCGGCGGCACTCGCAGCCATCGAAGTGGCCAGCCTTTGCCTCGCGAGCGCCGCAACCCAGCGGCTGCAAAGTGTGTTTGGTATCCCAGCAAAAACCCTTGAAGAGACGCAGGTTGTCGCTGCCACTATCCGTCGAACCATGCGGCCTGAGCGACCGCCAGCGTCACGCTGCGCACGCTGCCAGAACGCATCTTTTCAGCCACGACTCGGCAATAGGACTCACGGTCAGGTGAACCGCCCCGGGTTTGCCGGAGGCTCCAACTCCTGAGAAGGTGGAGCCTATATGAGCAAGACGACGAACAAGTTTGCGCCGGAGGTCCGCGATCGCGCGGTACGGATGGTTTTCGACCACGAGC
>NZ_JAQGLG010000223.1 GCF_028292965.1 Sphingomonas bacterium | reverse complement strand
GGCGAAGTCTGGTCGGTGCATGGCGGCGGTTTCTATCACAACCAGAAATACCAGGTCGCGCCGCCGCAGATGCCGAGCACCCTGCACTGGTTCAAATGGGAGGCCTATTTCACCTGGATCAGCGGCTTCTCGCTGCTCGTCCTGGTCTATTATGTCGGCGCGTCGAACTTCCTGATCGACCCGGCCAAGGCAGCGCTCAGCGTGCCCGCCTCGATCGGCATCGGCCTTGCGTCGATCGCGCTGAGCTGGCTGGTCTACGACCTGCTGTGTCGCTCGACGCTCGGCTCCAACAACCTGCTGCTCGGCATGGTATGGTTCGTCTATCTGCTGATGATGGCGATCGTGCTCGACAGCCTGTTCAACAGCCGCGGCGCCTACATGCATATCGGCGCGATCATCGGTTCGGTGATGGTCGGCAATGTGTTCTTCATCATCATCCCCAACCAGCGCAAGGTCGTCGCCGACCTGATCGCCGGGCGCACGCCCGACCCGGCGCTGGGTGGCGCAGCCAAGCAGCGCTCGCTGCACAATAATTACATGACGCTGCCGGTGCTGTTCATCATGATCAGCCACCATTACCCGATGACCTATGGCGCCGAGCGGCCGTGGCTGGTGCTGGCGCTGCTCGGCCTGACCGGCGTCGCGGTGCGCCACGTGTTCAACCTGCGCAACCGCGAGCAGAACACCGGCGGCGCGATCGTCGTGGCGGTGGTGATGGCGCTGGTCAGCGTGACCTATGTGACGCTGGAAAAGGGCGTATCGGGCACCGCCTCGGGGCCGACGCCGCATTATGCCGACATCCAGCCGATCCTCGCGACGCACTGCACCGGCTGCCACAGCGGGCACCCGACGAATGCCGCCGTCACCAGCCCCCCGCTCGGGGTGATGCTCGACAGCTATGACCATGCCGCGCAGGTCGCGCCGCGCGTCAAGGCGATGGCGGTCGATACCGAAGCGATGCCGCTGGGCAACACCACGCATATGACCAAGGCGGAGCGCGAAAAGCTCGGTGCGTGGATTACCGGGGGAGCGTTGCGGTGAAAAAGCTCTCCACACCCCCACTTCGTCACCCCGGACTTGTTCCGGGGTCCAACGTGCCGCAAACCAAACGGCCCGAGCGTACGCGGAACCTTGTATCCCGGAACAAGTCCGGGATGACGGAAGAGGGTTGGGCCGGCTACACCCCCTCCGCGCCTCCGCGCCTCCGCGCGAACAAATCATCTTTCTTCGCGCCTTCGCGCCTTCGCGTGAATCCAATTTCAGGAGCGGCGAAATGACCGTCCGCTTCCTCCTCGACAACGAGATCATCGAAACCGACGCCGCCGCCACCGACAGCGTGCTCGACCTGCTGCGCTACCGCCTGCGCCGCACCGGCACCAAGGAGGGTTGCGCCGAGGGCGATTGCGGCGCGTGCACCGTGCTGCTCGGCGAGCCCACCGGCGACACGGTCGCATGGCGCGCGGTCAACGCCTGCATCCTGTTCGTGCCGATGCTCGACGGAAAGGCGCTGATGACGGTCGAGAGCCTTGGCGGCACTCACCCCGTGCAGCATGAGATGGTCGCCCGCCACGGCTCGCAATGCGGCTTCTGCACCCCCGGTTTCGTCATGTCGCTGGTCGGCCGGTCGATGACCGCGGCGGGCACCGAAGGCGTGGCGGTCGGCGACGTCATCGCCGGAAATCTGTGCCGCTGCACCGGCTATGGCCCGATCCTCGACGCCGGCGAGGCAGTACCCCCGGAGCCGCGCGACGACACCGCCCTCGCCACGCGCCTCCGCGCTCTGCCGCACGGTGAGGGCGAAGGCTGGTTCGCCCCGCGCACCGCCGATGAACTCGCCGCGTTGCTGGTCGCGCACCCCGACGCGCGCATCGTCGCCGGCGCGACCGATGTCGGACTATGGGTGACCAAGCAGCACCGCGAGCTCGGCACCGTCATCTTCCTCGGCGATGTCGCCGATCTGCGCGACGTGACGGACACCGAAGCCGGCCTGACCATTGGCGCCGGCGCGCGCTATTCCGACGCACGCGAAGCGCTCACCCGCCTCCATCCCGATCTCGGCGAGCTGGTCCGCCGGATCGCCGGGGTGCAGGTGCGCAACACGGGCACGATCGGCGGCAACATCGCCAATGGCTCGCCGATCGGCGACATGCCGCCCGCGCTGATCGCGCTCCGCGCGACGCTGACGCTGCGCAAGGGCGACGCGCGCCGCACCATCGCGCTCGAAGACTTCTTCATCGCCTATGGCAAGCAGGACCGCAGCGCGGGTGAGCTCGTCGAAAGCATCTTCGTCCCCCGCCCCGCGCCCTCCGCGCTGATCCGCATCGTCAAACTGTCGAAGCGTTTCGACAGCGACATCTCCGCCGTGTGCGGCGCGATCACGCTCGACATCGCCGATGGCGCCATCACCAGAGCGCGCGTCGCGTTCGGCGGGATGGCCGCCATCCCGAAGCGCGCTACCGCCTGCGAAACCGCGCTGACCGGTGCGCCGATGTGCGAAGCGACGTTCGAGGCCGCCGCCACTGCCATCGCCAGCGACTATGCCCCGCTTGACGATCTGCGCGGCTCGGCCGCCTATCGTTTGACCGTCGCCGCCAATCTGCTCCGCCGCCTCTGGGCAGAGCAATCGGGCGTGCCCGTGAGTGTGCTGGAGGATATGGATGGCTGAGGCCGACATCCCCGCCGGCGCCGTTGCCGCGCCCTACCCGCACGACAGCGCCGAGGCGCATGTCGCCGGCCTCGCACGCTATGTCGACGATCTGCCCGAGCCGCCGGGCCTGCTCCATCTCGCCTTCGGTCTCGCTCCCGATGGCCATGCCAGCCTCGACGGCCTCGATCTCGACGCGGTGCGTGAGAGCCCCGGCGTCGTCGCGGTGTTCACCGCCGCCGACATCCCCGGCGAGAACAATGTCGGCCCGGTCCGCCACGACGAGCCACTGCTCGTCGAGGACACCATCCTGTTCCCCGGCCAGCCGCTGTTCCTCGTTGCCGCCGAGACCGCCAGCGCCGCCCGCCGTGCCGCACGCAAGGCCGGCATCCGCGTCACACCGCGCGACGCGCTCACCACCATCGCCACCGCGCAAGCCGCCGGCTCGCTGATCGAAGACGCCCAGATCATGGCGCGCGGCGATGCGGCCGCGGCGCTCGCCACCTCGCCACACCGCCTGTCGGGCGCACTGACAATCGGCGGGCAGGAGCATTTCTACCTCGAAGGCCAAGTGGCCATCGCCACGCCCGGCGAGGGCGATACAATCCACATCGTCTCCTCGACCCAACACCCGAGCGAGGTGCAGCATCTCGTCTCGCTGGTGCTCAAGCGCAGCCATGCCGACATCGTCATCGAAGTGCGCCGGATGGGTGGCGCGTTCGGCGGCAAGGAAACCCAGGCCGCCGCCCCCGCCGCTGCCTGCGCGCTGGTCGCCGCGCTCACAGGCCGCCCGGCCAAGATGCGGCTCGACCGCGACGACGACATGGCGATGACCGGCAAGCGTCACGACTTCACCGCCGCCTATGATGTCGGCTTCGACGATGAGGGCAACATCCACGCGCTGAAACTGGACCTCGCCTCGCGCTGCGGCGCTACCGCCGACCTGTCGCCGGCGATCAACGACCGCGCGATGTTCCATGCGGACAATGCCTATTTCCTGCCGGCGGTCGAGATCGTCAGCCACCGCTTGCTAACCCATACCGTCTCCAACACCGCGTTCCGTGGTTTCGGCGGGCCGCAGGGCATGGTGGCGATCGAGCGCGTGCTCGATGCGGTCGCCGCTGCGGTCGGGCGCGATCCGCTCGAAGTGCGCCGCGCCAATCTCTACGGCCCGGGCCGCGACCTCACGCCCTATCACATGCAGGTCACCGATAATGTCGCGCCCGACCTGATCGACGAACTCGCCGAACAGGCCGGTTACGACGAACGCGTCGCAGCCGTGGCCGACTTCAACGCCCGCAACACCGTGTTGAAGAAGGGTCTCGCCCTCACGCCGGTCAAGTTCGGCATCAGCTTCACCACCACCCACCTCAACCAGGCCGGCGCGCTGGTGCTGGTCTATGCCGATGGCTCGATCCAGGTGAACCATGGCGGTACCGAGATGGGCCAGGGCCTGATGGTCAAGGTCGCCCAGATCGTCGCCGACGTCTTCGCCGTGCCGCTCGACCGGGTGAAGGTGACGGCGACGCGCACCGACAAGGTGCCCAACACCTCGGCCACCGCCGCCTCGTCGGGCGCCGACATGAACGGCATGGCCGCGTTCAACGCCGCCGAGACGATCCGCGCCCGCCTCGCCGCCTTCGCCGCAGAGAAGTTCGGTTGCGGCGAGCAGGAGGTGCGTTTCACCCGCGAGGGCGTCGTCGCCGGCGGCGAGGTGACGCCGTTCCACACCCTGACCCGCATGGCGCATATGGGCCGCATCGCGCTGTCCTCGACCGGCTTCTACGCCACCCCCGACATCCATTACGACCGCGCCACCCACAGTGGCCGCCCGTTCCTATACTTCGCCTATGGCGCCGCGCTCAGCGAGGTGGTGATCGACACGCTGACCGGCGAGCACCGCGTCGTCGCGGTCGATATCCTCCACGATGTCGGTCGCTCGCTCAATCCGGCGATCGACCTCGGCCAGATCGAGGGTGGTTTCATCCAGGGCATGGGGTGGCTGACCGCGGAGGAGCTGGTCTATGACAGCCGCGGCCGGCTGCTGACCCACGCCCCCTCGACCTACAAGATCCCCACCGCCAATGACCGCCCGCGGCGCATGGACATTCGGCTGTGGTCC
>NZ_JAQGLG010000091.1 GCF_028292965.1 Sphingomonas bacterium | reverse complement strand
GCCGGCGGATGGTGCGCCGCCGCCTGCCGATGGCGCCGCGCCGACGGTGACGCCACCCGTCGGTGGTGATGGCGCGCCGGGCGGTGGTCGTGCTGGCGGCGGTGGCGGTCGCGGTGGGCGCGGTGGTGGTGGCGGCTTCGCCAATCGCCTCGCCGGCGCGACCGGCGGCCGCGCGCAGTTCGCGGTCTATTATACTGCGCATCTCGTCGACCGGGTGACGGTGGCCAATGGCGTGGCGCCGATCGACCTGCTCAATGGCGGCGCGACCGGCGCCGGCGGCGGCCAGCCGCGTCACGAGATCGAAGGGCAGGCCGGCTACAGCAATAATGGCCTCGGCTTCCGGCTGAGCGCCAACTGGCAGAGCGCGACCGAGGTGACGGGCGGCGCCGCGGGCACGTTCAGCACGCTGCATTTCGGCAGCCTGGCCAAGTTCGACGTGCGGCTGTTCGACGATTTCACGCAGAATCTCGACTTCCTCAAGAAGCACCATTGGGCGAAGGGGCTTCGCGTCGGGCTGGCGGTGACCAATGTGCTCAACACCCGCCAGCGCGTCACCGACCAGACCGGTACGGTGCCGTTGAGCTATCAGGGCGCCTATCTCGATCCCACCGGCCGGGCGCTAAAGCTGACGGTGCGCAAGCTGCTGTTCTGATCGGAGGCGTGCCGCGTCGGGGCATTGGCGCGTGTGGGTTAAGTCGTTAGTCTCTCCGAAACGAACCTCGGGGGCCGCATGAACAGTCTTTTCCGCCGCAAGATCGTCACCGAGGCGCGGCCCGAGCACCAACTGGCGCGCACGCTGAGCTGGCCGCATCTCGTCGCGCTGGGCGTCGGCGCGATCGTCGGCACCGGTATTCTGACGCTGATCGGCGTCGGGGCCGACCGCGCCGGGCCGGCGGTCCTGCTGAGTTTCGTCGTGGCCGGCGCGATCTGCGCCTGTGCGGCCCTGTGCTACGCGGAGATGGCGACGCTGATCCCGGCTTCGGGCAGCGCCTATACCTATAGCTATGCCGCGCTGGGCGAGATCATCGCCTGGGTGGTGGGCTGGAGCCTGATCCTCGAATATTCGCTGGTGGTGTCGACGGTCGCGGTCGGCTGGTCGGGCTATGCGGTCGGGTTTCTCGGCGGGCTGGGCGTGCATCTGCCCGAATGGATGACGCACGGTCCGACGATGGGTGAGGGGTTCCACGTCGCCAGCTGGGGCGTGAACGTGCCGGCAGTGTTCATCATCGCCGTCGTCGCGGGTTTGTTGACGCTCGGCACGCGCGAGAGCGCCCGGATCAACACCGCGCTGGTGGCGCTCAAGATCGTCACGCTGGCGCTGTTCGTGCTGGTCGCACTGCCGCATTTCGACGCGGCCAACCTGCATCCCTTCACGCCCTATGGTTATGGCAGCACGGCCGGTGCCGGTGGTGTGAAATATGGCATGATGGGCGCGGCCGCGATCATCTTCTTCGCCTTTGACGGCTTCGACGCGATCTCGACCGCGGCGGAGGAGGCGAAGAATCCGGAGCGCGACCTGGCGATCGGTATCATCGGTTCGATGGTCGCCTGCACCGCGATCTACATGATCGTCGCGGCGGCGGCGGTCGGCGCGGTGCATTTCGAGATTTTCGGCAAGAGCGCCGAACCGCTGGCGCTGATCCTGCGTTCGCTCGGCCAGCCCAAGGTCGCGACGGTGGTCGCGGCGGCGGCGGCGATCGCGTTGCCGACGGTGATCCTGGGCTTCCTTTACGGCCAGAGCCGCATCTTCCTGGTCATGGCGCGCGACGGCTTTCTGCCGCCGGCGCTGGCGCAGATCTCGACGCGCGGCACGCCGGCGCGGATCACGCTGGTGACGGCGATCTTCGTCAGCATCATCGCCGCGCTGACCCCGCTCGACGTGATCGCCAGCCTGGCCAATGCCGGCACCTTGTGCGCGTTCATCGCCGTGGCGGCCTGCGTGCTGGTGCTGCGCCGGCGCGATCCGGCGGCGCGGCGGCCGTTCCGGGTGCCGGCGGCCTGGATCGTCGCGCCGGGCGCGATCATCGGTTGCCTCTATCTGTTCACCAGCCTTCAGGTGGTGACGCAGAAGTCTTTCCTCATATGGAACGGGGCCGGGCTGCTGGTCTATTTCGCCTATGGTCGTGCACGCGCCGTGCTTGGCTAATCCCGCAAGGCCGCTATGGCGGCGCTTGCTAAATCGGGAGTAGCGGCATTGTCGGCGCAAAAAGAAGGCGAATCCAACCTCGTATTATTGTCGGCGCTGGCGGCCAATCTCGGCATCGCGGTGGCGAAGTTCATCGCGGCCGCGATCACCGGTTCCTCGTCGATGCTCACCGAGGGTTTCCACTCGGTGGTCGACAGCCTCAACCAGGTATTGCTGCTCTATGGGCAGCGCCAGGGCCGCAAGCCGCCCGACGAGGCGCATCCCTTCGGCTATGGCCGCGAGCTGTATTTCTGGAGCTTCGTCGTCGCGATCCTGATCTTCGCGGTCGGGGCCGGCGTGTCGATCTATGAGGGCTGGGAGCATATCAAGCAGCCCGAGCCACTGAGCAGCCCGTTGATCAACTATATCGTGCTCGGCGTCGCGCTGGCGATGGAGGGCGGGTCATGGTTCGTCGCGATGCGCGAGTTCGCCGCCGCCAATCGCAAGGGCAGCTGGTGGCACGCGGTACGGCATTCGAAGGACCCGGCCGGCTTCATCGTGCTGTTCGAGGATACCGCCGCGCTGGCCGGCCTGGTGATCGCCGGGGTCGGCATCTGGGCGAGCCATGCGTTCAACGATCCGCGTATCGACGGGGTCGCCTCGATCGTCATCGGCGTGCTGCTCGGCGTGGTCGCCGGGTTCCTGGCGCGCGAGGCGAAGGGGCTGCTGATCGGCGAAGGCGCCGACCCGGCTATCGTGGCGCGCGTCCGCGCGATCGTCGACGGGCATCCGGCGATCACCTCGGTCAACCATGTCCGCACCATCCACACCGCGCCGACCAGCATCTTCGTCGCGATCAGCGCGGACTTTCGCGACAGCCTGACGATGGGCGAGGCGGAGACGCTGATCGAGGGAATCGAGACCGAGCTGAAACAGGCGATCCCGGAATTGTCATCCATCTATATCCGACCGGAAAAACAGGAAGATGCAGCCACTTTGCATCGGGCACCGGTCAAGGCATGATCGCGGGCACGTAGAAGCTGCAGGGGGACGGACGGATGGCTTTGTCACGGCGTGAGATGCTGGCGGGTGCGTTCGGCGCCGCGGCCTTGTGGTCGGTGCCCGGCTGGGCACAGGAAGTTCCCCTCCAGACCCAGCCGACGGTGCCGGTTCCACCCGTCACGCAGGTACCTCCGGTCCCCCCGGTGGCACAGCCTCCGACGGTGCCGGCGCCGGGGTTTGTCGTCGATTGGCAAAGCGGGCCGCAATCGCCCGACACCGCCGCTTCGCTCGCGGCGCAGATCGCGCTGGTCAAAGGATTGGCGATCAAGCCTGAAGCCATGGCGTTCTTCGCTGCGCAGCCGATCGTCGTCGATCTCGCCACGGGTACAGGCACGCGCGCTTCCAACACGGGCGTCATCTTTGGCCGCAGACCGGTGCCGGCCGACAATCCGGTTCTGCTGCACGAACTGCTGCACCGCTATCATTTCGAGAAGCTGGCGCACGGTTATGACAACCCGGAAATCATCGCCTTCTACAACGCCGCCAAGGCCGCGGGCGCCTATCCAGCCAACGAATATATGTTCAAGGATTGCGGGGAGTTCTTCGCCATGTGCGGCAGCGTCACGCTCTACGGCAAGGCGGCGCGCCAGCCGCTGAAGCGCGCCAGCGTCGAGAAGAATCTGCCCGAAATCTATGCCTGGGTGGTGAACGAATTCGGGCTGGTTATTTAGACGCTTCGGCCGGCGTCAGCTCGACCACGTCGAGCAACGATTCGAAGCGCGGCGAAGGGAGCGCCACGCGCCAGCGGCGCGGACCGATCCGATCGACGAAGCCGGCGAGATCGCGCTGCGTATCCTGGCCATAGACCATCGGCTTGGTCTCATCGCCCAGCACCAAAGTGCCGAGGAACACCGCGCGCGACGGGCTGTCGTCGAACAGCAAACCTACCGGGCGCTGCTTGCCGGCAATCTGATAGAGACTCGATACCTCGCCCTCGGCCTCGATCACGCAATCGGCGACAGGGTAGGCGGTGAAGTCCTGCATCGCGGGGCCATCGGCGCCGACCTTATACACGCGGCAATGATAATGGCCGGGCGGCGGCAGCGCACCGTCGGGCATGGCGCGATCGGGGTCGAACAGGGCGGCAAGCGCATCGATCTGCGGTCCCTTGCCGGCGGCGCGGGCCTTGGCGATCGCCGCGACCCAGCTCGTGTGCCAGGTCCGCAGCCGCTCACGATCGGCTTCGGTGACGACGCGGTGCCAGTCGGCACGGGCGGGCGGGCCCGCGACATGCTTGTCGCGGTGATGGCACGCGCCGAGCGTCGTGGCGGCGCATAAAGCGAGGGCAAGGGCTGTTCTGTTCACGCGACCGTTTTTCGTTGGGCTTGGTGCTACCCTAGGGTCGGTCGGCGACAGCGGCAATGGGGCTCACAGTTGTTTGAAAATGCGCTGAAGGCGCATTTTGCGGTACCGGCCCGCTCCCCCACCCGACCTCCCACAGAATATCCTGATTGGGCGGTCGGGTGGGGGAGCGGGCCGGTGCCGCCGAAACTCGTTTGCGAGTTTTCAAACATCTCTCAGGCGGCGGTCCACCCACCATCGACCGACAGATTGGCACCGGTGATCGCTTTGGCCTCGTCGCGGCACAGGAACAGCGCCAGCGCGGCGACCTGTTCGGAGGTGACGAACTCCTTGGTCGGCTGCGCGTCGAGCAGCACGTCGTTGATCACCTGCTCGCGGGTCAGGCCGCGCGTCTTCATCGTGTCGGGGATCTGGCGCTCGACCAGTGGCGTCCAGACATAGCCCGGCGAGATGCAGTTGACGGTGATGCCGTGGGTCGCCGTCTCCAGCGCGATGGTCTTGGTCAGCCCGGCAATGCCGTGCTTGGCCATGACATAGGCGCTCTTGTTGGGGCTGGCGACGAGGCTGTGGGCGGAGGCGGTGGAGATGATGCGGCCCCACTTCGCCGCCTTCATCAGCGGCACCGCTGCCTGGATCAGATACCAGGCCGAGGTCAGGTTGATCTTGATGATCGCCTCGAACTTGTCGGCCGGGAAATCCTCGATCGGCGCCACATGCTGGATGCCGGCATTGTTGACGATGATGTCGGGGCCGCCGATCTCGGCATGGCAGCGCTTCACCATCGCCTGAATTTCTTCGGGCTTTGTCATGTCCGCCGCATCGTACAGCGCCTTGGCGCCGCTCGTCGCCTCGAGCGCGGTGCGCTCGGTCTCGATCGCGGCGGCGTCGCCGAAGCCGTTGATCACCACGCTGGCACCTTCGGCGGCGAAGGCCTTGGCATAGGCCAGGCCGATGCCCGAGGTGGAGCCGGTGACGATCGCGGTCTTGCCCTTGAGGAACATGGCTTACTCCGTGCTGGGGATGAGTTGCGGGCGCAGCGCGAGATCGAACGACGCGCTCCTGCCGGTTTCGATATTGTGCGCGACCAGTTCGGCATTGGCCATGGTCTCGTTGACCGCAGCGCGACCCGCCGCCCAATGCTCACGCATCGTTCGCGCCGAGAATTCGAAGTCGCGACTGCCGCCTTCCCATTCGTTGGCGCGGTAGATCAAATGGACGAGATTGACCGGTTGTTCGGCGGCGCGCGCGGCGAGCGCCTTCACATCGGCATCGTCGCGCAGTTCGGGCGGCAGCTTGGCGATGACCTTGCGGATCGCCTCGCGTTCCTGGCGCAGCTTCATCACCTGGTCCGAAATCTGCCGGGTGCGGCTGGAGAAGCGGATTTCCTTCTCGCGCGCCATCACGTCCATAATCGTCTTCGGGCATTCGGTCGCGGCGGCGAACAGATCGACCTGGAAGGCGAGCAGCGGCTCGCTCTGGTTGTCGAGCACATGGGTCAGCGGCGTGTTGGACACCAGGCCGCCGTCCCACCACATCCGGCCATCGATCTCGATCGGCGGCAGGCCAGGGGGCAGCGCGCCCGAGGCCATGATGTGACGCGCGTCGATCCGCGTCTGGCTGGTATCGAAATAGTTGAAATTGCCGCTCTCGACATCGACCGCGCCGACCGACAGCCGAACAGGGCCGTTGTTGAGCAGGTCCCAGTCGACCAGCTCGTCGAGCGTCGCCTTGAGCGGGGCGGAATCATAGAAGCTCAGCGCGCCCATCGTGCCGGGCGTGGCCATCAGCGGCGGGATCATCCGCGGCGTGAAGAAACCCGGCACGCCGGCGGCCATGACGAAGCCGGCGGACCATTCGTGCAGCCACTCGCGGATCTGGTCATTGGGAAAGATCGGGAAGCTCGGCAGCGAGCTCGATACCTTTTCCCAGAAACGCGTCAGGCGCTCGACCCGGCGTTCGGGCGGGTTGCCGGCGACGATCGCGGCATTGACCGCGCCGATCGAGATACCGGCGACCCAGTCGATCTCGATGCCGCTTGCCGCAAGGCCTTCGATCACTCCGGCCTGATAGCTGCCCAGCGCGCCGCCGCCCTGCAGCACCAGCGCCACGCAATCGGGCAGAGGCAGCGCGGCGGCACGGCGTTTCCGGCTGGACCGGGGCGGGGGCTCGGTATCGGCCATCGCTATCGTCCATGGCGTGCTGCAGCGCGGCAATCAATCGAAGTTTGATGACATCGCCGTCAGCCCCTCGCTTGCAACCCTGAGGCTCCCCGCGCATTCATGCCGGAGCGGTAACAAAACCCCGGGAGGGCGCCATGCGGCTCGACGATTTCGATCCCAATATCGATGTGGAGGATCAGCGCGGCCGTGGCGGTGGGCTCGGCTTTAGCGGCGGTGGTGGCGGCGGCGGGATGCTGTTCGGGCTGTTGCCGCTGGTGTTCAGCCGGTTCGGCTGTGGCGGTGTGGTGGTGTTGCTGATCGTATTTGCGGTGTTCGGCGGCGGGCTAAACCTGCTCGGCGGCGGCGGTGGTCAATTGTCGGCGCCGACAGAGCAAGTCGGTTCGGGCGGCCAGCAGGGCGGCCATGACGTGCAGTCCAGCTGTACGCTCGACGCAGGGAGCAAGGCGGCATGCAACGCGCTGAGTTCTGCCGACAAGACATGGGCGGCGATTTTCCAGCAATCGGGCGAGAGCTTCACCAAGCCGAAGCTGGTTTTCTATGGCGGCAACGGCCAGTCCGGTTGCGGCGCGGCGCAGAGCGCGATGGGGCCGTTCTACTGCCCCCAGGATCGCGGCATCTATCTCGACACGAGCTTTTTCGGCGAACTCGCCAACCGCTTCGGTGCGAAGGGCGATTTCGCGCAGGATTATGTCATCGCGCACGAATTCGGCCATCACATCCAGAATCTGCTCGGCACGTCGGACAAGGTGGCGAGCGCGCAGCGCCGGGCAAGCGAGACCGAGGGCAATGCGCTGTCGGTGCGGCTGGAGCTGCAGGCCGATTGCTATGCCGGTGTGTGGGCGGCGAAGAATCGCGACCGGATGGACCCGGGCGACCTTGAAGAGGGCATGACCGCGGCGCACGCGATCGGCGACGATACGTTGCAGCAGGAATCGCAGGGACGCGTGATGCCCGACAGCTTCACGCACGGCACCTCGGCGCAGCGCATGGCGTGGCTGCGCAAGGGCCTCGACACGGGCGATCCGGGACAGTGCGATACGTTCAGCGGCGCAATCTGATTGTCCGCGCGAAACGGCGAATGATTCTTAAAACGCTGTTATCTATTGGATTCTCTTGCAAAACTTAAGGAATTGCAAAGCAATCAGGATCAACTTCTCCGGCAGGGCGGGCTCATGCTGGGCGCCACCGGGGCGATGGGGATCGCCCCGACGCGCAACGGAGGTGTAGATGCTCGAGCATGGCCGCGACGCCGAAATGACGGTCTTCTCCCTGTCGGATGATGTGCCGGCGCCACCGGAGCGGCGCCAGTCCCAGCGCAACCTGTCGGTATTGCGCACCGCCATCCTGCGGACCTCGTGCGGCGAGGAATTGTGCCTCGTCCGCAACATCTCCGCCGGCGGGTTGATGGCGCATGTCTATTCCAACCTGAACGAGGGCGATCCTGCGACGATCGAATTCAAATCCGAGATTTCGGTGCGCGGCCATGTCGTGTGGTCGCGCGACCGGCTGGTCGGCATCCAGTTCGCGCAGCCCGTCAACGTCGCCGATGTGCTGGCCGACCGTAGCGATCCCGTGGCGGCAGACCAGCAATCGCGCTTGCCCAGAGTCGAGGTGCACAGCCCGGCGCGATTGCGCTCGGACGGGCAGTATCAGCCCGTCCTGCTGTGCAACATCTCGCAGGGCGGCGCCAAACTCCGCCTCGGCAAGCCCGACGATCTCAAGAGCGACGTCGTCCTGATCGCCAACGGACTGCCCAGACTGCCCGGCACGGTGCGCTGGCGGCGCGGCGAATATGCCGGCATCTCGTTCAACGCGGTGATCCCGTTTGCCGACGTCGCCCGGTGGATCGCCAATGCCCATCGCCACGCGCATTAGGTTCTGAGACGCAAAAGGGCCCGGACGTTGCCGCCCGGGCCCGATGCCTGTCGAGGGCGAGGCCCTCAATAGGTGCCGGAGAAACTCCGGTTGAGATTGCGCGTGGCGCCGATATCGCGCTCGCCGCGGCTGTTGTCATCGCCGAACAGCGCCTGGCTCCGATCCTCGTCGCGCCAATGGGCATGCGCCTCGTCGGCTGTCTTG
Source organism: Sphingomonas bacterium (assembly GCF_028292965.1). Classification (GTDB taxonomy): domain Bacteria; phylum Pseudomonadota; class Alphaproteobacteria; order Sphingomonadales; family Sphingomonadaceae; genus Sphingomonas. The sequence goes on along the minus strand of NZ_JAQGLG010000091.1, from coordinate 6,379 downwards.
GCGATGGTCACCTTGTCGTCGACCGACCTGATCCAGCGCGAGGGGATCGAGTGGTGGCGGCCGCCGGCATCGCTGTCGCTTTTCGTCAGCACGATACGGTCGCCGCGCACCTTGTCGACGGTGCCGACATGCGCACCGTCCGATCCGACCACGTCCATATGTTCGGTCACCCGGCCGAGTGCGCCACGCTGGGTCTGGCGTTCGTTGCGCCAGGTGCCGAACTCATTCTCGAACCGGGTGCGGTTCTCGCGCCGATATTCGTCATAGTCGCGGTCGAGCGCCTCGATCTGACTCCGGCGCCAGCTGTGATAATTGTCGTCATGGCCGTAGCGTGCCTCATCGCGACGCGCATCCTGTTCGCGGCGGCGCTCGGCCTCGTCATCGCCGAACCAGGCACGAACCTCATCGCCGGCACGCTCGAAAAAGCTGCGGTCGTCGCCCGGCTCGCGACGGGCTCCGCGCTCGGCGAAGCGGTGGCGGTCTCCGCCATAGCTGCCGCGATAGCCGGCCCCCTGATCGGCATCGTCGCGGCCTTCGTTGAAACGATCGCGCTGGGCATAGCGGCCATAGCCATATTCGCGCGGGCCATAATCGCGGTCGCGTTCACGGTTGCGGCCGTCGCCCGCCGCCTCATATTGCCGCCCGCTTGAATAGCCGGAATCGCGGCCGGAGCCGTAATCGCGGTCGAAATCCTGGTCGTTGCTGCGGTTGTAATAATCGCCGGGATTGCTGCCCCGGGAATAGCGTTCGTAACCCATGTCCAGATCCTCCATCCTGCGGACGGCACCCGCGACGGCGTTCGCCGCGTCGCTCGACCCGCAGACAAAAAGGACGAAAGCACCTTTCGGTTCCGTGGCTTGGAAGGCCCCCGCCGCAGGTCGACGCGTTGGGCTGGCGGTTGATCGCGGGGAAAGGTTCAGGGGTGCCGGGAAGCCGGTTGCATCACCGGAAAAGGCTCGCTAGAGGCGGCGCTCCCGATGGGTGAAAGCCCGTCGCGCGTGGAGCGGGGCTGTAGCTCAGATGGGAGAGCGCTGCAATCGCACTGCAGAGGTCAGGGGTTCGATTCCCCTCAGCTCCACCAAGCAAGCGGAAAATGTGTTGAAAAACCTCCCTTTTTTGGGAGGCGCTCGGTTTAGTACCACATTTTGGTACCACAGGAGTTGGGTTTTGGTGACCTCTCGCGGGAGCGTTTGAGCCAACCCGCTACGCAGCTTCGTTTCTATGACCGATTCTTGGGTGGAAAGCGGAACGACCGGTTTGGAGCGCGACGCTGCGTTTCCCCCCGTTCATTCATCCGCCGCCGGGATGGCATGGATCGTGATCTTGTCAGCCACTTCGAATAGCCAATCTTGCAACCCGCGGTCCGGCCACACGGCGAGGTGCACAGGAGCCGGCCGATGCCGATCAGCGCTCCAGCCTAGCCTCGACCTTCGCCATTGTATGTGCTGATTTGCCATACGCAATCGTCCACCAAAACCAGACGACAGGAGGATGACACGGGCCCGATGGCGAGCGCCGTTGAGCAACTGCTGATCGACCGCCAGTTCCTCCGCATTCTTGAGGCGCATCGGTCGCGTAATATCAACCGATCGGGCCAGCTCGGCCTTGGTCGCGAGTGACGGCGCGATACGGCCAACGGCTAACAGCGCATTCTCAGCTGCGAGAATTCGACGATTGAACGGCACTCAACTTTTGACCGCCTGTGAACCGCGCCGGGTCTGCCGGAGGCGTTGGGTTGTGAGTTACGCTGCCATATCGATATTGCTTGCGGCAGCATAATACTGATCTTCTGCTTCGGCCGGCGGGATGTTGCCGATGGGCTCCAGCAGCCGGCGATGGTTGAACCAGTCGACCCATTCGAGGGTCGCGTATTCCACCGCTTCGAAGGATCGCCAGGGTCCACGGCGATGGATGACCTCGGCCTTGTAGAGGCCGTTGATCGTCTCGGCCAAAGCGTTGTCGTAGCTGTCGCCGACGCTGCCGACCGACGGCTCGATCCCGGCTTCGGCGAGGCGCTCGGTGTACTTGATAGACACGTATTGCGACCCACGATCGCTGTGGTGCACCAGGCCGCCGCGATGCGCCGGCCGGCGATCATGCAGCGCCTGCTCGAGCGCATCCAGCACGAAGCTGGCGTGCGCCGTCCGGCTGGCCCGCCAGCCGACGATCCGCCGAGCATAGGTATCGATAACGAAGGCGACGTAGACGAACCCCGCCCAGGTCGCGACGTAGGTGAAGTCCTACACCCACAGCATGTTCGGCGCGGGCGCGTAAAACTGGCGGTTGACGTGATCGAGCGGGCACGGCGCCGCCTTGTCGCTGATAGTGGTGCGCACTGGCTTGCCCCGGATCACTCCTGCCAAGCCCATCTCGCGCATCAGCCGCGCGACCGTACAGCGGGCGACGGGCACGCCCTCCCGTATCATCTGCCGCCAAACCTTGCGCACGCCGTAGACCGCGAAGTTCTCGGCGAACACGCGCGCGATCTCCGGCTTGAGGGCCACATCCTGCCGCGCCCGCGCCGACAGGCGTGTCGGATCCTGTCGCTGCGCGACGCGCTCGTGGTAAGTGGATGGGGCGATCGGCAGGATACGGCAGATCGGCTCGACCCCATAGGCATCGCGGTGATCGTCAATAAACGCGATCATCGCCGGAACGGGCGGTCGAGCTCCGCCTGCGCAAAATATGCGGACGCCTTGCGCAGAATCTCGTTGGCCTGCCGCAGCTCACGGACCTCGCGCTCGAGCGCCTTCACCTTGTCGGCAACCTCGGTCGGGACACCGGCGCGCTTGCCGCTGTTGACCTCAGCCTTCTTCACCCACTCATGCAGTGTCTGCGGAACGCAGCCGATCTTCTCCGCGATCGATACCACGGTCGCCCATCTGGACGGATGATCCCGCTCGTGATCGAAAACCATCCGCACCGCGCGATCGCGGACTTCCGGCGCAAACTTGTTCGGCGTCTTGCTCATACGGGCTCCACCTTCTCAGGAGTTGGAGCCTCCGGCAAACCCGGCGCGGTTCAGTTCCGATTTGCCGCCGATTCACGCGCCATCAAAGCTTGAGTATTTGCAGGCGGCGGGCCGCCGAAAACCATCCGCCACCGGCCTTCTATCTCGCTCATGATCAATGATTTAACGTTGTCGCCGCGGTGAGTCACGCCACATTGGGCAACGGTAATCCGACCGTCACGTTGGCGCCACGCCGGAACACATAGAAGGCGCTATGTCCGCCTCGTTCGTCCTCCCGGTGAATCGAGGCGGGCAACCTCAGGCTCGTGGCGTGATGTCGGATCGGCAAAAGAAACAGCAATATCTCGCTTGGGCGGCAAGGGCGCGGCAGCAGGCCGACGAAGCGACCACTGCGGCGGCTCGCGCCATTCATCTTGAAATCGCGCGGGATTATGAGGCGAAGGCAGCTGCTGCGCCCGACACAGCGCCAGGTGATTGACCGGCGCCGATAGGTGGCTATCTGCACGTAACCCGGGAAGCGCTTAGGGCGTGGGGATCGAGGGTCGCCGTGATGCGTGTTGCATCGATCGTCTCGGGCATATCCCTTGCGGTCGACGGCGCGGAGCACCAACGCCGCGCGCGATTGAACCAAATTCCGCCGCCTGCATTTAGCTCACGTCGCGGCGCCTCGGGACCTCCCTTTCGGTGCGCGCCGCGGCACCGCCTAGCGCACGTTGTCGCCCGTAAGCGCCAGAATCCCGCGTTCATCGCGACCTAGTCGGTCTGGCGGATCAGCGTTGCATATTCGAGCAGATCGTCGCTGCCATCGTCAAATGAGGTTGTGACGATCGCCGGCAGCCGGGTCGCGCCGGAAGGAACGGTAGAGGCGGGCAAGTCAGTTTCCGGGTCACCGGGGTTGACCGCGAGCCTCACGCGATCTGCAAGTTCGACCGTGAGTGTTTCCGCGTGGACGCTGTAGGGGCCGATCACGCCGTCACCGTTGAGCAGTAGCCCGTCGCGGAATATCAGCAGCGTGCGCCCCTCGGTCGAATAGGGTTCTTCTTCGATCAAAAGGCACCATTTGCCTTGGATAGCTTGCTTGATCGACATGGAGCGCTCCACTCGGTCAGATACGCGCGTAACGCCGCGTCACACCGAATCGTTGCGCAAGGGTCGGCGTCGCGACCCGGGAGCTCCCCAGCATGGCGAGCCGCGACGCCGGCGCCATATTGTCACAGTTCCATGCACAGCGCCGCATGATTCGGTTAGAACATTAGCGGAACAACGCGATGGGCAGTTTATGCTATCAATCAGCCGACTCGGAGGACCTATGAACAGCGACGGTGATCAGGATCGATACCAGGCGAGGCGCGAGCCGTTCGGCCGCTGGCTCCTCGCGCAGAAGGATCGAGGCGACTGGGTCGATGGGTTAGCGGCCGCCGCACGTGCCGATCGCAGTTTTCCCAAGGACGGTGACCCAGAGGCGGTGCGCAAGCATCTTCGCGCACAACAGGCCGATGGAGACGTGTTCCAGGCGATCGAAGATGCCGAGAGCGCATGGGACGATTTCGCCAAATGAAGACAGCAATCATCGTCGCCGCAGGAGTGGTAGTTGGCGCCGCGATCGGTGTTGCATTTCATCGCCCCATGATCGGCGTCGCGCTGGGCGCGGTCGACGGCGGGGCTCTTGCGATGCTGGTCCGGATGAGGCCCCAGTAAACATCGTTGGCCGTTCGCGCATTCTGGCACCGACCATATCACCCTTGCTCCTATGGCCGCTGCCGCAACGCCCTTAGCCGCGCCCTTGTGAGCTCCAAGTGAGCCCGAGTGTCTTGAGCCTTTAAGCAAACTTCCACAGCGGCGGCCGTAGTCTCGCGTGCGCGTTCGATGGAGCGGGCGATGCGTTCTCGCATGATCGGTTTGGTAATATCACGAGCGCTGGATGGGCGCCCTAACATGCCTTAGGTCGTACAGGTATATCGGGCCCATAGGCGTAGGCGGCGCTTCCGGGTTTCTGTTATCCGGGAGCATGTCGGACGATCTGAAGCAGCGGAACCACGAACTGCGCGAGATGTTACTGGAGGCCCGTATCAGCGCGAGTGTAGTCTGGGCGCGTGCTCAGGCGACCATCGGCCGGGCGGTGGCGGTGCGACGAAAGGCTAAAGAGGGGCGCGGCGGCCCGGACCACTAGGCTTTATCTTTTGCGCCCATACTGGCCTCAAGTGCCTTGGCGTCATGCTTCGCCGCGAGAGCTAGGTGGATCGTCCGCGCAGCCGGTGTCGTTGCCCGCTCGGCCATCGCGCGCGCGTCATCGGCCCGCTTGGCGTAGTATGCCGCGTCGTTTTGTTTGGGCATGAGCGTCCCCAATCGCCGCGAGAAGTCACGGCATTGCAGGATCATAACCTATGTTGCTTTCTGAATCCTGTGCAATCGCTAGCTCACACACGTATATAGGTCCCTTGAGGTAGAGCCAATCTCGGCTGTTAAAAGGCGTCTCGCCGCGCGAAAATGCTCCCGGGCAAGTAGGCGGCCTAACCAGCCGGGCTTTTTCGCGATGGGCGCACCCAAGCGAGCACCTCCTCACTTGCGGCGCGCATCCGCTCGCGTGACGACGCGCGCGCGATCCTTTCCTCCGTGACTAAGGATAAGATCTGCTTGGTTGCCTCGCGGCGTAACCGCAGAGATTCGCGGCGATCGAACTCCATGCGTGAAAAACGCATGAACCGGCGCCGCGGTCCACGAAGCCGTGCAAGGCGTTAGTCCGGGATAATCATGGTCTGGATGGGCGAGGGCGGATCATCGCCCTTCATCCCATGAGCGCGCGCTTCAAACTCGTCCGCCATGTCGAGCAGCGGCTGTTCGTTGGGTGGCCCGATATGCGTTGCCAGTCGCCGGCAGCGCTCCGCTTGTGCTAGCAGATAGCTCACGTCATCCATGCGCGGCCTGCTACCCAAAGCGGTACTACGCGTGCAACTACCTATGTTAGACCCAGATCAAGAAGCGAACTTGGACAAGCAGGCGGCACTTCTCATCGCACCGCTGCAAGTCGGTTCGGCCGTCCCTCGGGTCGATGCCCGGCAAGGAGGGTCATCGCCGCGAACAGGATCAGCGCGATCCGGCAGCCCGCGGCGATATGACCCAGCGTTCCCAGCACTAAGCCATCCCATCCCACACCGGCGTCGCCGTAGCAATGTGCTTCACATGCGCGATGCCAGCGGCATAGTCGCGAGGCCGCGCCAGACAAGCATCGACCGAGTTCTGTGTAATGCCGGCCGTTGCGATGGTAGCGGCGGCGCTGGCAGGGTTGATACGAATATCCGCGGTTGTGACATTCGGCACGACACCCGACAGCCACATCGAACCCGAGCCATTCCGCTCGGCGTTGTGCTGGTCCTGCGCCACCGGCGCCGCTTTCCACGCCGTCAGGGT
>NZ_JAQGLG010000046.1 GCF_028292965.1 Sphingomonas bacterium | reverse complement strand
TAGACAATGGAGAAGCCGGCCCGATCGATCCTCCCGCGCACGATGAGCTCGTCATAGCCGCGTGACAGTCCGACGGTCTGCAGCTTGAGGTCGTACTGGTTTGACCAGAACCACGGCACCGCCTCATAGGGTGACGGGTTGCCGGTGATCGCCTGCGCCGCGGCCTTTGCCTGGTCATTGGCGTTCTGCACCGATTCCAGCCGGATCCACTCGCCCCCGGCATAGACGCTGCGATGCTCCGCACAGTCGCCGATCGCGTAGATGTCAGGCAGGCTCGTCTTGCAATGCTCGTCGATCCGCACGCCGTTGCCGAACGCCGCGCCGGCATCGACCAGCGGGCCGACGGCGGGCACGATGCCGATGCCGACGATCACCATCTGCGCCGGGATCACTTCGCCATCGACCAGCTCGACGCCGGTGACGTGGCGGTTCTCGCCAGTCAGCGCCGCGACTCCGGTGCCGAGCCTTATATCGACGCCGTGCGCGCGGTGCTCGGCCTCGTAGAAGCGCGACAGCGGCTCGCCGGCGACGCGCGCCAGCACCCGGTCGAGCGCCTCGACCACCGTTACCGACTTTCCGAACTTGCTCAGCGCCGAGGCGGCTTCGAGACCGATATAGCCCCCGCCGATCACTACCGCCTCGCGCACATTCGGCATTTCGGCGATCATGCGGTCGGCATCGGCCTTGGTGCGCACGGTGTGCACGCCCGACAGGTCGTGCCCGGTGCACGAGATGTTGCGCGGGCTGCCACCGGTCGCCCAGATCATCGTGCCATAGGCAACGGTCGATCCGTCCGCGCAGGTCACGAAATGTCCTTCCGCATCGACTGCCGTCACGCTCTTGCCGAGCAGCATCGTGATGCCGCGCTCGGCCCACATCGCGGCGGGGCGGAGCAGCATGCGCTCGAACGGCTTCTCGCCGGCGAGATATTCCTTCGACAATGGCGGACGGTCGTACGGCAGCTCGGGTTCTTCGCCGAGGATCGCGATCGATCCGGTGAAGCCGCCCTGCACCAGCGACAGCGCCGCCTGTGCGCCGCCATGGCCGCCGCCGACGATCAACGCGTGATAGTGCTGCTCGCTCGTCATACTGCCCCCGGTTCAAGATGCGGCTGCTGTGGCCGGCGCGATAGCAAGTGACAGCCGTCGCGACGAACCCGACCGATCACCGGTGGGCGCGCAACCAGGGCCTCAGATCAAGTCTCCAGATGCGGCTGACGCCGGCCGGAGCGCCGGGCGCCGGCGCGGTACTGTCGAAATATGCCGACTGTCCGTCGACGCCGAGATGGGGTCCTTCGGCCCCGTCATGGTTGACTGCGTCACCGAGGTCGGTCGGCGGGCCCCAGCGACCACCTTCCCTGAAAGTGATGTAGAGGCGGTTCGGCTGCCCCTTCGGCCCGTAGTTTGCGCTAAACACCATGAAGCGCTCATCGGGCGAGACGGCCGGGTCGCGCTCGTCGGCACCGGCCGGACCGATCACCACATCTTCTGGCGCCTGATAGGTTCGGCCGCGATATTGCGACCGCACCAGGTGAAAAACGCGCGACACCGCGTCCGGCTTTTGGAAGTAGACACTGCCGTCGCGCACGACGCTGGGTGAATAGATCCGCGTGCTGTCATTGACGACCCCCGGAAGCGGCACTGGCTCGGCCCAGCCGCTGCCCGTGCGATCGACGCGCCAGAGATGGTTGCCCTGCCCGGCCCTGACCGATCCATCCGTGCGTACCAGGTCGAGCGCGCTGCCGCCGGGGCTGGCGGGGCGATTGGAATCGAAGACGAGAAACGAACCGTCGGGAGCCATCGCGGGATCCTTGTCCGACCACTTGCCTGAAAAGGGTGCCGTCACGGGGGCGGACCATGTCTCGCCGCTGCGCCGTGACATTCTGATCGTCGATACGCCATCGATCGAGCGATCGAAGAACACAGTCTTGCCGTCCGGCGAGAAAGTCGCGGCATCGACGTCCTGCGTCCCCGAGATCACGCCCGGCCCGAAGACTACCGGTGCCGGGGCGGAGGCGATCTGGACCAGAGCGGCCGCAAACAAGGCGAACAACTTCATTGTTTTCTCCAGTCAGGGAAAAGGGAGGCCAGGCCGTGCCGAGCCCGGCGAAGAGGTGAAGGAGGATTGGTCGCTGTTTCGCCGCCCGGCCCCGAGGTAGATTGCGTACCCCTTTTTCATTGTAAGGGTGGTTGGGCGCGCGACGCTTCCCGCCGCCTCAGGATGTGCTTGCTGCACGGCTGCGGAAGCTGGATGAGATATGGCTGACATGAGCTAAGGTCGAATGCTCCGTATTGCACGGATGTTCGTTATACACTATGTAAACTGGATGCAAATGATGAGCGCGACGAGCCGATCCTATGTGAGTCCTGTCAGAGCTGCTGCCGCTGCCGAAAAACGTCGACTGGTGATCGACGCCGCGACGCGGTTCCTGCGCGAAGAGGGGAGCATCGCGAACTTCTCGCTCGAGGCAATTGCCAGGGAAGCCGGAGTGGCGCGCCTTACGTTGTACAACCAGTTCGGCTCGCGAAGCGGGCTGCTGGAGGCAATATTCGAGGACATCGCCCTGCGGGGCAGACTCGCACGCCTGGCCGATGTGACCACCGATCCTGACCCCTGGCGCGGGCTTGACCGTTTCATCGAGATATTCTGCGAGTTCTGGAGTTTCGAGCCGGCGGTCGGTCGCCTGCAGGATGCGGTGGCGATCGACCGTGAGTTCGGCCAGGCGGTACTCGATCGCACCGAACGCAGGAGGCCGACGGTCCAGTCGATCGTGCGCCGCCTCCATCCTGGCCAGTCAGCGCGGCACGAGCGCGACATGGTGGATCTGATCTTCTCGCTCACCGCCTATGCAAGCTTTCAGTCGCTGAGCGTCGGGCGAAAGCCGGGCGCGGTGTGCGCATTGCTGAAGCGCGCCTGTCGAGACGTGGCGCGCGCGCGCGACGACGGCCGGGCTTGACGCATGGGCGTCTCATCCCCCCTGACACGCACTGCCGCCGCGGCCGGCGGACGACAGCTCGCCGGCCCGCGACTGGGGAGACCCTGCCGTCGAACGACCAGTGACACATTGACAAGCCAGGCGCGCCGGACATGGACCCGGGTGATGGCGGGACGTTGACCCGGATGCGTGAGATGGGCCGCCACCGCCAGTTGCCCGCGTGAGCACGTCGCGGCCCGTCATGATCGTCGGTGCAGGACCGACCGGGCTTGCCCTTGCGCTGAGCCTCGCGCGCTCCGGCATCAAGGTTCGACTGATTGAAAAGTTGCGGGAGCCAGCAGCGACGTCGCGCGCGATCGGCATTCAGGCACGCACGCTCGAGATGCTCGACATGTTCGGCCTGGCTGATGCCTTCGTGGATCGGGGACACAAGGGGCGCGCCGGCAATATCTATGCCGGCTCGCGACGCCTCGTCCACCTCGATCTGGCCCTTCTGGCGAGCCGCTATCCCTATATCCTCTTTCTCGAACAGACCGAGACCGAACGGCTGTTGAGCGAGGCACTCGCCAAGCTTGGCGTGGAGGTCGAGCGCGGCGTCGAGATGATCTCGTTCCAGCAGACACCCGAACTGGTCACACTCGTCACGCGTACAGGTAATGGTGCCTCCGAACAGATCGAGTGCGAATATCTCGTCGGCTGCGACGGCGCGCACAGCGCCACGCGACGGGGTCTCGATCTCCAATTCGACGGCAAGACCCTCAGCCAGCAGTTCCTGCTGGCCGACCTCGACATGGAGTCGTGGCTAACGAACGACGAATTCCATATCTTTACCTCGCCTGATGGCCTGCTCGCGATCTTCCCGATGAGCGGCGGCCACCGCGTGATAGCGGAGATCCCATCCCATTCCGAAGACCCCGGATCCGAACCGCAACTGGCGGAAATCGAAGCTATTGTTGCCCGGCGCGTCGATGCGCCGCTTCGCCTGTCGGGTATGCGCTGGTCTTCCTATTTCAAGGTCAACAGCCGCCTGGCGTCACGGCTACAGGATGGGCGGGTCTTTCTGGTCGGCGATGCCGCGCATATCCACAGTCCCGCTGGCGCGCAGGGGATGAATACCGGCATCCAGGATGCCTTCAACCTTGGCTGGAAACTTGCGTTCGTGCTGCGTGGCGATGCTGCGCCCGATCTGCTGGCTACCTATCAAGCGGAGCGGTACCCGGTCGAAAGGGGCGTTCTGCGCAAGACCGAACTGCTCACGCGCATCGTATCGCTCAAATCGCCGTTCCTGCGATTCTTCCGCGATCGGATCGCCCCGCGCATCACTGCGCTGGAGCGAGTCCAGCGCGTCGCGCGCCGAACGATCAGCCAGATCGGGGTCAGCTATCGCGCACTGCCCGTGCCGACCCTCAGGGGCCCTGGCGATGTCCTGCGCGCCGGAGACCGGGCGCCCGACACATGGGTCCAGGTGCACGACAATGCGGGTGCGAAGCGGCTCCATGCGCTGCTGGATCCGACCCGATTCACGCTTCTGCTGATCACGCGCGACCAACCGGTGGCTGCGAGCAATCGCGGTTCGACGGTGCCGCTACAGTCTGATGATCGGGTTCAGGTCGTGATCGGGATCGACGCACCGGGTAATGGTATCGCGGAGAGCGCCAATTACGCCGGGGAGGATCGTTTCTACCTGATCCGCCCCGACGGCTATCTTGCCCTTGTCGGACCGCTTGGCCACGCGGCCGATGCCAAGGACTTCCTGCAGCGTTACCGCCCCGACGTCGCCTGATCGGCCCCGACCAGCGCGGTTGTCCACCTCGCCTTCGCCATGGTCAGCCCGGCCCGCCTTCCCTTCAGCTCGGCTGCCGTCGAAACGCCGCCGCATTCTCCCTCGCCCAATCACTGAAGCTCCGTGGTTCTCGGCCGAGAATCCGTTTGACGCCTGGTGCTGCTTTGCCCGGCTCGCGGGTCAGTCGCTCACTGCGCTTCAGGAAGCTATCGACAAAATCGGACGGCATCCCTGCGCCAACCATCTGCGCCCGAATGGTGTCGGCAGGGACTTCCTGGAAGATAATCGGTCGACCAAGCGCCTGGCCAAGCAATATCACCATGTCCCGGAACCCCAGCGTGTGCGGACCGCTCAGCTCGATCCGTTCTCCGACATGCGATCGCTCGACGAGCACCTGACCGATGCAGTCAGCGAGATCGCGGGGGTCGAGCACGGCCTCACGGGCGTCGCCATAGGCGCCGTAAATCACATCGCCACGCGCGAGCTGGGGTCCCCACATCTGAATGATGTTGGTCATGAAGGTTGCCGGCCGAAGAACCGTCCAGTCGAGCCCGCTGGCGACGACTGCTTCCTCGACCTCCTTGTTGCGGTCACCCTGGAACCGTGACGGCTGGTCGGCCTCCGGCTCATCGACGTTGATCGCGGAATAAGCGACGACGCGGCGCACGCCCTGTCTTGCTGCCAGATCGAGAAGTGGTCCCGCTGCGAGCTTCGTCGCGCGAGGATGGATGAAGATAGCCGTTACGCCCTCGAGCAAGGGTTCGATTGCCGTCTTGTCTTCAACGTCGGCGGCGGCAAATCGGGCGTTGTCGGGAAGCGGCCACGCGGGAGGCTGTTTTGCGACAACCCGGAGCGCCACCGGCAGTTCGCCGAGCATGTTCACCAGAGGGCGACCGACCGTGCCGGTTCCGCCCGTGACCAGGATGGTGTCCATCAATATTCTCCTGTCTCTCTGTTCTGACCGTCGACGCGGGGGGACGGCCCGCTACGGACGGATTCGGCGCCCTCACGCACTGCCCGTGGCCATGCTTCAGGCCGAATCCACGAATCCGATATACGGACTGTATATCCGAATTGAAGCTTGGGCGGAAGACTCGTTCCAGGCATCGTCAGCGCACCTCGCCGGACGAAGGCCACGGGCCGGCGCCCAGCGGGCATCTTCATCAGCCTGCCCTTTCTTCTGCCGACCTCTATGAAGCGGCGCGTGCTGGTCGACCGCCGGCCATCACCGGCGCTTGAGCTTCGTGCTGCATCCCGGGTACTTTCGACTTACCATGGCGTTGGTCGATCGGTTTCGACGCTTGGCAGAATTCGGGTCGCATGGACGTTCCGCCGATCGCAGGCGGCGCCATGCAAGAAAAGACCAGCACATCCGGCGCCCAATCGAGCCTCATCCGACCTGCGGGCCAGTGCCGGCACCAAGGGCGATGCGCGCCACGCGTCACGTCCTTCTGGATGTTCGTGGCCATCGTCGTCTTGCCCGGGGCCGCATGTGCGCAGCGCGTCGATGAAAATACCGTGGCGCAGGCCGAGGACGCCTTCGGTCTGAACGTGAGCGGCCAGAATCTCGGCCTGTATGACCCCGGCAACGCCCGCGGCTTCTCGCCGAGTGCGGCCGGCAATATCAGGATGGACGGACTGTATTTCGACCAGCAGGGAAATTTCACCAGCCGGCTTATCAACGGCTATCGCATCCTCGTCGGACCATCGGTGCTCGGCCACCCCTTCCCCGCCCCGAGCGGCGTCGCCGAGTTCAAGCTGCGCCGGCCCGGCGATCACAGCGTGCTGTCGGTGTCCAGCCAGGCCGACAGCTTCGGCGGCCATTTGATCGAAGCCGACGGCCAGCTGCACGGCGTACTGCCCGGTGTCGGCCTGGCGGGGGGTGTTGGCCTCTATCATTACGACAACTGGTATGGCGGCACCGCGGACACGCTTTCCTCGGCACTGATCGCCGACTGGCGACCGTCCGACACGCTGCGCATCACCCCCTTCTGGAGCAGGATCCGCAACCACGACCAGGAGGCGGCGCCGACCATCCTGCTGGCCGGCGGATTGCCGCCGGCAATCGATCCGCGCCGCTTCACGGGCCAGCACTGGGCGCGGAGCGAAGGGACCGACTTCAACTATGGCATGATCGGCGAGGTGACACGCGGACCATGGCGGCTTCGCGGCGGGTTGTTCCGCTCGACCACCTCGCAACCGCTCTCCTATGCGCCGCTGTTCGTGAACACGCTTGCCACCGGCGCGGCGGACCGGGTCGTGCTCGCCCAGCGCGACCAAAGCGCCAAGGCGACGAGCGGCGAACTGGAACTGTCGCGGACCTTCGCCGAGGGCCCGCGCAAGCATGCGGTGCACCTGGCGGTCTGGGCCCGGGACCAGAGCCGCCGATACGGCGCCAGCGCCGCGGCAGCGCTGACGCAGGGAAGGATCGACACCGCCGACTTCACGCCGCGGCCTTCATTCCTGTTCGGCACCCAGACGCGCGACCGCGTCGAGCAACTCACCTACGGGCTGGCTTATGAAGGATCCTGGGACCATGTCGGGGTGGTGAATCTCGGCGTGCAGCGTTCGAACTATCGCAAGTCGGTGGTGACGCCGGCCAGCGCCTTACCGGAATCACGTGACACGCCGATCCTGTTCAACGCGTCGATCGCGTTTCGCGTGACCAGCGCGCTCACCCTTTATGCCGGCACGAGTCGCGGCCTTGAGGAAAGCGACGTCGCGCCGACCATCGCGGTCAATCGCGACGAGGCGCCCCCGGCGATCCGCACGCGCCAGATCGACGCAGGCCTTCGCTGGTCGCTCACCAGGGGCCTTAGCCTGGTCGGAAGCGTCTTCCGCATCGAGAGGCCCTATTACGGGCTTGATGGCCAGCGCCAGTTCCGCAGCCTCGGCAACATCCGGCATCAGGGGCTGGAACTCTCGCTCGCCGGCAGCCCGCTGCCCGGTCTCAGCGTGGTGGCAGGTGGCCTGCTTCTCGACGCCCGGATATCAGGCGAGGAGGTCGATGCGGGTCTTGTCGGGCGCCGACCGGTTGGCTCTTCGCCGGGAACCTATATCGCCAGCGTCGACTATCGCCCGCCCGCCTGGAAGGTCGTGTCGGTCGACGCCAATCTCTCCCATGATGCGCGCCGCGTGGTGAGTGTCGACGATGGAGGCCGTGGATCTCGGAAAGGCCCATCTGGCCATCGAAGCTGTACGGCAATCCGACGATCACCATGCCGAAATGCATCAGGTTCGTGATCGCCGAAAACAGCGTCGTTTCCTGGCCGCCATGCTGCGTGGCGGTGCAGGCAAACGCCGATCCGACCTTGCCGATCAGCGCGCCGCTTACCCACAAGGCGCTCCCCTGATCGAGAAACGCCGCCATCTGCGCCGGCAGTCTTCCAAAACGTGTCGGGACGCCGAGGATGACGGCATCATAGTCGGCAAGCTCCTCGATCCGCGCGATCGGCGCGCTCTGGTCGAGCTTGAAATGCGCTTGGGTGGCGATCTCCTCCGGGACGAGTTCGGGCACCCGCTTGATCGTCGCCTGGCTTCCCGCGTCGCGCACGCCGGCCGCGACCGCATTCGCCATCGCCTCGATATGGCCGTAGCTCGAATAGTACAGAATCAGCACGTTGCTCATGCGTCACCCTCCGTAGAAGCGCATCGACCCTCGACGCAGCTTTCCGGATGCATTTACAAATGGATATACAGTCTGTAAATCAGAATAGAGACGCTCGACGAGGCGTTTGCACAATCCAGCGTCGGCCGGCCCTCCGTCCCGGGCTCGGCCGGCTGCTGCGTCGCACGCCCTGCCCATATTGCCCGTTTACTGGGGGCAAAGATCAGCTCAGCCTGCTGCCTCATCCGTGCCCGAGGGGTGGCGGATCGTCTTGGCGTTGGTGAACTCGCGCAAGCCGAGGTCGCCAAGCTCGCGACCATAGCCCGACAATTTGATCCCGCCGAACGGCACGCGCGGATCGGACGCAACCACCATGTTGACGAACACCGCCCCGGCATCGATGCGCCGCGCAATCCCCAGCGCGCGGTCGGTGTCGCGGCTCCAGACCGATGCACCGAGGCCGAAGGCCGTCCGGTTCGCGAGCGCGATCGCCTCCGCCTCGTCGCGTGCGCGAATGATCGCCGCGGCCGGACCGAAAGTCTCTTCGTCAAAGGCGGCCATGCCAGGCGTTACCTTGTCCAGAAGCGTCGCCGGATAATAGGAGCCTGGCCCCTCCGGCATCGCGCCACCAGTGACCAGGCGCGCGCCGGCAGCGATGCTGCGCCTGACCTGGCCATCGAGCGCGACGCGCAGGCTGTCGCGGGCGAGCGGACCGAGGTTTGTACGGGGATCGGTAGGGTCGCCCATCACCAGCCGGGCCGTCGCAACGGCGAAAGCATTGAGGAATTGATCTGCTACCGCGTCCACCACGATGAAGCGCTTGGCATTGATGCAACTCTGGCCTGCATTGGTGAAGCGCGCCGTCACCGCCTTTGACGCGGCGAGATCGACGTCCGCATCGGCAAGCACGATGAAGGGATCCGAGCCGCCGAGCTCGAGCACCTGCTTCTTCAGCGCGGCGCCTGCCTGGCTCGCGACCGTCATGCCCACTTCGGTCGAGCCGGTAAGCGTCACGGCCGCGATGCGCTGGTCGGCGATGAGGGCGGCAACCATGTCGGGTGCGAGGCGAAGATGCGCGAACAGGCCCTCCGGCGCGCCGGCCTCGATGACCAGGCGTTCGATCGCCAGCGCACACTGAGGCACATTCCCGGCGTGCTTCAGAATGGCGCCATTGCCCGCCGCCAGCGCCGGCGCGAGGAAGCGCAGCACCTGCCACAAGGGATAATTCCACGGCATGATCGCGAGCACGACGCCGAGCGGTTCATAGGCGATGAAAGCACCCGGCGCATCGGCGACCGGCGCATCGGCCAGTATCCCTGCGGCGGCATCGGCATAGAAGTCGCAATTGGCGGCGCATTTCTGGACTTCGGCACGGGCCTCGCCGATCGGCTTGCCCATCTCGGCCGTGATCAGCACGGCCAGCGTCTCGAGATCGGCCCGCAGCCCGGCCGCAAGGCGCTGCAACAGCGCACGGCGGGTGGCGGACGACGTCCAGCGCCAATCGCCTTGCGCACGAACGGCGCGGTCGAGCGCCGTATCGATCTCGGCCGCGTCATGCAGGGCGAAGTGCGCCAGCGTCTCGCCAGTGGCGGGGTTGATCGAGAAATTCATGAGGTGGTGCGCCGCGCCGGGGAAATGGCCCGCGATGGGGGCGAGACGCTCGCCACGGTTTTCGCGCTCAGTTGGCTCGCTTCGACGCCCAGGACGTTGCGGTGCAGGGCGACGTCGCGGGCTTTCGCGCTGCGCGCCGCGGCGCCTGGAGTTGCCATGCGGACGATCCCTGGTCGGGTGCCGCAGCGCGGCAGGAGAAGCTGGCTCATCGGCCGGCCCTGAAGCAATGCATCATCATGTGTCCTTCGATCAGCGCTAAAATGTCTTGTTCGCGTGCGGTTCTCTTCTTGCGAGTCCCCCACGACACCGGGTTATGGCCGAACAGCGGGCGCGGGCGCTGCCATCGGCCCTTCGAGAGCGTGACTGGTCGACCCGTCACGCGGCTTCCGCCCATGTCGACCACAGCCTGGAACGAGCGTCCGCGATGTCCTGCTCGATCTTTCCGATGCGGGGCGGCGGGCGATCATGATGGACGCGGGACCAGTTGAGCGGCGCGGGCCGGTTCCGAAGTTTCCAGGCCAGACGATTCGATCGAATCGAGAATGGCGTCGATGTTGCCACGGACCGCCGCCTGCACCCCCTCGGCGTTTGCACCTGCCATGTCGTGCCAATGGTTCAGCCGAAGCACCGCGGCCCGCGCCAGACGGAACACAAGAGCCTGCCCGAACATGGCCGCCGCGCGCAGTCGCGCTTCGGTCACGCTCAAGCGGTTGCGGGAAACCGTGCGCACCAGGTCGCTCAGCTCCTCCAGAATTGGGCCAATCGCTTCCTGGTAGAGTTCCTCGAACGCCTGGGTCGGTTCCATCTGCTCGCGCATGATGAAACCGACCCAGGCGGCATTGCGCGGTTGCACCATCAAGGCGAGATAGGCGGCGAACAGCGTCCGGATGCGCGCGCGCGCATCCGCCGGGGACATGTCGGCCGTGCGGATGCGCCCTACCTTGGGCATTCCGCGCGCGATTTCTTCCGCGACGTGGCGCGCGACCGCCCGATACAGCTCCTCCTTGCCCCCGAAATGGTAGGTGATCAGCGACATCGGCATCCCGGCCGCCTTCGCGATCGCACGACAACTCGCCCCGGTGAAACCGTGTCCACCGAAGAGTTCGAGCGCGCTCCTGATAAGGTGATCGCGTGAATCGCCGTTAGTGCGCGGCACTGCGCCTCACCCATTCTCTCTGTGCGAAGCGAATGACAGCCACGTGCCGGAGCGCATCACCGAGCCCGCCGGAAATGGCGGGGCTCACGATCATGGCCCCTTTCCGGCTCCCGCCGTGCCCCTCGCCGGCGCACATCGGCCCGCTGTTCAAGCGCGGAATGCTGCCGCGTTCTCGGCGGCCCATTGCGAGAAGGGAATGCCGGGACGGCCGAGGCGCGTTTCAACAACCTTGGTCGATGGCCCGGGCGTCTCGAGGCAGGCAGCTTGGTAGCCAAGCATCCGGTCGGGGACATCGGCGGGCGCGCCGTGCGCGATCATCGCCGCGCGCGCCTGCTCGGGCGTGATCTCGTGAAACGGGACATCCCGGCCGATCGCCTGCCCGATCAAGCGCACCTTTTCGCGCTGCGAGAGCGGCGCCGGACCGGTCAGCGCATAGGCCTTGCCGGCATGGCCTTCGCCGATGAGCGAAAGCGCCCCGACGGCAGCGATGTCGCGGTGATGGATCGACGCGGTGGCCGCCTCGGCATAGGCACCGCGGACAGCGCCGGCACCCCGTATCTGTGATGCCCAGATCAACGCATTGGCATCGAAATCGGCGGCGCGCAGGAAGGTCCAGTCCAGACCCGAGGCCTTGACCTGGTCCTCTGTTGCCTTGAAGCGAGCCGCGAACCGCTCGTAACCGCCGCCATATTCCACGGTGATGGCGGAGATGAGGACGGCGCGGCGGACCCCTTGGCGCTTCGCCAAGGCAAGAAGCTCCTCGGCGGCATCTTCCATGGCGGCCGGGTTGAGGAAGACCGCCTCGACGCCTTGCAGCGCAGCCTCCATGGTCGCCGGTTCCGACGGATCGGCATGGACGAGCTCAACTCCGGGGGCGAAGCCGGCATCCGCGAGATCGCGCGTCACCGCCCTGACCTGCTGCCCGCTCTCCACCAGCATCTGAACCAGTTCGCGGCCAATCTTGCCGGTAGCGCCTGTCACGAGGATCATGTTCTTTTCCCTTGCCGAAACTTTATTCCTTAGAACTCTATGGATCATTATACGTCAACATCTAATGATATGAACGCCCAAGAAAAGGCCCCATATACGGCGCGAACCGGATAAGCGCCGGAAGGGGGCTGCCACACCAAGCTGAATGACCGCGACATGCGCTTGAAACCGGGGAATCCGGGCGCGGGCGGAGCGTCCCGCTCGCGCCAGGCCCGCTGCCCGCAGGGCGCGCGACCGCCAATGAGAGAAGCTAGCGGGTGCCCGGCCGCGGCGAGATCGTTCCAAGCCGCGCGCCAAAGGCATTTGCCGCCAGCGCCACGAGGGTCAGCACGAGCGGGGGGGCCTCGCGACCGAGCGTGGTCAGATTCGAGGCTGAGGCGCCATCGACATGGATCCCGTAGAGCCTGAAGCTGACGACGCTGCCGAGGATTGTCGCCAGCGCGATCAGCCCTGTGCGCGTCATCGAACGGAATGCCGCGGCGGCAATGCCCAACAAGCCGACGCCGACATGAAATCCGCCAAAGGCGACGCGCAAATGGGTCACGCCCGCACCCTCCGCATGGACACCGACCGCTTTGGCGGGGTCCAGGCCGAGCGACAGGCCGACATTGACCAGCAGGAGGCCGATCAGCAGGAGGACCGCTCTTGGCAGCCAACCGACAAGAATTTTCACCGTCATCTCCGATCGCCTTTGCGCAGCACCCGATCCCCTATGTCGTGCGTGCGGCGCGTCTCCCGAGCGCACCGGGGACGGCATCGGCGCATCTGCCGATGCCGTCGCTCATTTCCCTCAGAAGCGCTGCGTCAGACGCAGGCCATAGGTAACGGGCATGCCGGCCCGCCGATAGGTCGCGTCGGCAGGCGCGGTCGCATCGTTCCAGTAATAGGTGTTGGTAACGTTGCGGCCGAAGATCTCCGCGCTCCAGCCCGATGTCTTCGAACGGACGCCTGCCCTCAGGTCGAGCAATCCATAGGCTTTGATGCGCTCGAAATCGATCTCGCCGAAGGCATCGTAGGTCGCCGACTTGTAGGAATAGTCGGCCCCGACATAGGCACCAAGGTTCGGCGCCACGGACCAGTCATAGGTCCCGCCTGCATGCACCGCCCATTTCGGGCTGAACGGGAAAGCTTCGCCCCGGAAATTCTTGACGGTTCCCGGGCGGGTGATGTTGAAGAAATCGCCCTTCACGCGGGAGTCGAGATAGGTCACCGACGCGTTCAGCTGCAGGCCCTGCAACGGGCGCAGATTAGCCGTCAGCTCGAAACCGTCGACAACCGATTTCGGGATGTTGATCAGCGTGAACAGCACGCCGATCGGCGGAACATCGACCGAGCCGTTGATCTGCTTGTCGTTGTAATCATAGTGAAAATAGGCACCGTCGAGCGATAGCGCATGATCGAACCATGAGGTCTTGAACCCGGCCTCATAGGCCATCAGCGACTCCTGCCTGACCGGACGCAATGCCTGGGCGAAGATCGCCGCCTGGGTCGGAAAGGCCCCGGCCTTGTAGCCCTTGGTTGCCGTCGCATAGAGCAGCACGCCCTGCACCGGCTTCCAGTCGATGCCGACACGCCATGACGCGTTGTGCTCCTTCAGCCGGGAATGGACCAGCCCGGGGACCAGGTTCGCATCGAGCGTGATACACTGCCCGGCGCCCGCCGGCACCGTCGGAACCGGGATATGGGCCTGCTGCCGCAGGAAGCTCTGGA
The DNA here is from genome assembly GCF_028292965.1 of Sphingomonas bacterium. GTDB lineage: Bacteria > Pseudomonadota > Alphaproteobacteria > Sphingomonadales > Sphingomonadaceae > Sphingomonas. Next base: position 8,130 of record NZ_JAQGLG010000046.1, on the reverse strand, counting down.
GCGCGTTCGCACCGGCGGCGAACAGCCCGTTCCCCGGGTCTGCCGTGCAGCCTTCGAAATTGATGACGGAGTCGGTGTAACGCGCGCCGCCATGCACCGACAATGTGCTGCTGATCTTGTAATCAAGGTTGAAGAATCCGGCTGCGTTCGACACCCGCGACAGCGCGCGATTGTCCACCACGTCCCAGCGCGGCGCCCCGAACCCCGTAAAGGCGAAGGACGTGAGCCCCTCGGAGACGTTGACGTGCTGGATGTCGCGCGCCTTGTCGTGAGCATAGTTGCCGCCGACCACCCAGGTTAGGCGTGAATCCAGGCTTTTCCCGCTGAGGCGCAGTTCCTGCGAAAAGGACTGGATATGACCGTCGAGCACCAACCTGTAATTTGCGAGGTCCGTACCGTCGGTGTCGTAGGAGCTGCCGGTCTTGAAATCCGAATAGGCCGTGATGGATGTCAGCTGCACGGACGGGGCGAGATCGTAGCCGATCCGGAGCGCCCCCTGGTAGAAACGCTCGTCGGCCCGCGGATCGCCAGGGCCCCAGTCGGCGGCCCGCGCATTCTGGATGGTGGTAGGCTTGGCGTAGAGCGCCGGCAACGCGGCCGCGACCGCGGCCGGGTCCATGAACCCGGTGAGCTGCCCGGCCTGGGTATCCGATCGGTCGCGCCAGCCATTGAGGTTGAGACTTACCGTCAGCGCGCTCGTCGGCGTCCAGTCGAGCAGCAGCCGGCCTTTGAGCGTGCGTCTGTCGCCCAGAGCGTCGCCACGGCTGACGCTCTGCTGCCATGCGCCGCCGGTATCGGCATCAACCGACAGGCGTGCGCGCACCGTGTCGGACAAGGGTCCGCTGATGAAGCCGTTGAGGTTCACCGCGCCGAACCGGGCATAGGTTCCCTCGACCCCTGCCTTCAGCGTCGCCGTCGGCTTCGCCGCGATGAAGTTGATCGCACCGCCGGTCGCATTCTGGCCGAACAGGGTGCCTTGCGGCCCCTTGAGGATCTCGACCCGTTCGAGATCCATCGCCGCGCCCTTGGTCATGGCCGAATAAGGCAGCGGGACTTCGTCCGAATAGATGCTGACCGCGGGCGAGGCCGCGAGGGAATAGTCGTAATAGCCGACGCCGCGCACCGTATAGGTAGGCGTCCCCGAATTCGTCTGGCCGTAGGTGAAACTGGTGTCGATCTTGGAGAAGGACTCGATCGACCGGACACCCTGCTGCGCCAGCTGATCGCCGGTCCGAGCATTGATCGACATGCCGATATCGCTCAGCCGCTCCGACCGCTTCTGGGCGGTGACGATGATATCGCCGACCAGGCCGCCGGATGGACCGGTCGCGGTCTGTGCGGCCGCCGATCCGTCAGTCGATGCGCCTGCGGCGGGCGTCGCTGCCGGCAGGGCCGGGCTTGACTGCGCCGCGGCGATGGCGGGCGCGCCTGCCATGCCGAGCGCGACCGCGAGGCAGCCGCTGGACACCGATTGCTTGTAGAGATGACTCCGCATCATATCCTGATCCTCCCCATTTTTTTCATCGTTGAACCGCAGCCGCGTCACGCGGGATCGCCCGCCGTCAGCCACTGCGTGTCCAGAATTCACATAGGCTTCTAATGCTTCGATGTCTATCTTTTATTCTGGCCGTGGTCTATCGGGACCCCGGCGGGTGCACGCTCCAGGTGAGTCTTTCCCGTCCACGAGATGCGGAACGGCGGGGCCGACGGCCTGGATTGGACCCAGTAAGTAAAGGACATAGCCGATGGATTACCGATTTTCGGAAGAGCAGACCGAGATCAGGGACGGCATCCGCAAGCTGTGTGAGCCGTTCGACGACGAATATTGGCTGAAGGCGGACCGCGAGGGCCGGTTCCCGCGCGAGCTCCACCGCGCATTGGCCGATGGCGGCTGGCTTGGAATCGCGATGCCGCCGGACGTAGGCGGCGCTGGACTCGGCATCACGGAAGCCGCGATCATGATGCAGGCCATTTCGGAGAGCGGTGCGGGATTCAGCGGCGCCTCCTCGGTGCACCTCAACATCTTCGGCTTGCACCCGGTGGTGGTGTTCGGCACCGAGGAGCAGCGCAGGCGCATGCTGCCGCCCCTTATCAGCGGCGCCGAACAGGCCTGTTTCGCCGTCACCGAACCCGATGCCGGCCTCAACACCACCGAGATCAAGACCTTCGCCGAACGGAGCGGCGACCATTATGTCGTCACCGGCCAGAAGATCTGGATCTCAACGGCGCAGATCGCGTCGAAGATGCTGCTGCTCGCCCGCACCACGCCGCTCGAGAAGGTCACCCGCAAGACCGAGGGCCTGTCGCTCTTCTACACCGATATCGACCGCACCAAGGTGGAGGCGCGCGAGATTCCGAAAATGGGTCGTGCGGCGGTCGATACCAACATGTTGTTCATCGACGGCCTGGTGGTTCCCGAGGCCGACCGCATCGGCGTGGAGGGCCAGGGGTTCCGGCAGATCCTGCATGGCCTCAACCCCGAAAGGATCCTGATCGCCGCGGAGGCGATCGGCCTCGGGCGCGCGGCGCTGCGGCGGGCATCCAGCTATGCGCGGGAACGACGCGTGTTCGGCCGGCCGATCGGCCAGAACCAGGCCATCCAGCACCCCCTGGCCCGCGCCTGGATGCAATTGGAGGCGGCCAACCTGATGACGTTCAAGGCGGCAACGCTCTATGATGCCGGCGAGGAATGCGGCGCTGAGGCGAACGCCGCCAAATATCTTGCTGCGGAGGCCGCCTATTTTGCCTGCGAACAGGCGATCCTGACCCATGGCGGCATGGGCTATGCCAAGGAGTATCACGTCGAGCGCTACCTGCGCGAAAGCTGGATTCCGCGGCTCGCGCCCGTCAGCATGCAGCTGATCTTCTCCTACATCGCCGAAAAGGTCCTCGACCAGCCAAAGTCCTACTGACGCGGCCGCGATGGACCTCAGCAAACATCTGCGCGCCGGCGATCACCTGTTCGTCGGCGAAGGCCCCGGCGAACCGGCCGCGTTGATGCGCGCGCTGGTCGAGCGGCGCGCGGCCTATTCGGGGCTCACCCTGTTCATGGGCCTGGGCGCCCATGAGACGCTCCTCCCGGAGCATCTCGATCACCTGCGCCTGCGCAGCTACGGCGCGCTCGGCACGATGCGGCGGTTCGCGCGCAACGGCCAGCTCCACATCGTGCCCTGTCATCTCGGCCAGCTGCCCTCCTATATTGCGAGCGGCACCCTGCGGTGCGACGCCGTGCTCGTACAGCTCAGTCCCGCCGGGCCGGACGGGCGCCACAGCCTGGGCGTCGTCAGTCTCCATCTCGAAGCCGCGATTGCCGCGGCGCGCACCGTCATCGGTCAGGTCAACGATCAGATGCCCTACACCCATGGCAGCCGCACGATCGCGCCGGGTGAGCTGGATGCCGTCATGATGGCCTCCGAACCGCTCGCCGAGTCCCCTGCCCCGCGCGTCACGCCGACCGAGCGGATGATCGCAGGTCATGTCGCCGACTTCATCGGCGACGGCGCCGTCCTGCAGGTCGGCATCGGTACGGTGCCGGACGCGGTGATCGCATGCCTGGGCGATCGCCGCGACCTCGGCGTCCACTCGGGCGTGATCGGCGATGGCGTGATGGCGCTGATCGAACGCGGCGTCGTCACCAACGCACGCAAGCACCGCGACCAGGGCGTGAGCGTGACGGGCATGCTCTACGGCTCACATCGCCTCTACGCCTTCGCCGATGCGAACCGCGCGATCGCGGTCAGCCCTGCTGAATACACGCATGGGCAGCATATCCTCGGCGAGCTCGACCGGCTCATCTCGGTAAATTCAGCGGTCGAGGTGGATCTCACCGGCCAGATGAACGCCGAGGTCGCGGCCGGAACCTATCTCGGCGGCATCGGTGGCCATGGCGACTTCGTCCGGGCGGGACACCGGTCCGCCGGCGGGCGCGCGATCGTCGCCCTGCCATCGACCGCGCGGGGCGGCGGCGAGTCGCGTATCCAGGTGCGGCTGCGAGGGCCGGTGACTACCGCACGTGCGGATGCCGATACCATCGTGACGGAATATGGCGCCGCCGAATTGCGCGGCCAGCCGATCGCCGAACGCATGCGTCGGATGATCGCGATCGCGCACCCCGAATTCCGCGAGTCGCTGGCGCGCGAAAGCCGCGAGTTCATGCCGCACGGATTCTAGGAGGACGGATGCTGAACAAGATCGTGCCGACGGTTGCCGAGGCCTTGAAGGACGTGCGCGACGGATCTGTCGTGATGATCGGTGGATTTGGTGCCGTGGGGCAGCCCAACGCGCTGATCGAAGGTATTATCGAACAGGGCGCGGGCGACCTGACGATCGTGGCGAACAATGCCGGCAGCGGACGCGTCGGCCTGGCGCGACTGATGGAACTGGGCCGCGTGCGGCGCGTGATCTGCAGCTTCCCGCGACAGGCCGGCTCCACGGTGTTCGAGGGCTTGTTCGCGCGTGGCGCGATCGAACTGGAGGTCGTACCCCAGGGCACGCTCGCGGAACGCATTCGCGCCGCCGGCGCCGGGGTCGGCGCCTTCTTCACCCCCACCTCGTTCGGCACCGAACTCGCTGAAGGCAAGGAAGTCCGCGAGCTGGACGGCCGCATGCAGGTGCTCGAATTCGCGCTCCATGCCGACATCGCACTGATCGAGTGCTGGCAGGCCGACCGATGGGGCAATCTCACCTATCGCGGCAGCGGCCGGAACTTCAACCCGGTCATGGCCAGCGCTGCCCGGCTCACGATCGCGCAGGCCCAGCAGGTCGTCGCCCTTGGAGCAATAGCTCCGGACGCGGTCGTCACCCCCGGCCTCTTTGTCGACCGGATCGTCGAGGTCGCCGATGGCGGCCCGGTTTTTTAGGAGGAAGTGATGTCCGTCAACGACGCCCCCGTCCCGCTCAGCCGCCAGCAAATGGCGGCGCGCGCGGCGATCGATATCCCCGAGGGCTGGTACGTCAATCTGGGGATTGGCGTCCCGACCCTGGTCGCCGACTATGTCCCCCCCGACCGGGAAGTCATCTTCCACTCCGAAAACGGCATCCTCGGCGTCGGCCCCGCCCCGGCCGAGGAGAACAGGGATCCCTGGCTGATCAATGCCGGCAAGCAGCATGTGACAATCCACGCGGGCGGCGCGCTGTTCCATCACGCCGACAGCTTCGCGATGATCCGCGGCGGCCATCTCGATCTGTGCGTGCTCGGCGCCTATCAGGTCGCCGCGAACGGAGATTTCGCCAACTGGTCGACCGGCGCTGAATCCGCGCCAGCGGTGGGTGGTGCCATGGATCTGGCGGTCGGCGCGAAGCGGATCTGGGTGATCATGGAACATACCACCAGAGAAGGGGCGCCGCGCCTCGTCACCCGGTGCAGCTATCCCCTCACCGCCGGCCGGGTCGTCACGCGGATCTATACCAATCTGGCCGTCCTCGACGTGGCGGAGACGCATCTCGTCGTGCGCAGCATGGTCCCGGGCCTCACGCTCGCGGCGCTACAGGAGGTCACTGAAGCAGAACTGAGCCTCCCCTGACCGGACCCCTGGGGCCCGGCTTCGGCGGAGCTCAGATTCTAGTCCCGCCGCTCGCTTCGATGGTCTGCCCCGTGATCCAGCGCGACTCGTCCGACGCAAGGAATCGGATGACATCCGCGATGTCGTCCGTCTTGCCCGTTCGCCCGAACACCGAGCCCGCGGACACCTTCTCGCGCGCACCCGGTGTGTTGAGCCAGGCCGCATTGATGTCGGTCTCGATCAGCGCCGGCGCGACGGCATTCACGGTCACACCATGCTGGCCGAACTCAGCGGCAAGCGCGAGCGTCAGCGTGCTCAGCCCGCCCTTGGCGGCGGCATAGGCGGCATGGCCAGGCGCTGCGAGCCTCGTATAGGCGGTGGACAGATTGATGATCCGCCCGCCGCGCGCGAACAGGGGAAGCAGCTCGCCGATCAGGAAGAAGGGCGCCTTCAGGTTCACCGACACCACCTCGTCGAAGGTCTTCTCGTCGGTCTCGGTGAGCGAACGATGCGCGTCGATCCCAGCATTGTTGACCAGGATGTCGATCCGGGGCTCCCCGAACCGGGCCGTGACTTCGGTGCGGAACTGATCGACGGCACGCTTGACGTTGGTAACCACATCATGTGCGAGATCGGCCTGGATCAGGGCAGCCTGCGTTCCGAGCTTCTCGATCGCCTCGACGACCTGCCGGGCAGCGGCGATATTGCTCGAATAATGCACGCCGATAAAGGCAGCGCCGTCCCCGGCAAGCGCCTCCGCAACGGCGCGGCCGATGCCGCGCGATGCGCCCGTGACAAGGGCAATCCGCCCATACAGTCGTCCAGCCATTTCGTCTCTCCCCTGTCCCATTTCCTTTGACGCCCAGAGGGGGAACCGCCTCGCTACCGAAGCACGCCCCCGCCGAACGATTGACTTCTAATAGATCGGTCTCTATCTATTTTTCAAGCGCTAGTTAACCCCGGCGTTCGCTGTTCCGATCGCCGGGAGCTGCCCGGTCGCTTTCCGCGGCCCGGGAGGCTGTCCGGGCTGACGGGCCGGGAATGCGCCGAGCATGTTGCGGCGGTCGACCGCGATGGACGCAGGAGAGGACATCACCATGGTTCAGCAGTTTGACGAAGCCGCCCTGGGCGAGGCGGTGAGCAAGGCCGAAGAGCGCTACGAGGGCCGCAACCCGCGCAGCCGCGCCCGCTGGGAGGCCGCGTGCGATCACCTTCCCGGCGGCAACACCCGGTCGGTTCTCTATTGCGATCCCTTTCCGCTGACCTTCGTGCGCGGCGAAGGCGCGACGCTCTGGGACGCGGACGGCAACCAGTATCGCGATTTCCTGAACGAATATGGCGCCGGCATTTACGGCCATTCCGATCCCGTCATCGACGAGGCGATCAGGACGACCCTGGCGGAAGGGATCGCGCTTGGCGGCCTCAATCTGCACGAAGCCGAGCTTGCCAGGCTGATCCGCGAGCGCTTCCCGTCATGCGACCAGGTCCGCTTCTGCAATTCGGCGACCGAGGCGAATCTCTACGCGCTGAGCCTGGCACGGATCGCGACCGGCCGGCCGGAGATCATGGTGTTCGATGGCGGCTATCATGGCGGCAATCTCGCTTTCACCGCCCGCGAAAATCCCATGAACGTCCCCTACACGTACCGCTACGGTACCTATAACGACATCGAGGCGACCCTCGGCGAGATGCGCCGGAGCAGCGACGCGCTCGCAGCCGTCATCGTCGAGCCGATGATGGCCGGTGGCGGCGGCATACCGGCCGAAGCGGCCTTCCTCCATGCCCTGCGCGACGAGGCGACCAGACTGGGCGTCATCCTGATCCTGGACGAGGCGATGACATCGCGCATGTCGCCGGGCGGCTTGCAGGCCTATCACGGGATCACGCCCGACATGACCACGTTCGGCAAATATCTCGGCGGTGGCCTGGCGAGCGGTGTGTTCGGCGGCCGCGCGGACATCATGCGGCTCATCGACAGCCGCAATCCCAAGGCGGTGGCGCACGCCGGCACTTTCAACAACAATGTCCTTGCCATGGCGGCCGGCGCCGCGGGCATGCGCGAGGTGTTCACCGCCGATGCGGCGCGCATCCTGCACGAACGCGGCGACCGGCTGCGAAAGGGGCTTACGGAAGCTGGCGAACGAAGCGCGGTTCCAGTCCAGGTGACCGGGATCGGATCGCTGATGGCAATCCACCTCCAGAGCGGGAGCATCCGCTGCCCCGGCGACGTGCAGATGCCGGACGCCGCCCGCAAGCTGCTGCAGCTCGAACTCGCCAATCGGGGATTCCACATCGCGCGCCGGGGTTATCTCACGCTCTCGCTGCCGGTCAGCGATGATGATTGCCGCGTGCTCGTCGATGCGTTCGAGGACGTTCTGACCCTGTTCGAGCCGATCTATGCCAGATCGGCGGTGATTGCCTAGCGGGTCGGACGGGAATGGGCCGGCAGGCGCCGGCGGGCGCCTGCATCATGTCGATGCAGGCGCGTCCCCTTACCAGGCTTCTTCTTCCTCAACCGCGGCGGCGCGCAGTTCATCCACCACTGCCTGCCAGCGAAACCCGTCGAGGTCGATCGGCGGGTGGACATGGCCGCACGCGGAGCAGCTTCGCTTCGCCTGATCCCCGTTGA